>JBBREM010000021.1:0-30676 GCA_038202925.1 Fimbriimonadales bacterium | reverse complement strand
TTTTCACCCCGTAAGCAGCGAAGAGAGCCGAATTCCCGGTCGCCTTCTCTTGCCACAGGAACTCGTCCCCAATGCGCCGCGCGGGGTCGCCGGTGCAGGCTTCCTCTTGGCCGAGACAGGCGAAGGAGACGCCGGCCTTCTTGAGCAGTGCCGCTACCGCTTTGGTCGTCTTCACCGCCCCAGGATCGGTCGCCCCCGCGCAGCCGACCCAGAAGAGATACTCGAATGGCGCGCCATCCCGACAGAGCGGAATGTCGAGGCCCTTCATCCAGTCCTCGCGCGAATTGCGCGGCTGCCCCCAGGCGTGGTCGGTCGAGGCGACCTGCCGCAGCATCACCGCCCCCGTGCCGCTTAGCTTGCCTTCCGCCACCAGCCAGCGCCGGGCGTCGACAATAAGGTCGACATGCCGGATGAGCACCGGACACGCCTCCACACAGGCGTTGCATGTCGTGCATTGCCATAGCGCTTCCTCGCTGATCGACTCGGCGACGTTCGCGCCGGAGACCATCGCGCCGCGCAGGTCCTGCACCAACTGCTTCGGATTGAGGACCTTGCCCACGTTCCACGCGGGGCAGACCTCGGTGCAGCGCCCGCATTCCATGCATGCATCAAGCGACATCAGATGCCAGCGCGAGTAATCCTTCGCCTGAGCCACTCCGATCTGCCCAGTCTTCTCGACTTCCTCCATCGAGATCGGCTTCAGCTCGCCCATCGGCTGCTCGATGCGGCCCCCGGTGGTCAGGATCGCCATGACGATGTGCCGAATGCGCATCCGCGGCAGCACTGCGAAGAGCACCATCACCGTCGCGGTGTGGAACCACCAGATGGCCTGATAACCGAAGTCGGAGACAGGCCCCTGCAGCCGCGCCCAGGCGTAGCCGACGAGCGACGCGCGATCCCAGTCGTGGGTGCTGCCATGCATCGCCCAATTCGACAGCCTCGCCGCCTCGAGCCAGTATCCGCCGAGGCCGATCACGATGAGCAGGATGAGCGTCGCGTAGTCCGGCCACGCGCTGCTAAGCGGCTGTCGCCGCCGGTCGATCTCTTGCTTAGGGTCCGGGTTTTCCGTCCTATAGATCCTATACGACCTGTTCAATTTGAAGCGCCGAAACAGCGCCCAAAAACATCCGATCACGAAGAGCAGGCCGAGCAGATCAAAGGCTGTCTCGTAGACGAGGAAGTACGTCCCGCGGTGGAAGTTCCATGGCCCGTACGTGTTGATCGCAAGCAGCGTTGTCGCCAGGAAAAGGGCGAGGAACCCGTAGAAGATGAACAGGTGCATTGGCGCTCCCGACTTGCGCCGCGAGCTTCGCACCTTGCGCTGGGCGAGCACGTAGGTCCAGAGGTTGGCGAACCAGGTTTTGAGGTCGGTGCGATTGGGGATCCAATAGCGCAAGCCGGGTGGCCGCTCCTCAATGGGTCGCCCCTGCATCCACAGCCGCACCCGCTGCCCAATCTGCCAGAGCATGATCGCCAGCGAGAGGAAGATGAGGAAGTAGAAGACGTACTTGCCCGCGCCGATGAGATGGAATTCTTCGCGAGTCGGCATCATCGCCCCCTCCCCTTCGAGAGCATGCGCAGGATGCTACCCCGCGACCGGTTAGGCTGGAGGGTTCCGCTCCGTCGGAACAGGCCTGCGGTCGACACGGAGGTCGACCCTCCAATTGTAAGTTCGAGCCTCAGAAACCCTCAGGCGAGGTAGGAACCTGCGGCCCGCCCATCCACATAGGCAGCACGTTCTGCACAAACCAGATCGTCGACACAACCCAGAAGACGAGCATGAACACGGCGAAGACGAACGCCCAAATGCCGCCGCGATGGCCCTTGCCGTATGCGCGCACCGCGTAGTACATCCCGCCAAACGCCAGCAACCCGCACACGAAGAAGCTGAGGATGGTGTAGATGTAGGAGCTGCGGATGTCCTTCTTGCCGTTGTCGGGCGGCGGTTGGTAGCCGAACTCCGAAGGCGGCCGATAATAGTTGCCCTCGAAGAGCCCGGGCACCATTTGAGCGTGAATCTGCCTGCCGGTTGCCTCCTCGATAAGGAAGCTGGCCGGCGCGATCCGGCCCTCCGACACCCATGTACGCAGCATGTTGAGATCGGCGGGTCCAAACCGCGATCCATCAGGAGCGACGACGAAGTATCGCAAGCGTGCTCATTTTAGCGGCCTGGTAGGTCCCTTGTGCCGTCCTAGCCTTCGGATACGTTAGAGCAGATGAGGATAATTGGCGGAGAATGAGCGTTTATCAACGGGTTCAACAGCAAGCGAGGCGCAACGGTGCGCCCGCAACGTACGCGCTCATTGGCCTTCTCCTCGCCACGTTTGTCATTTCCTGGGCCATGAAAGGGGTTTTGTTTCAACCCCTCCAATTCTTTTCCGATTGGTCGCAACCGTGGGGGCTGTTTACCTATCCATTCGCCAGTGCTGGAGATGGTCGAGGGCTGTTTTGGTTTCTCGTCGAGCTGTACTGGCTGTTCTGGGTTGGGACGGCGGCAGAGAATGATCTCGGCACGCAACGGTACGTTCTATTTTGGCTCGGCAGCACGGTTCTGGCTGGCCTGTTCATTTGGCTCGGCTTGGAGGTCATCTATGCGCACACGCTGCTTCCTGTTCGAGGCGGCCCAGGACTGCCGATTGCCGCGTTAACCGTTGTATGGGGTTTGCGCAATCCGAGCGGGCTGATCAAATTGTTCGCGATCATTCCGATATCTGGCATGATCCTGGCCTGGCTCACCGTGGCTCTCACCCTCTTTGGGTATGGGTCTATCTATGGTGCCCCGTTGATGGGGTTGTTTGCGGTGCTTCATCTCGGCGTGGCCGCACTCTTTGCCACGAACCGCCTGCCTGGCCTCACTTACGGCAAAGGACCGCAACGGGCATACAAGGCGACCGAGTTGCGCGATCCTAAATACTTCGACGACGTGAAGCGACGCGAGAAAGAACGTGAGGAGCGCGAGCGACTGCGCAAGATGTTCGAAGACAGCGTGAAGGACGACACGGATAAGTAGCCGGTGCGCCATCATTAACTCGTGACCCGCGACGACTTCCTTGCCGCGCTGCGCGAATGCCCGCTGATCGTCTCCGCGCAGGCGAGCGACGAGTCGCCTGTCGCCCACCCGGAGATCCTCCAGCGTATGGCACTGGCGAGCGTCCAGCAGGGCGTGAAGATTGTGCGGATGGAGGGGCCGGAGGCGATTCAGCGCACGAAGAAGGCGACAGGCGCCCTCGTGATCGGCCTCATCAAGCGCAAATACCACGACAGCGAGATTTACATCACGCCGACTCTCGCGGAGGTGGATTCGCTGATCATCGCGGGCTGCGAGGCGATCGCCTTGGACGGCACCAGCCGCGCGCGGCCGAAAGGAGCATCGCTGCGGCAGCTCATCAGCCGTATCCACGAGGCCCGGCTCGTCGCCATCGCCGACTGCGATACGCTTGAATCCGCGGAAGCGGCGGCGCAAGAAGGTGCCGACATTGTAAGCACCACGCTCGCCGGCTACACCGCAGATCGCGACATGACCGATGGCCCCGACCTGGAGGTCGTGCGGCAAATCGCGGCGAGCGGAGCGGTGCCAGTCCTCGGGGAAGGCCGATACGCAGAGCGTTGGCAGATCGAGGCCGCCCTGCGATGCGGCGCGGTCGGCGTCGTTGTAGGCAGCGCGATCAACGATCCGGTCAAGACTACCGAGATGCTGATGCCTCACGCGTCGGCGAAAGACAATGTCGGCGCGGTCGATCTGGGCGGCACCTGGATGCGCTTCGGCCTGTTCTCGCCCGAGTGGAAGCTGATCCATGTGGAAAAGGAGCACATCGACCGGAGTCGCGAAGGCCGGATCGATTGGATCAAGGCGCAGATCGCCGCCTCTCAGGTGGTCGCGCTGGGCGTTTCGAGCGGTGGCACGATTCACCCTGAAACCGGTGAGGTGTGGGAGGCGAAGGCGATTATCCCTGAGCATGTGGGCACGCGCTTCAACTCCAGCGCCTTCGGCATTCCCACGGTTGCCCTGAACGACGGGCTGGCGACCGCGTGGGGTCACGCGTGCCTCCCCCAGTTCGCGGGCAAGCGAGTCGCGACGCTGGCGCTCGGCACTGGAGTTGGCTTCGGGTTTGTCAGCGAGGGCAAGCTGTGGATGGGCAAGCGGGGCGAGTACGCGCGGATCAACGATCTCCCGAGCCGGCACGGCAACATCGAGCAACTGCTTGGCGGCGCCTACCTCGGCGAGACGCCGAGCGAGGATCAGCAGCAGAAAGCGATCGAAGCCTTCCACACCGCGTTGCAGATCGCGCGCACCACGCTGTTTCCGGACGTGATCGTGGTCAGCGGCGGCGTCGGCCTGAGCAAATTTCTCTCGATGGACATCGCCAGGCAGCGGCTCGTGGAGAGCCCGTTCGGCGAAGATGCGGGCCTCTTCGGAGCGTCGGCGCTGGCGCTGTATCCGCCCCGTTGATGAATTGGAGGGTTCCGCTCCGTCGGAACCGGGTCGGTCGACACGGAGGTCGACCCTCCAGTCCACTCATCCTCGTTCGATGCAGGGCTCCGCTGCGTCGGATGCCTCCACGGTAATCTCTGCTGATGCCGGAGTTGTTGCTCGAGCTTGGATGCGAAGAGTTGCCTGCGTCGTTCGTGGAGAAGGCGTACAAGGATCTCGAAGCCTCCATCACGGACCTGCTCCGCAAGGCGGGCGTGCTCAAGGCGGGAGGGCAATGCATGGGTACGCCTCGGCGGCTCATCGTCAGCATCCCCGACATCGATCCGCGCCAAGAAGACGCGACGAAGGAACAGCGCGGCCCGGCTCTCAAGGCCGCCTATGACGACACAGGCAAGCCCACTCCGGCGCTCCTAGGATTCTGCCGCTCGCAAGGCATCGAGCCGGGCGAACTGCGCAAAGACGACCAATATGTGTGGGTCACCAAGACCATCGCCGGCAGGGACACGAGCGAGCTGCTGGCCGAGCTTCTGCCGCAGGCGATCCGCTCGCTCACCTTCGAGAAATCCATGCGCTGGGGCACCGTGCGCATGCGGTTTGCTCGGCCGATCCGCTGGATATTGGCCGTGTTCGATGGCAAGGTGGTCGAATTCGAGATCGAAGGCGTGCGCTCCGGGCTTACATCGCGCGGCCACCGCTTCTATAAGCCGGAGAGCTTCGGCGCGCATAGTATCGAGGAGATCCTCAGGGAGCTTCGACAGCGATTCGTCGAGCCGGATGCCACTGTGCGGCGTGCACTGATTCTTGACGGCGCGGGGAAGACGGTGGAGGGAAAGCCGGTTCTATCCGACGCGCTCGTCGATGAGAACGTGTTTCTGACCGAGTGGCCGACCGCCCTCCAAGGCAAGTTCCGCGCGGAGTTCGAGTCATTGCCCGAGCCGGTGCTGATGACCGCGATGTCGAAGCACGAGCGCATGTTCCCGGTGCGCGACTCAGCCGGTGCGCTGACCAACAGCTTTATCTTTGTGCGCAACTCGGGCGAGGACGAGACGGTGCGCCGCGGCGCGGAGTGGGTGCTCAATGCGCGATTCAACGACGCGAAATTCTTTTTCGACGAGGATGCGAAGCACTCACTCGACGACTTTCTGGAAAAGACCGCGGGCATCGTGTTCCAGGACAAGCTGGGCAGCGTGCGCCAGCGGGCCGACCGACTCGCCAGCCTCTGCGAAGGAATTGCCCGCTGGACCGGCGGCGACGACGCCGAAGTTGAGTTCGCTCGACAGGCCGGGCTCTACGCAAAGGCGGACTTGGCGACCGGATTGGTGAGCGAGCTGTCGTCGCTGCAGGGCATTATCGGCGGCGAATACGCGCGCCGCGAGGGCATGCCGGAGGCGGTGTGCCATGCGATTGCCGCGCATTACGAATTCGGCCAGAACCCGGTAGCGAAGACGCCAGAGGACCGAACGGCGGTGCGGCTTGCGATGGCCGACGCGCTTGACAAGCTTGCCGGATACTTGGGGCTCGGCATCGAGCCGAGTGGCTCAAGCGATCCGTTCGGCCTCCGCCGCGCGGCCACGACGCTCATCGAGGCGGCCTGGAACTGGGAAGGGCCGATGCCTCCTTACGTCGAGACCTTTTCGGCGGCGCTGCTCGAATACGATAAGCAGGGGATTGCGGTGGACACAACCAAAGCCTTCCCGGCGTTTTCCGAGCTGTTCGCCTCGCGCTACGCCGCGCTCCTGCCCGAACTTCGGCACGACATTCTCGAAGCCGGCCTGCTGAGAGAAATCCCTGCGAAAGCGACCGATCCCAAGGCGGTATCTTTCCGGTCCCAATGCCTCGAAAAACTTGCCGACGACGTCGCATTTATCCAGACTGCGACCCGTCCGGTGAATATCGTCATCTCGGCCCGCAAGAAGGGAATGGAGTTTGGCGAGGACCGCCCGCTCGACCGGCTCGAACACTCCGCCTTGCAGTCGGCAGAGGGCCTCGCCCTCTTTCAGCTCTTAACCGAAGTCGCCGCGCCCTTGCGGGAGGCCGCCATGAAGCGCGATGTCGAAGCTGCGGTTCGGCTACTGAAGAGCCTTGAGAAGCCGATCAACGACTTTTTTGAGGCCGCGATGGTGATGGACGACCAGCCGGAAGTCCGCTATGCGCGGCTGACACTGATGCATGCATGCTCGCTGTGCCTGCTGACGGCGGGGGACTTTACGAAGCTTGTGATTGAGGGCGCCTAGTGGCAATGGACCGCGACTCCGAAATCCTTGCCACGGCCGAAGCCTTCCTACGCGACGAAGTCGCTCCGAGGGCGCAGGAGATCGATAGCGATCCGGTGGCGCTGCGGTGGGCGCTGCAGGGGCTCTGCGAGCGCGATCTGATGGCGCTGCGCCGTCCGAAGGAATATGGCGGGCCGGAGATCAGCGAGGAATCGTTCCGGCACTTTCAAGAAGCCTGCGCGCGCTACTCGGGCACGCTTTCCTTCCTCCAGACCCAGCACCAAAGCGCGGGCTCGATGCTCGCCCGCAGCGAGAACGAGGCACTGAAGCAGGAATATCTGCCCAAGATGGGCAACGGCGAGAAGCTCGTGGGGATCGGCTTTAGCCAACTCCGCCGCGGCGGTCCGCCGGTGATGCGCGCGGAGCCTGTCGCGGGGGACTACAGATTGGACGGCAAAGTACCCTGGGTGACGGGCTTCGACTTCTATCAGGAATTCCTGGTGGGTGCGACCTTGCCAGACGGGCAGGCCGTGTTCGCGGTCGTGCCACTCGTCAGCCAGGCCGGCTTGGTGGTTTCGGAATCCATGAAGCTTGCGGCCATGGAGGCGGCGAACACTGTGTCTGTCGAATTCAAAGAATTTCTCGTGCGGGATGCCCATATTGCGTTCATCCGGCCCGCAGATTGGATCAAGAACAACGATCAGATCAACATCGCGCTGCAAGGGCACTTCGCTCTCGGCTGCGCCCAGGCGGGGCTGGATATCCTCCTCGCCAACGCTGAGAAAAAGGCCCTTCCGTTCTTGCGGGATACGCACGATAAGCTGGCCCAGGAGCTAAGCCAATGCCGGGAAGCGACGAAGGAGGCGCAGAAGGGTGTGGAGCTGGAGGAAACGACCGAGGAGCGGCTGAGGGTGCGCGCCTGGGCGATCAACCTCGCCGTGCGCTGCGCGCACGCGGCGGTCGCGGCAAGCAGCGGCGCCGCCAACTCCACCACCCACCCGGCCCAGCGCGTGTATCGCGAGGCCCTCGTCTACACGGTCAGCGCCCAGACGACGGCGATCATGGAAGCCACCCTGGAGCGCCTGACGCGGTGACCGAAACATCGTGCGACATCTTGATCGCAGGAGGCGGCACCGGCGGGTGCGCCGCTGCGATGGCGGCGTGCTCGATGGGGCTCAAGGTCGTGATGACCGAGGAAACCGCATGGATCGGCGGCCAACTCACCTCGCAGGCGGTTCCGCCCGACGAGCATCCATGGATCGAGCAGTTCGGCTGCACGCGCCGCTACCGCGACTATCGCGACCGGGTGCGCCAGTTCTACCGCCAAAACACCCCACTCAAGCCGCAAGACGCGCACTTCAACCCAGGCGGCGGGTGGGTAAGCCGACTTTGCCACGAGCCGCGAATCGGCTGGCTCGTGCTGCAGGAGATGGTTCGCTCGGAGCACCTGGATCTGCGACTGGGCCGGGTGCCGATCAGAGCCGATAGCGAAGGAAATACCGTTCGCAGCGTCATGTTCCTCAACATGGCGACCGGCGAGGAAGAAATCGTGCATACCAAGTACGTGCTCGACGCCACCGAGCTTGGCGATCTGCTGCAGCTAACGCGGACTGAATATGTCACCGGCGCGGAGTCGCGCCAGGAGACTGGAGAGCCCAACGCGGTTTCCGGCGACGCGGAGCTGTTGAACGTGCAGGGCATCACCTGGTGCGCGGCGTTGGCCCACGACGAGGGCAGCCACCGCGTCATCGACCGGCCCGAGCAATACGATAAGTGGCGGGCTTACAAGCCGGACTTCTGGCCAGGGCCCCTGCTTGGTTTTGACGTTCTGCACGCCCATAACGGCCTCCCGGTCAAACTCCCGCTGTTCGCCAACGATTGGTACGCGCTGTTTCCCTACCGGCTGATCGTCGATCCGGCGAAGTTCGAGGGTTACGAGCCGCATCCGGTAACGATCGTCAATTGGCCGCAGAACGACTACTTCGAGGGCAACATCATCGACGAAACGCCCGAGGTGGTGCGGCAGCGGCTGCACGACGCGCGCCAGCTCACATTGAGCCTGATCTATTGGCTGCAAACCGATGCACTGAGGCATGACGGGGGCGTTGGCTATCCGGGGCTGTACCTCAGGCCGGACATGACGGGGACTGAAGATGGACTGGCTATGGCACCCTACATCCGCGAGTCGCGGCGCATCAAGGCGCGGTTCACGGTTACCGAGCAGATGGTGTCGGAATCCGCCAATCCCGGTCGGGATCGCGCTCTGGAGTTCAAGGACAGCGTCGGGATCGGTAGCTACCGGATCGACCTGCACCCATCGGCCGACGGCAAGAACACGATCGACTGCGCCACCGTGCCATTTCAAATCCCGCTCGGTTCCCTTATTCCAGTCGCCACCGAGAACTTGCTTCCTGCCTGCAAGAACCTCGGCGTGACGCACATCACCAACGGCTGCTACCGGCTGCATCCGGTCGAGTGGAATATCGGGGAGGCGGCGGGCCTTCTTGTCGCGTATTGCGTTCAGCAGAACACGACGCCGGAGGCCGTCCTATCCGAGCCGAGCGACTACCAGCGACTGCTCACTTTGCAGGGCATCGAGCTAGAATGGCCCGAAAAGCTAGGCTGAGACGCGCTGGGCGGCGAACTCGCAGACCATGGCCGCGACGTGGCGCGCCTGCTCGTCGCTCATGTGCTGGTGCATCGGCAGGTTGAGTATCTCGCGCGCCGCGCGCTCGGTCTCAGGCAGCGAGCCTAGACCCTTTCCGAAGCGCTTGTAAGGCTCGTGGAAATGCAGCGGGACCGGATAGTAGATCATCGAATCGACGCCGCGCTCCTTGAGAAACGCCTGCAGGTCGTCGCGCCGGTCGCTGCGGATCGAAAACTGGTGCCAGGTGTTGTTGTTGCCTTCGGCGGTGATTGGAAGCTGGACGCCCGCGTCCCTCATTCCATCGAGATAGATCGCGGCGATCTCGGATCGGCGGGCATTCCACTCGGCAAGCTTGGCGAACTTGACGTGAAGCACCGCCGCTTGGATTTCATGCAGGCGCGAGGTGTAGCCGAGGTGATCGTAGTAGTATCGCTCGCGGCCCATGCCATGGATGCGCATCGAGCGGGCTCTTTCGGCGATGTCGTCGTCGTTCGTGACGATCAGGCCACCGTCTCCGGCCGCCCCCAAGTTCTTGGTCACGTAAAAGCTGAATCCAGCGCCGATGCCGAACGTGCCCGCGGGCCTGCCGTTGTGCGTGCAGGCCAGAGCTTGGGCGGCATCTTCGATCACGATCAGGTTGTGCCGTTTTGCGATCTCCATGAGCGGATCGATGTCGCAGATTTGGCCGAAAAGGTGGATCGGCATGATCGCCTTGGTGCGCGGGGTGATGGCGGCTTCGATCTTGGACGGATCGATGTTGTAGGTCAGCGGATCGATGTCCACGAATACCGGGGTTGCGCCCGTCTGCACGATCGTCTCGGTGGAGGCCACGAAAGTGAACGAGGCGGTAATGACCTCATCGCCGGCGCCGATACCGGCGGCGTCCATCAGGATTCGTAGCGCGTCGGTGCCGCTGTTGAGCGCGATTCCGTGCTTGCAGCCGTGCAGAGCGGCGATCTCGGCCTCGAAAGCCTTGTGGTTCTTACCCATCACGTAACCGCCGCTGGAAAGCACCTCGTGCACCGCCGCGTCGAGCTGCGGGGCGAGTTCGTCGTACTGAGCTTTGATGTCGTAGAACGGGACGCGCATAATAGTTAGACGGCTACGCCCTGCGCAGCCGTTTCTATTCTGACATGCAGGGGGTCTATCGGATGGGGTTACGGAGGGTGTAGGTCTTTAGCACGTTGCCATAGCTGACGGCTATGGCGGTGCCGTCTTTGTTGATGCCCATACCCATATGCGCAGGGAAGTCTCCTCTAGGCTTAGTCACGACCGAAACCACCTCGCCCCAGGTGTCGCGCCGGTTTCCGGTTAAGCAGGTGAACGTAACTTTGGATCGGGAAATGATGCCTTGAAGTCGTGAGTCGGTTCCCTTTGGTGACGGGTTCTTACTCGTCCTCTCGGCAGGATCAAGTAACCGATACTTGTCGATAAATGCCACCAATTGTCTCCGGTCACGCTCGTTCGCGGGCTGCACGACCATGAGAAGAGCCGCCATCAGGCCCCAGTCGTCGGCTGCCTTCATGTCGACCACGGCAAAGAACTCTGGATGCTCTGGCGATCTAGCGAGGAAGTCGATCGTCCCCGCCCGGCTCAGTTTGCTGCCCGGGCCGTTCCACTCGTAAATCTCCGCCACTTGGCGATGCTCCCGAGCGACGATCTTAACCAAGAGCGATTGTGGGGACTCGGGTCTCTGGCCGATAAGGTTCATTCCCGCGAGCTCGGGCAGGGATCCTACCCTTGGGCCGTCGAACCAGTAGTCCGCCTTTCCGTCCCAAATCAACATGCCATCTCGGGCTGACGCCATGCCTCTCGGCGTGAAGGGCAGGTCGACCTGAAGCTGCTCGGTAGCCGACTGAGGATCGAGGGTCACCAGAGTGCACCCGACGCCCTGACTCTTACCAACTGCGGTGAGGAGCCCATCCTGCCACGAATAAGGACCGGTGAACGCGGAGTTGTGGACGCGGCGCCCGGTGGAGACGTCGAGGATGGTCGTGCCCCCATCGGTGAAAGCAAGCAAGCGGCTATTGGGCGACCACGACACGTTGCCTTCCACATGTTCTCCAATGAGGCGGTCGGCAGCAGCCTTGCGCAGGTAAAGCTTTCCACCTTTCTGAAATACCAGCGACGCGCCGTCAGGCGAGTACGCGGGGTCCGTCGGCTGGCTGCAACCGCAGATAAGGAGCGTCAGCAGAATCGCTGCCGCGAGTGACTTGATGAATTTCAGGCTGGCACCTCCCAATGCAGCGGTTTTGCGGAAGGCTCTTGTTCCCTCGCGAAGTTGAGCAATTTGCATTGTTCGCCAGTCTCTTGCAACATCGGCGCGCTGTGGATAAGTTTCCTCGTTGCGCGGCAAACTGCATCCATGCCGCGCATCATCCTCGCCAGCGCATCGCCTCGGCGGCAGGAGCTATTGCGCCAGCTCATCCCCCAATTCGAGGTTGTGCATGCCGAAGTGGACGAAGAAGCTCTCACTAGAGACGACCCGTGGGAGACGGCGAAGGGCTTGGCGCTAGCTAAGGCGGAATCCGTGCTTGCGCGACATCCCGATGCGTTGGTGATTGGGGGCGATACGGTTGTTGCCATCGGCGAGTCGTGGCTGCAGTTGGCGAAGCCATCCGATGCGGAGGATGCCGCGCGTATGCTGCGGCTGCTGTCGGGTCGCGAGCATGTCGTCATTACTGGGCTCGCGGTCGTCGGCCCGGGCATTCGGACCGTCGATGCCGCGACGACCCGAGTGCTGTTTCGGGCTTTCGAGGCCGCAGAGATCAACGAGTACGTAGCGACGGGCGAGCCCATGGGCAAGGCGGGGGCATATGCGATTCAAGGTGGAGCGGCGGGATTCGTGAGCGCCATCGAGGGCTCGTGGAGCAATGTCGTCGGCTTGCCGATGGAATTGCTCGAAAGGATGCTCCAAGCTCTGCCACACTCGTGAAGTGGATCAGTGGAACGCCGATCAGTATCTGAAATTCCAGCAGGAGCGATCGCAGCCGGCCTACGATCTGATGGACTTCATTGGTCCTCGGCGGGATATGCGCATCGTGGACCTCGGATGCGGGACCGGCGAACACACGCGGACCCTCCACGAACGGTTTCAGGCGGTCGAGACGCTGGGGATCGATACCAGCGAGGGCATGCTGGCGAAGGCGCCGCGGCTTCTCGGTCTCAAGTTCTACAAGTCCGATATCCAGGAGTTTGGTGGCGACTCGGAGTTTGACCTGATTTTCTCCAACGCGGCGCTCCACTGGGTGCCGGATCACGAGAAGCTGCTTGCACGGTTTCGCAAGGCGATCCGCCCCGGCGGCCAGATCGCGATCCAGGTGCCGAAGAACGGCGATCATCCGAGCCAACGGATCGCGTACACCCTCGAGAAGCTTGCCCCTTACAACAGCTTTCCACCCAACCCGCTTGAGCGCAATACCCTCGCGCCCGAGGAATATGCGGCCCTGCTAACGCGGCTCGGCTTTCGCAGCGTGAAGGTGAGGCTGTATGTGTATGTCCACCAACTTCCCGACAGCGATGCGGCGGTGGAATGGATGAAGGGATCGCTGCTCACGTGCTACAAAGCGAACATGCCCGCGCCGACCTATCAGAGCTTTGAGGACGAGTTTCGCCGGAGGGTGGTGGCCGAGCTTGGACCCGACCGGCCCTACCTCTACACCTTCAAGCGCATCTTGATGCACGCCGTGAGGTAAGCCGAGCTAGCCGCCGGTTTCTGTCGTTGAGCCCGGGTCGTCGTCCGGAGGCTTGGGCGACGCCATGACCGTGCCAGCGCCGCGAGCCTTATTTTTCGCAACCTGGCCGATGCCCCCCATTCCCGCGCCCTCGACGCTCTCGCCGCCCGAGATTGGCGTCATGCCTCCGACGTTGCTGCCCAGCGGGGCGATCCCGGCATTGCCACCACCCACAGGCGGGACGACACCCGCGCCTGGCGGCTTGGCGGAAACAGCCGCGGTTGGGGTGGGCTCGTCCTTCTTGCAGCCAACGACGGCTACCAGAACAAGCAACGCGAGGAGGGCTTTCATGCCTTCAGGATACTACTCTTCGACCAAATACTCAGCGACAAGCGCGGCGGTGTCGGTGAGGGCATCGATGTGGGTGCGTTCGTAGCCGTGGCTGGTATCCACTCCAGGGCCGATGAGCGCCACTTCGGCAGTGCCTCCGGCGCGCCAATAGGCGGTGCCATCCGACGAATAGAAGGGATACACGTCCGCTCTGAGATCGATGCCCCGCTGCTCGGCGATCGTGCGCAGCCGGTCGCTCAGGCGTTTGCTGTAAGGCGAACCCGCGTCCTTGACGCAAATTGAGCAGTGGAATTCATCACCCTGCAAGCCCTCGCCGATGCAGGCCATGTCAAGAACGAGCAACTCATGCAGCCCTGTCGGCAAGCTGTCGATCCCGCCATGGCCAACTTCTTCAAAATTGGAAATGAGCAGCGTGGTGTCCTGCGCGGGGGTGATCTGGCTGTCGTTCAGGGCCTTGATAGCGGCAAGGGCGGCGGCGACGCACGCCTTGTCGTCCAGAAACCGCGAGCGGATGAAGCCGGACGGGTTCTGCTCCACGCGGGGGTCGAAATAGACGAAATCGCCGACCTCGATGCCGAGCAGGCGCGACTCCTCGGCGCTCCGGGTGCGCTCGTCGAGTCGGATTTCCATCGTATCGGGATTGCGCGGTTGGGTACCGGCTTCTTTGTTCACGTGGCCCGCTCCATTGGTGAGAACCAGCGAGCCGCGAACTTGCCGCCCGGAGCGCGTGGCGATGCTGACGCCTTCGCTCTCCACCGTCGGCCACATGAGCCCGCCGATCGGGGATAGGCGGAGTCGTCCGCTGCTTTTGACTTGAGCCACGATCGCGCCAAGGGTGTCGACATGGGCGGTGAGGGCGCGGGGACGGTCGCTGCGCAGACCCTTGATCGTCGCAATCAAGGCACCTTTGGTGGTGATTTGAGTGGGCACGCCCATGTATTCCAGCTCTTGCTGGACGAAGCTGATCGCATACTCGGTATCGCCGGTTGGGCTTGGCGTGTTGAGCAGATCGACGAGGGTCTTCGTCAGGTATTCGGCTGAAATCTCGAATCGAGCCATCGGGGGGTGTTTACCTGATCGGGTCTCAGGTGTCGGGGTAGGCGCGCTACGAACTCCGTGGAACTTATCGGGACTGCCTTCCCCGCGGCACCAGCTTTCTTCTATCCTAAGATCGATTGATTGTGTTCGCGCCACGTGCCTAAAGTTCTGGCTATCTAGCAAGAAAAATCTGGCTACCTCATGCGAGAACCGGCTGCGGCACGACGGTCATGTTGTTCCAAGTAGGTCCGAGCTTGGCGTCGACTTCGACGGGGACGCTCAGCGGTAGTGCCGATTGCATTTCTTCGCGAATGATCTCCACCATGCTCGTGTCGCCGGCCGGCATTTCAAAGACAAGCTCGTCGTGAACGGTCAGCAGCATCCGAGTCGAGGTTTCCTGAAGGCGCTTGTGGATGTTCAGCATCGCGAGCTTCAGCATGTCGGCGGCGGTGCCTTGTAGCGGCGCGTTCATCGCCTGCCGCTCGGCGGCTTTGCGTTCGTTGATCTTCGGCGCGTGGATATCCGGGAAGTAGCGCCGACGGCCGAGCAGGGTGGTGGTGAAGCCCTTCGCCCGCGCCTCGTTCACGACCGAGGTCGTGAACTCCTTCACGCTCGGGAACCGCTCGTTGTACTTCGTGATCAGATCCTTCGCCTCGCTGATCGAGAAGCCCCCGCCGAGCTGCTGAGCAAGTCCGAACTCGCTCACGCCGTACAGCACCGCGTAGTTGAGCATCTTCGCATAGCGGCGCTGCTCTTTGGTGATCTCGGTGCCCGCGCCGAACATCTGCTCGCCAGTCGCGGTGTGGACGTCCTCGTGCTGCCGAAACGCCTCGACTAGCGCCGCCTCTCCACACATATGGGCGAGCACGCGCAGCTCGATTTGGGAGTAATCGAAGGAAGCGAGCTGGTAGCCCTCACCCGCCTGGAAGGCCTGTCGAATGCCTCGCCCCAACTCCGTCCGTATCGGGATGTTTTGGAGATTCGGATCATTGCTCGACAGCCGCCCAGTCGCGGCGACGGTCATGTTGTAAGTCGTATGGATGCGCCCGTCCTCCCGGATGAGCGAGCCGAGCGAATCGGCGTAGGTGGATTTGAGCTTGCTTAGCTCGCGCCAGGAGAGAACTTCTTCGCAAATGTCGTGCGGAATGAGCTGGAGCACTTCGGCGCCGGTCGCGTAGCCCGTTTTCGTCTTCTGCGCGCCGGGCAGCTTCATCTTCTCGAACAGCACTTCGCCAAGCTGCTTGGGTGAGCCGATAGTGAACTCGCAGTCGGCGATTTCAAAGATTTTCTTGGCGGTTTGGTCGATGGTGACTTCGAGCTGCTTGGAGAACTCGCGGAGCTGGTCGCGGTCGACGGTGATGCCGAGGTTCTCCATGTCGGCGAGCACGGGAACGAGCGGCAACTCCATCTCGCGCAACACCCGGGTCTGCTGCTCTTTCTCCAGCCGGTCGCACATCGCATCCTCAAGCACCAGCATCGCCCCCGCCATCTCGTGCGGCTCGGTCGGGACCTGCAACTCGGTGTAGCCCTGGATGAGATCGCGCAAGGCGTAGTTGGCCCGGCCCGATTGCAGGACGTAGCCGGCGAGCAGAGAGTCGAATCGCGGCTCCGCGATTTCCGATTTTCGATTTTCGATTTGCGATTGCAGAATCTTCTTGTAGATCGGCTTCGAATCGTGGAGCACCGCCAGATCGGGTAGCTCAGCGATCAGCCGCAAGGCATCTGCCTCGCTCGCCTGAACGGCGTTGCGCCCCACCGCGATGAAGGCTTGCCGCTCCTGCTGGTCGAAGAGGTCTTGCGCGGGAGCGGCGGCGAAGAAGACCGCGTAGCGCCGATCGTCGACAAACTTCGCCAGGTCTGCGTAAGTCGGGGCAGCCGACAGGGCGATTTCCAGCTTTTCGGTCCCGCCTTCTTCGACAACCGTCACCCCTTCCTGCGGGCGAGGAGGCGCACCGTCGAGATAAGCGCCCAGCGTCTTCGGCGCTCGGCGAAGCAGCGAGCGAAACTCGAGCGACTCGAACATCGCCTGCGCCGCCGTCAGTTGCTCCTGGGTGAGGACGAACGGCTTGAAATCGTACGTCAGCGGCACATTGCGCACGATCGTCGCGAGCCATTTGCTCTTGAGCATCTGGTCCTTCACCGGCTCCATCTTCTTCAGGTATTTGGGCGGAATCTCGTCCCATCGTTCCAGCATCTGCTCGATGGTTCCAAATCCCTGAATCAGCTCCGACGCTCCCTTGTCCCCAATGCCTGGCACACCCGGAATGTTGTCACTGGAGTCGCCCTTGATCGCCTTGAAATCGGGCACGAACTCGGGCCCGAAGCCATACCGCAGCATGACCGCCTCGGGATCATAGGTGACGGTGTCGGTTACCCCCATTTTCATCGTGAGAACGCTGACGCACTTGTCGACGAGCTGCAGCGAATCGAGATCGCCGGTGACGATCGTCGTGTGGTAGCCGTTCTCCTCGGCAAGCTTGGAGATCGTGCCGACGACGTCGTCCGCCTCGAATCCGGTGACCTCGATATGCGGAATGCCCAGCCGCTCGATCAGATCGCGGGCGAGGGGAAGCTGCTGCTTAAGCTCGGGCTGGGTCTCGCGCCGCGTGCCTTTGTATTCCGCGTATTCGGCGTGGCGGAAAGTCTTGCCGGGCGCGTCGAGCGCGACGACGATGGCGTCGGGCCGGATGTCCTCCAGCAAGAGGAACAGCATGTTGGTGAAGCCGAGCAGGGCATTGGTCGGCCTGCCATCGCTGGTGCTCATAAACCGGATCGCAAAAAACGCCCGGTACAGCAGCGAATACCCGTCGATCACGACGAGCCTCTTCGGATTCATGGCCTAGGTTACCGCCGAGATCAGAGCGCCGCCGCTAGTACCTCGATTCCAAACCGCACGGGATCTGTGCAGGGGAGTCCGACTTCACGCGCAGTGTCCTCGATCGCCACCCTCGCGTCAGCGTCGTCCAGGTGCGCGGTGTTGAGAGCGATGCCGATCGTTCGCGGACGAGGATAGGTGCCGCAGACTTCTGCTACGTCTTCGCATAGCTTAATGAACTCTCGCAGGGGCGGGATTGAGATATGGGGGTGGCGGCGCAGCCCCGCCATCCCTGCGCGGTGGCAGATCACGATATGGGTCGGGCAGGAGCCGCGAGTCAGAGGCAGCGGGCTTGTGCTGGCTGGGTGGACGTAGGAGCCCTGGCCCTCGATGATCACAACCTCCGCATCGGCGTACCTGAGCACCTCGCGCTCGACGGCACCGGCAGCGAAGTCGACGCGGATGGCATCAAGAGGAATGCCCGCGCCGGTCACGACGATACCGATCTGCCCGGTCGCAACGAACTCGGTCTTGATCCCGCGCTCGTTCAGGCCGCGATACAACTCCAGCCCCGCCGTCATCTTTCCGATCGCCATATCGGTGCCGAGCATCAGCACGCGCTTATTTGTCAGCTTGCCCGCGAGCCCGGACGCGGTTGTCAGACCGGGCGGCTCGACGCGGACATCCCATATCCATTGCCCCGGTTTCAGCTGTGGATATCGTGGCTCGAGCCGATCGTGCAGTCCATTCACCACACTCATTCCTGCGGCAACGGCTTCGTCGAGCGCGGGAAACCATTCCGGAGGGAATAGGCCGCCCGGGGGCGCAATCCCGAGAACGAGCACCTGCGCCCCGAGCGCAGCCGCCTCGCGAATCGTGCCGACGATCGGAGCGGAACGCGGCGAGCGGCCGAATTCCATCACATCGCGCCCGGCAAGCTCGGAGTCGATAACGCAAGCGATCGGATTGGGCGAGTATCGCAGCACCCCGTGCCCCATCTTTCCAAGATCGGCGTCGGTCGCGCCCTCCATGAAGAGCGCGAGCGGCTGGTCGCGCCTAAGCATTTAGGCTCCCCCTCTTCCATTTCCCCGGCGCGTTACTCATGCCGATCTCCCGCCGCCAACGGGAAATGGAGGAGGGGGCTGGGGGGTGGAGGTCAACGCGGCCCCATGCCCAGGCGAGTCGGTAGGCACGATGCATCCATCAATAATCGGTGCGCCGGACGCGGGGTCGGGGTTGAGGTTGAGGTGCGAATCCAGATCAATATGATCGAACAACGCGCCCAGCGCGGCACCAGCGGCGATGGCGACCGACGACTCGCTCATGCAGCCGATCATCGTCTTCAATCCATGCGCCCGCGCGGTGGCGACGATGCGCAGGGCCTCGGTTACGCCTCCGCACTTCATCAGCTTCAGGTTGATCCCGTCTACACGGCCTGCCACCCGCACCACGTCCGGTGAGAAGCGGCAGGTTTCGTCGACGAAAATCGGCAGCGGACGGTCCTTGAACAGCTCGGGCAATTCAGACTCCGCGCCTTCCACGAGCGGTTGCTCGACGTAATCGGCGCCACGCTCAGCGAGCCACCGCAGCATCATGCGCGCGGTAGGCACATCCCATCCGCCGTTCGCGTCCACGCGCAATTTCGGGCCGAAAGGCTTCGCCGCTTCGGCGGCGGCGATGAAATGGGCCTGATCGAACTCGAATCCTTCAGGCGCCCCGAGCTTGATCTTCAACGCTTTCGCGCCGGTTCGGCGCAGGATGTCGGGCACGCGTTCGCGCGTCACCTCCGGCTCGTTCAGGCCGATCGTCACGCTCGTTGGAACGGACTCCTTTGGCAAGCCGAGCAGGCGATAGAGCGGCATTCCCGCCTGCTTGGCGAGCAGATCCCACAGCGCGATGTCGAGCGCGGCCATCGCGGGAGGATCGATGCCCGCCTCCTTCATCTGACGCCACACCACATGCGGAATCACCGCGCTGACACTGGGGACGAACTTCCGAAGCTGCGCCTCTCCCCGCTCCGCCGTCCATTCCGACGCCGTTGCGGGCGACAGTTCGCCGATGCCGGTATGGGTGCCGTCGCTCACGAAGACGAAGAGGTTGTCCGAAGTTGGCTGCGATCCCCGGCTAATCCGAAGCGGATATAGCTTCACCAATTCGAGGGTGCGAAAGGAAATCTGCAGCACGGGCGGAAGGCTACCTGCCTAGTGCTGCGACCGAAGCCCATTGCCGGACATCGAGATCACGTTGACGGCAAGCCGGTGCGCCAGATCGTACGAGTCGCTGGTGACTTCGACCGTGTAGGCGTCGAGTCGCTTGGCCATCGGGTGTTTGGCGGAAAAGTCGGCTTCCTCGGAGCGGTTGAATTCCACCTTGATCGTGCACGGCTCGGCGGCCTTCCAGACTGGAACTGAAGCAGCTCTTGACACGCCGCGCGCGGCAGCAGCCTCGATCATCGGGCCGGTCTCAGAGGGGTGCAACAGGCGGCCCATGTAGCGCCCGAGTCCTTCTTTCACCGCCGCCGTCTCGATCCTTTTTACAAGACGCGCAGCCTCCCGGCAACCCGCCTCATCGCTCGAGATCATCACGACCGGAACTCCGTACCGTCCGGCCACGCCGGCCGAGAGCCCAATCTCGCCGGCTTCAACGCCGTTGATCCACAGGTGGTGCACGCCGCCGGTGTAGGTGTGCTCCATGATCCCCGCCGTGGTGCCCGCCATCGCGTGGTAGCCGACTAGCATCGCGCATCCGAAGGACGAGTCAAGCCCCTCCATCATCCCGCCGATCCCGCTGCCATGCCCGCTTACCAACTGCGTGCCAGGCTCGAGCTGATCGAGAAGCAGGTTCTTGCTGTTGTTGTGCGAGTCCTTGACCACTACCTCGGTCGCGCCTGCCGACCGCGCCCCGCGAATCGCCGCGTTCACGTCGTGCGTCATCATGCGGCGGGCGAAGGCATAGTCGTAGTGCTCGCTATTCGCCGTGCCGCATTGCGACCACGACACCAGCCCGGTGATCCCCTCGATGTCGGCCGAGATGTAGACCTTCACGCCCCGATTATGGCGGAACCGCGGCGCACCGATTTGCGCCGAACCTGTATATGCAAAAGACAACCAGGCGCGGCAAGAAAGTCGGAGGCGTGGAGCTGACAGGGAGCTCGCCTACGGGGCACGAAGAGCTTCTCCAGCAGGCGGCCTCCGAGCAGCAAGGGACCGCCGAAGCGGCCGAACCTCAGCCTCGAAAGCCTCGAAAGAGGGGGCCGATCATCCCGCAGAATCAGAATCCCAAGCACACCGGCCAGGCTCCGCGCACCGCGAATTAGCCGTGGTATCCTAGGTAGCCCAGTCGGGATGTGGCTCAGCTGGGTAGAGCGCTGCGTTCGGGACGCAGAGGTCGCTGGTTCGAATCCAGTCATCCCGACTCTTTCTCTCGCGGTAGCTTCAAATTAGCTCAAAGAGGACGGTTTGTCAGCCCCCAACTCGGGGTCTGCCCCACTTCCGCCCCACTTCTGCCCCACTTTCTAGCGGCACAGACGAACCTGTCAAGCGCAGGCCGACGGCTCGTTCACTGGGGAGTTCAGAATCCAGTCATCCCGACCATTCCTTCAGTAGACTTCGAGCATGCTCATTACTGCCGCTTTGGCCTGTCTACTGACCCCTGTAACACTCCAGATCTCTGCGCCGAATGCCAAGGGCGTCAGCTTCGCCGGAGACGTGTACGGATGGGATCGGCCGAGGCCGATGACGAAGCGTGGCGCGGATTGGGTGGCCCTGTTCGACCTCCCTCGAGATGCCCGGTTCGAGTACAAGTTTATCGTCGACGGCAAATGGATCCTCGATCCGAGAGCCCCGAAGATTGACAACACGATCGGGGGCGAGAACAGCGTTTACGAGGGGCCGGGTTACAAACGCCGCATCCACGATGAAGCGCCCAGGCACCCGATGCGGCGCATCCCGCTCAAAGTGGACGGCCGGGTCGTGATCGTGTTTGCTCCCGTCCGCGCCAACGGCCTGCCGCTTCTGATTTACGGCGACGGGCAGAACTATGAGAGATACGGGAAGATTCAGAACGTCGTCGAAAACCTGATCGAGGCCGGTCGGATAAGGCCGGTTGTTCTCGTCCTGGTGCCACCGACGGACCGGATGAAGGAATACGGCGTCGAATGGAAGTCGTATGCCTCGTTCTTGCTGGATGGCGTCCTTCCCGCGGCGCGACAGGCGACCGGAGCAAGCGCGAAAGCGCAGGACGTGTTTATCGGAGGCTCCAGCCTCGGCGGCCTTATTGCGCTGCGGCTCGCGGAGGAGCTTCCAGACAAGGTGGCGGGCGGCGTCCACTCGCAGTCCGGGGCGTTCCAACCTCTGAGATTCGCTCCCGACCTACCCAACCCGATCTCCGCACCGTCCCTGAAGAAGCTGGCGCCGACAACCCGGCTCTGGATCTGCTGGGGCAACTTTGAGCGCGAGCTCACGCGGGCGAATGAACAGGGCGCGAAAACCCTGATCGCACTGCACCAACCGTTCGGCTCGCGCGTCACGAACGAGGGCCACAACTGGACGGCCTGGCGCAACCGGATGGAGGATGCGCTCGTGTACCTGCTGGGCAAGCGGCGATAGAATCTTGCGGACCTGTCGCAGGCGACCTTAGATTCTTCACAGCCCCCGGTACAATTTCAACTTGCAAACGTACCCTGGCTAGGAGCGATTGCCCATCCACTAATCGTTGGGGGATGGCCATCCGTCTACTCCGCAGCCCATGAGCATCAAGGTCCGTCAACCGGCGCAAAGGAAGCATGGGCCATCGCCTGAGGCGCACGGTTTCGTCTTCGAGCCCCTCGCTCATTGGGCCCGAGAGCAGCCTTCCAAGCCCGCGCTCATCAGTGTCGACGCGCGGGTGACCTATGCAGAGCTGGAAGCGACGACGAATCGATTGGCGCGGGCACTGCGCGCACGCCGTGTGAGGAGCGCCGATCGCGTCGCCTTCGTCCTCCCTCGCGGGCCACAAGCCGTGCAACTCTTGATCGCGATACTCAAGGCAGGCGCAGCCTACGTGCCTCTTGACGCGGAATCGCCGCAGAGCCGTATCCTGGATTGCCTTGAGGACGTCCAACCCTCGCTGGTCGTCCTCGAGAATGGCCGCGACTTTGAGGATCTGCCCACGGTGACGATCGAGGAGCTGTGGCGGGCGGCGGAGGGCATGTCCGATGCACCCATCGATCCCGGCATCATCGGCGCCGATCTCGCGTACATCATCTTTACTTCCGGCACGACAGGCCGCCCCAAGGGCGTGCCGATCAAGCATCGGAGCCTCTCCAACTTCATCACCGGCAATCAAGAGGTCTGCATCCGCGTCGAGGCCGACGACCGGGTCTTTCAAGGCTTCTCGCCTGCCTCCGATGGACATCACGAAGAAGTCTGGCCGACTCTTTCTGCCGGCGCGACGCTTGTCGTCGCCAGGAGCGCGGAGGTCCATTCCGGCCACGACCTGGAGGCGTTCCTCAACGAGAACCGGGTGACGATCATCTCGTGCGCCCCGACTCTGCTGTCGATGGTGGAGGGCGACGTCCCAAGCTTGCGCCGCATCCTGTTCGGGGCCGAGAATTTGCCAGCCTCGATGGTGCATCGGTGGTGGAAGCCGGACTGCGAAATCCTCAACACCTACGGCCCAACCGAGGCGACAGTGGGGGCTACGTTCTCCTTCTGCGAACCGGGCAAGCCGATCACGATCGGCAAGCCCTTGCCGGACTACCGATGCGCGATTCTCGATGGAGAGGGGAACGAGCTTGGCGATCTCGAAGAGGGCGAGTTGGCGATTTCCGGGATCGGGGTGTCGGACGGCTACTTCGGGCGAGATGATTTGACGGCGCTCAAATTCACGCCCTCCGAACAGGGCGGGATGACGTACCGCACCGGCGACCGCGTCCGAAAGCTCACAAGCGGCGATATCGTGTGGCTCGGGCGGGTTGACGCGCAGGTGAAGATTCGCGGCCACCGTGTCGAGCTTTCCGAGATCGAAGCTCATCTGCTGGCGCAGCCAGGCGTGCAGTCGGCGGTGGTCACAACCCGCGAAAGCGAAGATGGCGACACCCAACTAGCCGCTCTGCTTGTGCCCCAGGAGAGCTTCGACATGGGCAGCTTTCTCACCGCGATCCGCGAGAGCCTGCCGGGCTACATGGTGCCGCAAACGTTTGAGCATGTCGAGAAAATCCCCGTCCTGCCGAGCGGCAAGATCGACCGCCGAGCCTGCCAGCACCTGCACGGCCAAGCCTTTCGCCTGGAGCGAGAGATAGTGCCTCCGCGCACGCGAGAAGAGCACTGGGTGCTCGAAATGTGGACCGAGCTGTTTCCCGGCGCAGAGATCTCCTGCACCGACGATTTCTTTCGCGATCTGGGCGGCTACTCGCTCCTCGCATCGCGCTTCATCTCCGCAGTGCGGAGCGATCACGGGTATGCCAAGGTGTCGGTCCTCGATATCTACGAGAATCCGTCCATTCGCTCATTTGCCTCGGTGCTGGAGGCACAAACGCAGCCCCACCACAAGACGGCTGAGTTCAAAGCCGTCTCTGCTCGGCGCTATGCGCTAGCCAAGGTCTGGCAGGGTCTCGGCGTGCTCATTTTGTTTGGCATTCAGGGCCTCTTTTGGCTCGGGCCGATCATCGCCGCTATCTTCTTCTCCGCCGAAGTTGGCCATGACGACTTCACCGCTCTGCTGCTCGGCATTGGGCTTCACGCGTTATCCGTCCCCGTCATGCTTCTCTTCGCGATTGCCGTGAAGTGGACGGTAGGAGGACGCTTCAAGGAAGGCAGCTACCCCTTGTGGGGCACGCAGTTCGTGCGTTGGTGGTTTGTCCACCGCGTCCTCGCGAACACGCCAGTCAACTATCTGACCGGAACGCCGCTTGCTGGACTGTATCTGTGGGCCCTCGGCGCAAAGGTGGGACGCAACGTCACGTTCGAGGCGCTCGAAATCGACTGCCCCGACCTCATCGAAATTGGAAGCGATTGCACGTTCGAGAATTCTTCGTGGATCCACGCCTCGAGCGTGGCGCATGGCGAACTGCACATGCGCCGTGTCCGCGTTGGGAACGGCTGTAGCCTCGGCGTACGCGCAGGCCTTGCCGGCGGGTCGACGATGGAGGATGGCGCGGCGCTGCGCGACCTCACTGGAGTCGTCGCCGGAGTCACCGTCCCGGCTGGCGAAGAATGGGAAGGCAGCGTAGGTCGCGCCGTCCCGCGCACGATGCCGGTCTACGATCCGTCGGCGCAGCCCAGCCGAGGTACGAGAACCAAGTTCGCCGCCATCCAAACCGCGCTCATCGTACTGCTCATGCTGATGGATTCGGTCCCGTTCGTGACGGTGGCGTTCACCCTCTATAACTGGAGCGAGGGGTTCGTCGAATATCTCTGGGAGCCGGTGTACGCGGTCGTTCTCGTGCTATTCGCCTGCACGCAAATTCTGCTCGTCAAGTGGCTCGTTCTTGGCAAGTTGAGGGCGGGCACCTATGCGTATCCGGGCACGACCTGGCTGCGCAAGTGGTTTTCCGATAAGCATCTGGAGCTTGTGGGAGGGCTCATCGTGCCGGTTTACGACTCGCTCTTCACCAGGCCCTGGTGCATCCTGCTGGGCATGAAATGCGGTCCGCGATGCGAGATCGCGCTGCCTCGCCGGATGCCTTACGATCTGGTCGAGATGGGCGCCGAAAGCTTCCTTGCGAGCGAAGTCAGTATTGGCCGGCCGATTCGCGCCAACGGCCAGATCATGCTCGAACGCACGACCATCGGCTCGCGAACGTTCCTCGGGAATGACTCGGTCGTGCCGCAGGGAGCCAACGTGCCGGACGATTTCCTGCTCGGCGTGCTATCCGTCAACCCAACCAACGAACAGATGGGGGAAGCTCCGGATCAGGCGTGGCTGGGCTCACCCCCTTTCCGAATGCCCAACCGGCAGGTGCACGAGCAGTTCGATGTGAAGCAGACCTATCGCCCCACCAAGCGCATGTACGCCGAGCGCTTGATGCACGAGGCGATCCGGCTTTTCCTCCCCAGTCTTTGCTTCCTCATCGTCGCTTCGGCGATGATCGAAGGGTTTGTATGGATCTGGAACGAAAGCTCCTTGGCGCTGGCACTCTGCTCGGTGCCGATTCTGTACTTCGGCGGCGTTCTGATCGCCATCGGCATCATTCGACTTTCCAAGTTCCTGCTGATCGGCAAGTACAAGCCGACCATCCAGCCGTTGTGGAGTCGCTTCGTTTGGAAAACCGAAACCCACTCGTCGATCCTCCACGATTTCGGCTCTCCACTCTTCATTTCCGACCTCGAAGGCACGCCGTTTATGTCCGGCCTGATGCGCTTTCTCGGCGCGAAGATTGGTAGCCGATCGTTTATCAACACCACCGACTGGACCGAGACAGACCTGATTCAAATCGGCGAAGATGCCGCCATCAACGCTAACGCACCCCTGCAGGCGCACCTATTTGAGGACCGCGTCATGAAGGTGGGTCCCATCAAGATCGGGGAGCGATGCACCGTCGGCAATTACTCGGTCATCCTGTGCGAATCCGAGCTCAAGAATGACTCTCACGTCGGTAACCTGTCGCTCGTGATGAAAGGCGAAACGATTCCGAGCCACACGTTCTGGGCCGGCTCGCCGGCCCAATCTGGCGAGCAGGCGTGAACCAGATTTGGCGCAACGAGCATGCGGCGGTATGGCTGGCGCGGCTCGACGAGATCGCCCCGGCTGATTTCTTTCACCTCCTCAGCCCCGATGAGATTGCCCGCGTCCAAACCTACGGCGATCCGGTCTTGAGGTCGGGGTTCATTGTCCGTCGCGGGCTGCTGAGGCAGTTGCTGACGGAGCAACTAGGGCATTCGCCCGATTTCATTTACACCGAGCTCAAGAAGCCGATGCTTGCCAAGGGGGAGCTGCATTTCAGTATCGCGAAATGCCCGAGCCTCGCGCTATTTGCCATCTCGGAGACGCATGCGGTGGGCGTGGACGTTGAAAATGTCGACCGGGTGAAGGCGAGCGAAGAGTTTCTGCGCGACCACCTCACCCGCGCCGAACGGCTGGTGGTGGGCGAACATGTTGCTCGTGCCTGGGTGCGCAAAGAAGCTTGTGCCAAGGCCCTCGGCCTCGGCCTCTCGCGGCCCCTGAGCGAATACGATGTGCGTCCACTCGACGCGCCACAGACCACGGTTCGCGCCGGTGGGCGCATCCTGCAGGTGTACGATCTGCCGGTCCCCGGCGGCTCCGTTGGCGCGGTAGCCATCGCGCTTCCTAACGCCGGCTAAAGACCGGCGGCTACAGGCGGTTTGCGGCTAGCTCCGCACCGATTTCCAACGCCTTCTCGATGAGCAGATCGATGTCCTGACGCTGGGTGCGATGGTTCACGAAGCAGACACGGATGCAAAATTTGCCGTCGAGGACCGTGGACGAAGGCGCGGCGATGCCGCGCTCCTGGAGCTGCAGAAGCAGTTCTTGATTCAGCTCGTTCGACCCTCGATAGCGAAAGCACACGATGTTGAGCGGCACCGGCGCGGCAAGCTCCAACTCGGCTTGCTGCTCGACAACCCCCATTAGATATTGGGCCTGCTCCACGTTTTGCTCGATCAGCGCCGCGAACTTCGAGATGCCGTAGGCCTTGAACGCCATCCAGGCTTTCAGGGCTTTGAACCCGCGCGTCAGTTCGAGACCGAGCTCGGCGAATTCGAGTCCGTCGCCGATCAGGCCGCGTTCGAGCCCCTCGATGTAGCTGGCTCGCTGGCTGAACGCCCGTTGGTGAGCAGCGCCATCGCGCACGAGAACGCAAGCGATTTCGAACGGCAAGTACATCCATTTGTGCAGGTCGAAGGCAACGGAATCTGCCCGATCCAGCCCCTTCACGATGTGGCGCAGCCTGGGGCTAATCATGGCGAGTGCGCCGAACGCGCCATCGATATGGAACCACACGCCGTGCTCGTCGCACAAGTCGGCGAGCGCTTCCAGGTCGTCGGTAGCACCGATGTTGACGGTGCCGGCGGTGGCGAGCACAATGCCAGGCCTGCCCTCGCTGCGCATCATCTCGCCCAGAGCGCCGACGCTCATCGTAGTGTCAGGATTGGCGGGGACAATCCGCAAGGACTTACTGCCGAGCCCGAGCACCTCGACCGATTTCTTCGCCCAGCTGTGGGTTTCGGCGCTCACGTAAAAGGGGATATCCGAGTGCACGCCGTCCGCGCGCACGTCATAGCCCGCGATCTCATTCCGCGCGACGACAAGCGCGGTGAAGTTCGCCATGCTGCCGCCGCTCAGAAGCAAGCCGCTTGCGCCCTCGGGAAACTCCATAAGCTGCCGCATCCAGTCGATGACCTGCTTCTCCACCAGCGCGGGCGCATCGTTGAATCCGGCCATGTGCGGGTTTAGCCCGGACGCCAAGTAGTCCGCGAGGTTGGCAAGCGGAAAGCCGTTACTCTGCACCCAGCCCCAGAAGCGGGGATGGAGGTTGCCGGTGGGATAGGGCGAGACGTGGCACAGAAACTGCTCGTAAGCGGCCTCATCGCCAATCCCTTCCATAGGCACCCGCTCATCGAGATCACGCCGAATTGGTGCCGGCACGTCCTGCCAGACCGGCTGCTCGCGCAGGGAGCGATGACGCGCGAGCATGTCGTCCACGGCGCGATGCGCGAGCAACGCGAATTGGTCCCAATCTTGGGGATCGAGGGTCTGCTCCGAGGCCATGAGCTCAGCTTATCCCGCCAGGTTGCCGTTCGGCGGGCAAGGCTGAGCCCAATTTGTTCGGAAACGCCTAGAGACCCAAATGCTTCGTCTCGCCCTTGCTCATCGCATGGGCGGGATGGTGCTTTTTGTCCGCGCCCGGCACGGGGTGCGGCCCCTCGTCGAGTTCGCCGTCAAAGTCGTCGTGGTTGCCGGGAAGTTTGCCCCCGGCAAACTCCAATTCGCTTTCTTCGAAAGCCGGCTCATTGGCAGCGGCCTCGCCTTCTGCCTTCTGCTCCTCTTCCTTCTCCGGTATCTGATCTGCCATGAATCGAACCCTCCTCAAAGTTTGTGGTTGTTCTTAGGCGATTCGGATGAGCCTCAAGTTCAGGCTAAACATCGCGTTCGTCGCCCCACAGTTGGCCGCCACCCTGGCTCGTCCGCCACGCGTCCCGCCATCGATGGATGTCGACCACCGAAATCTCGGAAAGAGGCACGCGCTGCTCAGCCGGCGGCAGTGGCGGAAATGGCTTTGAGGGTAGCGTTTGGTACCAGTAGGCCACGCTCGCGATCTCCAGGGTGAGGCAGTTCGCATGCCCGTGCTCGATCGAGGCGCGCAGGGATTTTTTGAACCGGATCGGATCCTCGAGATGGAAGCGGTAGCAATGGGTCCGCCCCAGCCAGCCGCACCGAGGCGAGTCGTTCAATCTTCCCGGCGCGCGCGCCGTGCCGAAGTAGGGGTGCAGGTAATGCTCGTCGGGGCACCAGCTCTGGTTGAAGTAATCCTCGGTTCCCGTGCCATGGGCCGAGCCCGGCCAGGGTTCGCCGTCGACCAGAAACATGTCGTCTCCCTCGCCAAACCACAGCGTCGTCGGGCAGTTGACGTAGTAGTTGACGCCGACGAAATGACCCTCGCCGGTCGGCTCGCAGAAGAGATAATTGAATTCGTCGGTCGGGTTGTTCGCGTAGGATTTGAACATGCCCCACTCGCTCTCGACGTCGCCGTTGGCGGACTCCGGCATCGTCAGCTCCTGGTGGTACCAGGCGTGGAATCGCGCCATGTCGGCGGGGATCGAGGCGTGCTCCTCGTAGTCGACATAGTAATAAAACGAATCGACCCGAATATCGCTCTCGTTCTCGACGGTGATGCGCGCGCCCTCTCCGAATGGCATCGGGAAATAACAGACGAGGGCGTTGCCCTCCTTCGGCGCCACCGCCAGGGGCAGCGAGATGAAGTTATATTTCATCCCCCAGCCGTTGCCGAAAAAGTCTCCGAGCGGGGCTTCGACCGAAGGGTGGTCCTGGCCATCCCAGTACATCCGCAGGACCAGATTTCGGCGGAACTGCGGGTCCTGGGTGGAGACGGTGATCCAGATGTGCTTGACGATCCCCGCGCCCTGCACTTCGGCAAGGGTGAGCGTCTCACGCGACCCGATGCCGATAAAGTCATCGTTCCCGCCGCTCCGGTCGTAGCTGGATATCCGCTTGCTGCGGGCATCCACGAGGCGGGCAATGTTGGCGAGTGGGCCGGTGCTCATGCCGCTAGAATAACCTCTCGCGCTTGAATGGCGAGGTGTATCCGCAGCAAAGAGAACATTAGCGCGTTTGATTCAGGACGGTTATGGGCGTACCATGTAAGCAAAGTTCACAGTTGGAGTCGCTATGGACCGGACAAGACCTGGACTGAGAAGAGGGTTTACGATCACCGAAGTGCTCGTGGTCATAGGCATCACTGCGCTAATCGCCGCCATCGCCTATCCGGTGTTCGTCAACAGCAAGCGCTTGGGAGCGAAAACGAGCTGCGTCTCAAACTTAGGCAGATCGGACAGGCACTTAGCTTGTACCGCGACGAGTACGGCGGGGCGGAGAGCGGAACCCCGTCGAGCATGGGGCTTCCACCTGACCTTGGACCGCTGCACGTAAGCGTCAGATGTCAGGGTATTGATCCATTAGGGCAAGGTCGTTTGGGCTATTACATCACCTGGCCGAATGACGCCGACATCGCTGCCAGCCCCAGAATTGGCCGCTTTTGGGCGTGGTACACGAACCGATTCGGCCCGGGTTCGATCGTCGTGTATTGCCCGTTTCATCAGCCCGACGCTGGACTAAAATCTCTTTCCTGGGAAATGTGGACCGTCCTTGGCCTACGCCTTGATGGATCCGTCTTGACTCGAACCCATCTCGGGTTCCCGCACCTCCTGCAATGGTGGCATCAGTAGAATGCTCGGTGCCGACGGAAGAATGACGGTGCCGCGCCGCGATACTAGGGGCCGTCCCAATCACCTTCTTTGGGCTGGGTTCCTCTTTCTGATTGCTGCGGTCTTGTACGTCGCGTATCTCCAGTTTCGCCCCAACCGGCTGAACAGCGCGGCCGCTTCGCTGGCGGATGCGATGGACAGCGGAGACTCAGATCGACTCTTAGAATTTGCGATTCTCGAACGCAAGTGCTCGAACTTGGATGCGACGACCATCCGGAAAGCGTGGCAGATACTTGTCCAGCCGAGTCTTCGGAGGATGCGTCTCGTCGAAAGGCAAGCACCGACGCTCAGCAGTAATCAGGTTCAAGCTACCGCGACCTATGTGTATAAGGGACCACTTTGGGATTCCATTGAAGTTGGTAGTGATCGCAAATCAATGCAATGGTAGTGCGGCAACCAATGTCGTTTATTGGATGCTGATGGCCAACTCTGCAGTAGACGATGCGGGCCGTGCGCAAGCCGAGTTCAGCACGCCTCAACTGCTTCAGACGATTCGCGCTCACAGGCAGGAACTCGAAAATCTCGGAATTCACCGCGTCATGCTCGCTCCCGGGTCTTGTTATTC
>JBBREM010000020.1:0-30722 GCA_038202925.1 Fimbriimonadales bacterium | reverse complement strand
CAATGTCAGATCCCTCGGCTTCGCTCGGGATGACCTGGCTAAGAAATAGTCGCCACCGCCAGTTCGCTGCGACGCTCCTGAATCTTCTCCAATATCCCCATGTGCTCAGCGCGCGACAGGTGCGCGTCACGTTTGATAAGCTCGATCGCCGCTTGTCGAGAGACCTCCAGCAGCTTGCCGTCCTGCACCAGATCGGCGATCTTGAAGTCGAGGTTGCCGCTCTGCTTGGTGCCCGCAATCTCGCCGGGGCCGCGCAGCTTTAGGTCCTCTTCGGCGATCTTGAACCCATCGGTCGTCGCGACCATCACATCCATGCGTGCCTTGGCATCGTCGGTCCTCGCCTCCGCGATGAGGACGCAGAAGCTTTGCCACTCTCCGCGGCCGACACGGCCACGGAGTTGATGAAGCTGCGAGAGGCCAAACCGGTTCGCATCTTCTATCACCATGACGCTCGCGTTGGGCACGTCGACGCCCACTTCGATCACCGTAGTGCTGACCAATACGTCTATCTCTCCAGCGCGAAACTGGTCCATAACCAGCTCCTTGTCCCGAGGCTTCATCTGCCCGTGGAGCAGGCCGTTGCGAAGGTTCTGAAAAACTCCTGAGCTAAGACGGTAATGCAGTTCCTCGGCGGCTTGCGCCAGCATCTTCTCGCTCTCGCTGACCATTGGGCAGACAAAGTATGCCTGCCGCCCCTCTTGTACAAGCTTCTGCACGGTTTCATAGACCGAAGCACGCTTGAAGGGCTGCATCCAGTGGGTCTTGATTGGCTTGCGCCCGGGGGGAAGTTCGTCGATGACCGATAGTTCGAGATCCCCGTATAGCGTCATCGTCAGCGTGCGGGGGATGGGCGTGGCCGTCATGACAAGAACGTCAGGGTTTCCCATCCCTTTCTCTCTCAACGCCGCCCGCTGGAGGACGCCGAAGCGGTGCTGCTCGTCGATGACCACCAGGCCAAGACGGTCGAACTTGACGCCTTCTTGGATCAGCGCGTGGGTGCCCACCGAGATGTTGGCTTGGCCGCTCGCGGTTAGCTCCTGCGCGCGCTTTTTCTCCTTAGAAGTTTGCTTGCCGACGAGCAGCACGACCTCGATTCCCAACGGGGCGAACAGCTCGCGGAGGTTGACATTGTGCTGCTCGGCAAGAATCTCGGTGGGTGCCATCATCGCCGCCTGATAGCCGGACCGAACCGCAGCCAGCATCGCGCTCGCCGCAACCGCCGTCTTTCCGGACCCGACATCACCCTGGAGAAGCCGGTTCATTGGGTGCGGGACCTTCATGTCGGCGAAGATCTCCCCGATCACCCGCTGTTGCGCGCCGGTGAGCGTGAACGGGAGCATGCCGTGAATCTGATCCCACAGCGGCTCGCCGGCGCGAAGTTTCTCCTGCTCTGATTCGAAGAGGTGAGACTTGACCTTCGCCTTTTTGACGACTGCCTTGCGGTTGCCACTCGCAAGTTCCCCTCCCGCTCCGGGAGGGGTTAGGGGAGGGTCAGCGGAGCTGTGGACAGGAAAACCCTCCCCCGGCCCCTCCCTGAGCGGGAGGGGAGAAATTTCCGCGCCTCTTGTGAGCGATTCGATTGGAAATGCGATCCCAAGCTCCTGCTGCGTCTCCGCGCGGCGCATCGCTAGCGCCACCTGCATGTAGAGGAACTCTTCAAACACCAGCCGCTTGCGCGCCTCGACACGATTCTCGTCCGACGACGGATCGTGAATCTGGCGCAGGCACCACTGCAGGCCGCGCAGGTTCTCCTTCTCCAATAAGTAAAGCGGCAAGGCATCGGTGACGTGCTGCAGGTAGCCCTCGACAGCCGCCTTAGCCGCCCGCCGCAGCGTCTTCTGCGCCACCCCTTCGGTCGCCGGGTAGACCGGGACGATGCGCAGGAAGTCGGAAGGGTCGGTTTCTTCGTCGATCATCTCCCATTCGGGGCTGGTGATCTCGTAGGCGTGCGAGCCCTCCTTCACCTGCCCGTACGCGATGATCGGACCCTTGTAGTCTCGCAGTTGCTTGCCGATCCAGGGCTGGTTGAACCATGTCAGATGGATCATCCCGGTGCCGTCGCCGATGGTCGCCTTAAGGATCACCATGCCGCCGCGCGTAGGCCGAGTATCGATGCGCATCAGCTCGCCCTTAACCGTCGCAAACTGGCCAGGGCGGAGTTTGGCGATCTCAGGGAGATGGCGTCGGTCCTCGTAACGACGCGGTAGGTGATATAGCACATCGCCGACGGTGTTCAGCCCAAGCTTGCGCAAGCCAACCGCCAGCCGCGGCCCAACTCCCTTCAGGAACTGAACATCGGTTTCGAGCGAGCGGACGATGGCGGTAGTGGACACGACGGTTCTCTTGATAATACGAATCGGGCGGGATTGTGGATTGTGTCAATTGTGGATTGTGGATTGTGGAGTGCCGGATCACGGGCTGCGCCCGGCGATTTTCCAGGGTCTAAAGTGCGTGGACCCTCCATCGACATTCGACATCGCGAATCCACAATCCACAATCCACAATCGACAATCGACACAATCCTCCAATCCACACTCCACAATACAAACATGCCCGATGAGCACGAGGAGACGGAGGAGCAGCTCGAGGATCGATTGCGCAAGCTGCTTGGAGACGCGGAGACCACCGACTCGGATGAGCTCGACGAGATCGAGCTGAAGCTTCGCGGCCTAGAAGACAAGATCTCGGCTCACCAAGAGGAGCGCAAAGAAACCGAGGGATTCTTCGACGCCGAGTTCGAGGAGCGGCTGGGCAAACTGCACGACAAGGCAAACCTGGCCAAGGAAATCGCCGAAGGCAAGAAGCGAGAGCAGCAACGAAATTTCGCCAGCGAACGCGAGACGGCGCGGGGGCTCGGTTTCGGCCTCACGATCGCCTACACCATCATCGGCTTGCCTCTCGCCGGGCTGTTCATTGGGTGGCTCATCGACCGGTCGCTCGGCACAACTATGGCAAAGGGGATCGGCGTAATCGTGGGTGCCGCGCTTGGCATGGTCATGGCGTTGGTGATGCTGGCCAAGACCAACCAGAACAGCTGATGCTTCGCGATCCGCGCATGTACATCACCGTCGCTGCGGTGGCCCTCATCGTGGCCTTAATCGTGGGCCGAGCTAACGGATTGGCGGGCATGGCGATTGGGCTGATTTGCGCAACCTTTGGCGCAGTCGCGCTTTGGATGCTCATCATCGCGATCGGGAGCGCCGTAAGCAAGGGCGGAAGCGCTGGGCGGGGGACGATTTTCATTGTCATCGTCGTGTTTCTCAAGCTCCCACTTCTGGTCGCCGGAAACATGCTTTCAAAGCGCATCGGAGAGGCCGCTCCGGGTTGCTTTTTAGCCGGGGTCGTCCTGGTATACTCCGCCTTGGTCGTGTGGGCTGTCGCGCGCAACTGATCGCTAATCCCAAATGGATTCCGTATTTTTCACCAACCTACTCCCCATTGCCGAGGCAAGTGGCGGCGAGCACGAGGGGCCGGGGTATTTCGGCCTCGTTTTTTATGTTGGCTTCGTGCTTTTGCTCGTGGCGTTGGTTGTCTGGCAAGTGCGCAAGGGCCTGAAAGAGCGGATTTTCAAGAGCCCTATCACCCAAGCCGCCGAGCAGATGTATCTCTTCATCGAGAACATGTGCCTGAACATCATCGGCGCTCACGGTCGGAAGTACATCCCGTTCATCGGCACGCTGTGGCTGATCATCTTTGTGGGGAACACCGTCGCCCTGTTCTTCCCCACATCGCCCACCGCCGACCTCAGCTTTAATCTCTCGATGGCTCTCATCGCGGTCGGGTACGTGCAGTACGAGGGCATTAAGGGCCACGCCGATCATTTGCGCCACGCGGGACGCGATCCTTTTTCAGCGTGGTTCGTCGGCTTCTTCAAGCACATGTCCCACTTCTCGGGTCCGAAACTGGGACTCGCAATGATCCCCATCACGCTCCTGATCTTCGTCGTGGAGATCATCTCCGAGCTGATGAAGAACATCTCGCTCAGCCTGCGGCTCTTCGGCAACATGCACGGCGGCCATGCTGCAGTGGAAGCCTTGAACACCGTGGGCCAGCCCATCTACTTCCCCATCGGCGGCTTCTTACTTGTCGTGAAGCTGCTTACCGTCGTCGTCCAAGCCCTGGTGTTTACGCTCCTGACCTGCGTTTACATCTCGCTCGTGACGCACCATGAAGGCGAGCACGGGAGTGGCGATCTCGCCGCCGCACACTAAACGATTTTTTGACTGAAAACCAGGAGGATAACAACAACACCATGATGATGATCGGACTTGGCCTCGCAGTTTTGGGCGCAGGCATTGGCTTTGGATTGATCGGCTACGGAGCCATGACCGGAATGGCCCGCCAGCCGGAAGCGCTCGGCAAGCTGCAGACCGTTATGCTGATCGCATTCGCGTTCGTCGAGCTGACGTTCCTTCTCACCCTCTTTCTTGCTCCCGGCACCTTCAACAAGTAAATCACGCGAGCCCATCCGGGCATAAATCGATCAGATGAGCACACCGCAAAAAGCATCACCCGCCAAGACATTGTTGATCGTCGTGTTCGGCATCGCTATGGCCGTCGGCGGCTATTGGCTTTCCGTTAATTGGCACCCCGCCTTCGTCGAGAACCTCAACCAGCAAGGGATTCCGCTCGATCTCGGCAAGACGGTGTCGATGATCGGCATGTTCATCATGCTCTTCCCGGTGCTGAACTTCTTCTACTTCAAGCCTCTGGGCGGCGCGATCCATGAACGCACGACCGAGCTTGAGAAGACGTTCAGCGAGGCGGAGGGGCTGCGGGCCGACATGACGCAGATGCGCAGCGACTACGAGCGACGTCTCGCCGAAAAGGAAGCTCAGGCGCGGGAGCAAATCCAGGCGGCGGTCAAGGAAGCTCAGCAGCTTCGGCAGACGCTGATGACCGAGGCGGCCGCGAAGGCGGACGACCTCGTTCGCCGCGCAACGCAGGAGATCGAAGCCGAGCGCACCCGCGTTCTCAGCGAGTTGCGACTCGAAGTTGTCAACCTCACCCTCGCCGCCACCGAAAAGCTGCTCGGCGAGAACATGGATTCGACGAAGAACCGCAAGCTGGTCGACGACTTTATCAACAAGGTCGAGGTGAAGGCCTAAGCATGGCCCAGCAAGACGCCCGAGTCGGGAAACGGTACGCGCAGGCGCTATTCAGCACTGCCGAGCGTTACGACGTGGTCCAGTCTGTCGAGGACGATCTCAACACGATCGTCAACTTGATGGAGAAAGATCGCGGCTTCCGCGACTTCGTCCTCGCTCCGTACACGAGCCGGGACGAGAAGGTGAGGATCATCGAGCGCATCTTCTCCGACCGGATCACCGCGCTGACCATGCAGGTTCTGCGCGTGATGCTCGAAAAGCGCCGCGAAGGCGAAATCGAAGCGGTGCGGGACGAGTTCGTCAATCTGCGCCGAATCGCCACCGGCACGATCTACGTCACCGTGACGAGCGCCGAGGCGATGCCCGACGATCAGCAGAAAACCCTCCTCGCCAAGATCGCGAAATCGACCGGCAAGAAGGTCGAAGCAGCGTTCCGAATCGAGCCGCTCCTCATCGGAGGGGTGAAGGTGGCGTACGAGAACTACGTTCTCGACGGCACGATTCGAGGCGGGCTCAACCACCTTCGAGACCGACTTAAGCACGACATTCTTAAACAATTCTAATGAAATTTGGAATTTGGAGTTTGGAATTTAGAGGAGAGATTCGCAGCGCGGATCTAGCCGACCTTGCCCGAATCCCCATTCCAAATTCGAAACTCTAAATTCCAAAATCGAAATGGCTATACGACCAGAAGAGATCACAGACATTCTCAAGCGAGAGCTTGAGGCCTTCGAGAAGAAGGTCGAGACCGAGCACGTAGGCACCGTTCTCCAGGTGGGAGATGGCATTGCCCGCGTCTACGGCTTGCCCGACTGCCAGATGGGTGAGCTGCTCGAGTTTCCGAATAATATCATGGGCCTTGCGCTCAACCTCGAGGAGGACTCGATCGGCGCGGTCTTGATCGGCGACGAGACGCTGATCAAGGAAGGCGACACGGTTCGAGAAACGGGTCGCATCATCGAGATTCCCGTGGGCCGGGGCATGTTGGGCCGCGTTGTGAACGCGCTTGGCCAACCGGTGGACGGCAAGGGACCGATTGCTGCGGACCAGCACAGCCGTCTCGAAGTCATGGCTCCCGGCGTTGTCGAGCGACAGCCGGTCACCGAGCCTCTGCAGACCGGCGTCAAAGCCATCGACTCGATGATCCCCATCGGCCGCGGACAGCGCGAGCTCGTCATCGGCGACCGCCAGACGGGCAAGACCGCCATCTGCATCGATGCCATTCTCAACCAGAAGTACACCCACAACACGCCCGGACAGGATCCGGTCTACTGCATCTATGTCGCCTGCGGCCAGAAGATGGCCAACGTGGCTCGCGTGGCTCAGACACTGACCGAAGCCGGCGCGATGGAATACACAACCATCGTCGTCGCCTCGGCGTCCGACTCGAACGCCATGCAGTATCTCGCCCCGTTCGCGGGTGCGGCGATCGGCGAGTATTTCCGAGACAACAAGCAGCACGCACTGGTCATCTACGACGACCTTTCCAAGCACGCGCAGGCTTACCGCGCGCTGTCGCTGCTTCTGCGAAGGCCGCCCGGACGCGAAGCCTATCCAGGCGACGTTTTCTACCTGCACAGCCGCCTCCTGGAGCGCGCGGCGAAGCTGTCCGACGAGAAGGGCGGCGGGTCGCTTACGGCGCTTCCGATCATCGAAACGCAATCGGGCGATGTGTCGGCGTACATTCCGACCAACGTTATCTCGATTACCGACGGCCAGATCTACCTCGAGCCCGACCTCTTCTTCGCCGGCGTCCGCCCCGCGATCAACGTCGGCATCTCGGTGAGCCGCGTGGGCGGTAACGCTCAGATCAAGGCGATGAAGAGCGTTGCCGGAAAGCTAAAGCTTGAAATGGCACAGTACCGCGACGTGGCCGCCTTCGCCCAGTTCGCATCGGACCTCGACGTCGCCACCCAGCGCCAGCTCATCCGCGGCCAGCGTCTTACCGAGCTGCTGAAGCAGGACCTCGCCACGCCGTACACAGTCGAAGACCAGGTTATCGCGATGTACGCAGGCGGCCTCGGCGTTCTCGACGAGCTTGCCAACGAACAGGTGAAGCCGTTCGAGGAAGGGCTACTGAAATTCGTCCACGAGAAGTACGCGGAGATCCCCGAGGGCATCCGGACGAGCAAGGCGCTGAGCAAGGAGACGGAGACGACTCTCGAAAAGGCCGTCCGCGACTACGCCGAGCAGTTCAAGAAGGAGGGGCCGAAGGCCCCGAAGCAGTACGATACCGGCAAGGCAAACGTCGAGGATGCTCTGAAGGAAAACGTCACGCAAGTATAACGTCGCATGACTTTTCCAAGCCATGTGAGTCAGGGGTTTCCAACCCCTAACTCCGGCCCAGCCGCGGTCAGTCCCAGCCTGCTTGGATTAGGCTATCAGTAGTTCGTGATCTTCAGACCAAAACGCTGCGTCCTTCGTCTATTCGACTGCGGTGTGAGCGAAAAGCGCAAATATCGGATGGCGTTGCTCTCGAATCGGCAGTGAGTCCCCCTACGACAGGGTCGGTAGCTGCCGCCCTTCTGGATACAGCCACCGGTAGCTCGGAACTCCGGGCCGGGCTAGACCTGGCCCGATGCCGCTAATCCCGCGAGTACAATAGAGTTGCCATGCAGACTCTCGGCGGAGCCGTGACGATCGACGAAAAGGTGCTAGCCGGAGCGCCCGTTTTCACGGGCACTCGGGTGCCGGTCGAGAATCTCTTCGACTTCCTTTCCGGAGGTTGTGACCTCGACGCGTTTCTGCGCACGTTCCCGAGGGTGAAGCGCGAGCATGCGCAGCGAGTCTTGCGCGAATCGTCCTCGTCGCTGCTGTCCAAGCTGGGCATCAAAGCCGCGTGAGAGTCCTGCTCGACGAATGTGTCGATCCAGCGCTGACAAGCCACTTCCGGCGTCATGAGGCGATCGGAGTTGTCGGTGCAGGTCTGACGAGTATCGAGAATGGTGCGCTCCTCCGCGAAGCGCAGACACGTTTCGACGCTTTCGTTACGGTTGACAAGGGCGTCGTCTATCAGCAAAACTTGGGATCGTTCGAACTCGCATTCATTTTGCTTCGGATTGGCTCCAACCGCGCCGACGCTCTTGCGCCTTACGTGGAGGAGATCGAGACCATCCTCGATACTGCAGTCCGTGGACAGTTCTTCACCATCGAACAGCCTCCCAAAGCGGTAAACTAGCTAGCCGTACATGGCCACTCTCAAGCAGATTCGGCAGCGGATTAAGACCGCGCGGAACATCCGCCAGATCACCCGGGCGATGAAGCTCGTGGCGGCGGCGCGACTTCGTCGATCCACCGAGCGCGTCATGGATGCGCGGCCTTACAGCGAGAAGATGCAGAGCTTCATGCGCTCACTCGCCAGCTCCGGCGACTTGCCTTCGCATCCCCTGATGGAAAAGCGCGAGGTCAAGAACATCTGCTTGATCCTCGTCACGTCAGACCGCGGTCTGAGCGGCGCTTACAACTCGTCGCTGATCCGCAAGGCTGAGGACTATATCAAGCACTCGGCGGAGCCGGTCAAGATCATCGGCTTTGGCAAGAAGGGCTTCAACTACTTTGGCAAGCGCGGATACAACGTGGTCACACAAATCCACATGCCGTCAGCGGGAGCGACCCTGGAAAACGCTATCGAGGTGGCGAACGACGCGCGGCGGCTGTACGAATCGGGCGAAGTGGATGCGGTCTACATCGTGTATAGCAAGTTCTTCTCGGCCATCCGGCAGGTTCCCCAGATCGTGCAGCTTCTGCCCATCGAGGCGCCCGAGGGAGAGGGTCCGAGCACGGATTTCGAGTTCGAACCCGGCGCCGCAGGCCTCCTCAACGCCCTCCTTCCCCGCTACTTCCTCACGCTTGTTCAACAGGCGCTGTTTGAGGGCACGGCGTCCCAATTCGGCGCGCAGATGACGGCCATGACCTCAGCCACCGACAATGCGGGCAAGATGATCAACGACCTGACCCTTCGCGCCAACCGAGAGAGGCAGGCGTCGATCACGAAGGAAATTCTCGAGGTCGTCGGCGGCGCTGAAGCGCTGAAGGCGTAAGCCTCCACCCGTCGTCCTGAGCGAGGCCGCTCCCCAGCGGGCGAGTCGAAGGACCGCCGCAACAGGTGCCAAACTTGGCGATCCCTCAACTGCGAGACTCGCAAGACTCGCCTCTTCGCTCAGAATGACGCCACGCGCCGCTTGTCCGCCAAGCATCCCCTGAGGTACATTTACACTCGCTCACGACGCGCTGCCCGCTCGTCTAATGGCAGGACGGCAGGTTCTGGCCCTGTTGATCGTGGTTCGAATCCATGGCGGGCAGCCAGCTTTGCGTAGGATGGGCATCCTGCCCATCAACCTTGTACTCTCCTTGCATTCTTTGCGCGCCCGACCTTTCGTGGCCGCCAGTCGCGTCACAATGGTGGAAGGGCAAGAGATGAACACTTTCGCACTAGCCTTGGGCCTTGCCGCCAACGTGTTGTCGACCAAACCGATTCCGGTTCAGTTCGCTCGCGAAGTGGCTGGGAAGAACATCACAATCTGCATCGATGGGCGAGACGTGCACAGCACCTTCGCGGGCAAGCTCGGATTCCGCGACGCCAACCACTCCTGGATGTCCGTCTGCGGCAATGTTCGCTCACCGATATCAGGCGGCCAACAATTCCTGGTCCGGCCCTTCAGTAGCGCCGATCTAGGCGGCAATGCCGCCAAGGCCGGCAACATCGTGGCGCTCTACTTCCGCGAAGCCCAGACGCCCGAGCAGTGCGCCGGCTTGCAGCTTGCCGTTTGGGAAGCAATCGAGGATGGCGGCTACGAGCCGAACTTCCTGCAGGGAAGGTTCCATGCCCAGGCGGATACAAGGACGATCGCGTTCGCTCAGCAGTATTACACCGCCATCGACACGCCTGGCAAAGCGGTATTCCTTCAGGCCGGCCAAAACAACGGCCAGTCACAGGTAACTGTCACCTAGCCAAGCTTACGCAGCCGACACGTAGTGGCTCGGGAGGGGAGGAAACTTTGCGTTCGCCGCATGCGGGATGAATTCCTCGCGGTCTTCGAGCACATACTGCATGCGAAAAGCCATGTGCTCGTAAGCGCCGGCCGTGCGCTGCGGCACTGAGAACACCTTGACGGCCCCCCGGTCCAGCGCCTCATCCTTGACGTTGTCCAACGCGAAGAGCGCCTCGGAAGATGCGAACTGCGCCTTGTTGTAATCCAACACGATATAAAACGGTTTGCCCTGATAGCCATCGACGAGCACTCGGAAGTCTCGTGCGAACTCCTGAACCTCATCCAGCGACACCGCATGCCCGTAAATGGCCGCCTCGATCACCGGTTGGTCTTCAAAAACACTAGCCCAATACATTGTTCACCACCTGTGATCTTCCAAGGTCACGCGTTTTGAGCACCGGTAATTTGCGCAGGGCTGGGGAAACCTGGCATGGAAACCAGCTAGCCGGCATGCTGACGGGAGAGTTACCGGGTCACTTGGCGTTCTTCACGTATTTATCAAGCCAAGCCACCCAGCGTGCCCACTTGTCGAGTACGGTCTCCCGCGCAATTTGTCCGTGGTCCTCATAGGGATACATGTAAAGCGCAGCCGTCTTGCCCAGTTGATTCAGAGCCTGGAAGAGGCGCTCCGAGTTAATCGGGTTGGTGCCGATATTCTGATCTTCCATGCCGTGCGTCATGAGCAGCGCGCCGCTAAGCTGGTCCGCATAAAGGAACGGGGACATATTCAAATAGGTTTCCCGCGCCTCCCACAACTCGCGATTCTCGCTCTGGAACCCAAGCGGCGTGAGAAGCCGGTTATAGGCTCCAGAGCCGGCGATGCCGGCCTTGAAGAAGGGCGTGTGAACCAGAGCGTTGACGGTGCTAAACGCTCCGTAGCTGTGCCCGGAGATCGCGAGGCGATCGCGATCGATATAGCCTTGCTTGTCCAGCTTGTCGATGATCGCCCACAGCGAGTTGCGGAGCTGCGGCACATAGTTGTTGTTCATGATCCCGGTCGCGCCGGTGATAGGTAAATCGGGCTCGATGAAGGCATAGCCAAGCTGCGTAAGCAGCGCCATCGACTGGCCGCTGGTGGAGGGGAATGCGTTCTTGTTATAGGCGCGAAGAGCTCGGTCGTAGGACGTCTGGTCTGTGAACTCGCTCGGATAGAACCAGAACATCGCGGGCAGCTTGTTGCCCCTCACCCAGTTGGCGGGCATCGTGACCTTCGCCTGGAACTTGAAGCCATCGTTGCGCACGATGTTCACGAGATAGCGCTGGCAACCCGTAATCTCGGGCGTCACGTCACGATTGGCGGTCAGCGCCTTCTCGGTTTTTGCTCCGAGGTCGACGGAGTAGTAGTTCGGCGGCATCGTCGGGCTTTGCCTCGATAACACGGCGGTTTTGGCGTCGTTGTCGAGCAAGACGCTCAGCGACTCGGAGGCTGTATCGCTGCTTTCCCAAAGCCGCGTTTTCGCGCCGGTCTTGATAACGATCTTGTCCAGAAATGCCTTCGGCGCATCCTTCCGGGGATCCTTGGAATATTTCGTCCCATACAGGAACACCGCGCCATCGGAGCTGATCGTGACGACCGGTTCGCCCTTGCTTCCGGTTCGGCTGAGCATTGCCCCTGGCGCGTCATAGAACTCGTCCGGCTTCGCCGACGAGATCGGATAGGTCTTGCCCGGCTCGTCGAGGAACACCGCGTAGACGCGGTCGTTGCCGTCCTTGCTGTCATTCACGAAGAGCGTCTTGCAATCCTCGCTGTACCGAACGCCGGAAATTCGTCCTTCGGCGGTCCAAACGATCTTCGCGTCGTCCTTGCCAAACGGCGTTACCCATTGCATCACTCGGTCCTTGCGGTTGTCCGCCGGCGCGCCTGCTCCAGCCCCCCCACCGCCACGACGACTCTGCTCATCGCTTTCCCCGGCACCGCCGTCAGCCGGGGCTGCCTGCTTGCGTGGTTCGGTTTCGATGAAGCTCAGGCCATTACCGTCGGGTCGCCAAGTTATGGAGCGCCGCGCTGCTGGAGGCGCGGGCGGCTTGCCCTGCTCGCCCAGATCGAGCGCCTGCTTGTCGAGCTCGACGAGCACCTTGCCCGCCGCGGCCCAAATCTCGTTCTTGAACCCGAACTGCGAGACCGGCACGAGGTAGGAGAAGGGTCTCTGCATCGTTGTGACGCGGAAGAAGCGCCCGTCTGGGCTCACGTTAACGGACTCAATGAGAGCGGGAGCGCCGACGGGATTGACCGCGCCAGTGCGCGCATCGACTACGGCAAGCTGTCCCGTGCTGTAGAACTCTAAGAACCGCGCGTCCTGAGACGTCTCCAGCACGCTAGGATACGTGCGGAACTTGTTCTTGACCGAATCGGTGACGCGCACCTTCGGTTCGCTGGCCAATAGCTGAGGGGGCACGGCGACGCGGTTGGAGGGAACGAAGACGCCAACCAGCGATTTGCCGTCCGAAGTCCAGTCGACGGACGCGACGTGGGTCGCGAGAAGCGGCTGTCGGGTGAGCATGCGGCTCTTCCCCGTCTTCGCATCGGCGATGTAAACCAGGGTCTTATCATTGTAAAGGGCAAGGTACGCGATCATCGTGCCGTCAGGCGACCACGTCCCTCGCGAGACCTCGACACCCTTAGGGACTTCAATGTCGGTCCGCTTGCCGTCGCGCGCGTCTATTACCATCAACCCGGTCGCCGCTTGGATCGTGAGGCTGCGCGAGCGATTCGCCCGTGTGTCCACCTGAAATCCGCCCAGGTTTAGGTGCGCCTTGCCCAGCGCCGCCAACGGCGGCATACCGTCGTCTCGCGAGACGAGATATTTGGTGCGATCCGGACTCAGATTGGCCAAGGTGACGTTTTGCCACCGCGGGGCCATCACCAGCCGCTCGATCTCAGGCGGAGGCTTGAGGTACGACTCGGTCTCCAACACTGAAGGCGTCTGACCGAACGAAAATGAAACCAGACCCAGCAAAAGGAGCCGGGCGAAGCGGCAACTCGACATCACGAGCATTCTAGCCCAAGTAGGATGGGCATCCTGCCCATCAACCTCGTACCAGCTGCGAACAAATAATTCAGAATTGACGGGCAGGATGCCCATCAGCCTCGTACAAGATGGCAGGGACTACCGACAAGGCGCTTCGTGAAGTTGATGGGCAAGATGCCCAGCCTACATGACAAGGGGGCCCTGTGGAATGAATCCACAGGGCCCCAAAACTACGATAAAGACTTTACGCGATTCAGGCGTCGCCACGTGCGTATCCGAACGAAGGCTCGAACGGAATCAGCCCCAAACGCGTTGCCGCGCGGAAGGCCTGCACCCGATTGTTCACCTGAAGCTTGTCGTAAATATTCGCCAGATGGAAGTCCACCGTTCGCTTGCTCACATATAAAGTATCAGCTGCTTCCTTGCTGCTGTGACCCTGTGCAATTAAGCTCAGAACCTCGATTTCTCGCTTCGTCAACCGAACCGCGCGATGTGCACCGTCTGGTCGAGTCGTGCTTGGCATTGGCATTAACCCACCCCTCACTTTGATCTAACCGCCTGTGTAGTTCTTTCCACGGTGGGGGGGATATTTGAGATGAAAGCGCTCATCGATCCTAATTTCTTGTCCCTGGTCCAACAAGTCCACGGATATGTGCAACTTTCAGGGCACTGTAATGATTCAAGATACACTATAACTACCTCTGGATGCCTTCATCTTGCGATGCACACGAGTGACCTTCTCGGGATGCCGGCCGTTCTGAGGCAAGGGTATTTGGACCTACGCCCGCCAGACCACATGCGCACCATTTACAGCCTTGCAGGCGAGAATCTCTCCTACTAGACCAGACGCCTCCGAGTAGCGCGGGTTCACGTCATCGGTAAATTCGTCAACTCGCCGTCGTTCCACCAGGGCCACGCAGGCCCCGCCGAACCCAGCCCCGGTCATACGGGCGCCGACGCATCCCGGAGCCGACCAGGCCGCCTCAGCCATCATATCGAGCTCCTTACTGCTCACCTCATAATCGTCGCGGAGACTTTCGTGGCTCGCGCGCATGAGCGCGCCGATCCGGTTATGGATCCCCTCTTCGAGGGCCGCAACGAAGGAGCGGCATCGTGCGTTCTCGGTGATCACATGCCGGGCTCGGCGGAAAACATTTTCGGGCATTTGCCCCTTTTTGGCTTCCAGCAGCTCCTGATCGGCGTCCCTGAGCGCCTTCACGCCCAGAATGCGAGCCGCCTCCTCGCACTGCGACCGTCGCTCGTTGTAGGCCGAGGCGGTTAGGGCCCGGGGCGTCTTGGTATCGCAAAGCACGATGGATAGGTTGGCGGGCACGGAGGCGTATTCGATATCGAGAGAGCGCGTATCCAGAAACATGGCTTTGCCTTCCCTTCCCATGGCGCTGGCCATTTGGTCCATGATTCCGGTTTGAACACCGACAAATTGATTTTCATCCTTCTGCCCGAGCAGGGCCAGCTCCTTGTTCGAAAGCTTCAGGCCAGCCAGCTCGTTGTATAGAACTCCGAAGGCAAGCTCTAGCGCGGCGCTGCTGCTGACCCCGCTCCCGATCGGCACCTCCGAACTCACTAGAGCCTGCACGTTCGGTATTAGGCCGCGATCCCGCAGCACCCAGGCCATCCCAGCCGCGTACTTGCCCCAGTCGTCGAGTTGACCCGGTCCGACCTGAAATGCCTCAAATTGAGTGGCCGGCCCAAGCTGAGACGACACCAATTCGGTTGGCCCGTCGATGACCCGCGCCGCCACACACAGACTCCGGTCAATTGCGGCAGGAAAGACGAAGCCGTCGTTGTAGTCCGTATGTTCGCCAATCAAATTGATGCGGCCGGGCGCGATGGTGATGATCTCGGGATCGCAGGAAAACGCATAGTGAAATGATTCGGTCAGCGCATCTCGATCCACCAACTTCTCACTCAACCCTCAGTCCCCATTACCCAATCTCCAATCCCCAACACCCAACACCCAATCGTCACCCCAAGTATCCGCGCGGCTCGATCAGGCCCATTTCGGTCAGCGTCTCCTCGAGCACGCTGTCCGGAGGCTCGATCAGAGCCTCGTCGAGGCCAGGAACGACAATCGTCGGTGTTTTGAGGCGGCCCTCGTTAAGCCGCGCCGCGATGACCGCGCCGCGCGGATGCTCGTCCAGATCGACATAGTCGTAGTCGGCGCCCAGCTCATCCAGCTTGGCACGCGAGCGAATGGTGTCGCGGCACGGCTCGGAGCCGTACACCGTGATCTTCTTCATATCTCTTGGGCGAGGAGGTAGCGGAGACTGTTCGCATCAAATGATATAGCCCTACCATCCGTATAATGCGAGTATGCCCGCGAGCAACCGCGTACTCGTTTTCGACACCACCCTGCGGGATGGTGAGCAGAGTCCCGGCGTGCGCCTCTCGATGCCGGAGAAGCTGGAGATCGGCCATCAGCTGGTTCGATTGGGCGTGGATATCCTCGAAGCGGGCTTCCCAATTTCCTCACCCGGCGACTTTGAAGCGGTCAACACGCTTTCACGAGAACTGCGCGGCGTGCAAATTTGCGGACTTACCCGGGCGCGGCAGAAAGATATCGAAGTTGCGGCGGAGGCCCTGAAGCCAGCAGAAAACCCGCGCATACACACCGGACTTGGCGTTAGCGAGAATCACCTTCACCACAAGCTCAAGATGAGCAAGGACGAAGCCCTCGAAACCGGGGTCAAGGCGGTCAAGCTGGCACGCCAATACACGGACAACATCGAATACTTCATGGAGGACTCGGGCCGGGCAGAGCCGGAGTATGTGTACCGAGTGGTAGAAGCGGTGATCAACGCCGGAGCGACGACGATCAACGTGCCTGACACCACCGGCTACACCTACCCGAACGAGTATTACCATCTCATAAAGGGGATTATCGACAACGTCCCCAACAGCGACAAGGCGGTCTTTTCCTGCCATTGCCACAACGACCTCGGCATGGCGACCGCGAATACCCTCGCGGGAGTAATGGGCGGGGCGCGGCAGGTCGAGGTGACGGTAAATGGCATCGGCGAACGCGCCGGCAACACCGCCCTCGAAGAAGTTGCGATGGCGATTCAGATCCGCAAGGATCTATTCAAAGTCGAGACCAAGATCGACTCGACCCAGTTGCTCCTCACCTCGCGGATGGTGTCGAGGCTGACCGGCATGGTGGTGCAGCGCAACAAGGCGGTGGTCGGGGCAAACGCCTACGCCCACTCAAGCGGGATCCACCAGGATGGCGTCCTGAAGGAGCGCTCGACTTACGAGATCATTGACCCGCACCTGGTCGGCGCGGAGAAGTCGGAGATCATCCTAACGGCGAGATCGGGCCGCCATGGCCTGAAGCATCGCCTGGCGGAGCTGGGGTTCAACTTCACGGACGAGCGGTTTGAGACGATTTACAACGACTTCGTGACGCTTGCGGATACGAAGAAGGAAGTAGGCGAGGAAGATTTGAGGCAGTTGGTCGGATAGCTGGGAGCGCGGGCATCCTGCCGGCAGATCCGCTCATAAGGTCTTCAGCATTACAAAATCGCGTTTATCAACAGTTACGCCAGGCTCTCTCCAGATTCCATCCGCCTTCAACAGCTCGATCAGCTCCGAGACGCCGTTCTCCTGCGGGATGCCGTTCTTCACGATCTCCCGCTTGCGGTACAGCGTGATCTTCCCGCCCGCCGCGCCGACGTAGCCGTAATCGGCATCCGCCATCTCGCCGGGGCCATTCACGATGCAGCCCATCACCGCAATGTCCAGCCCAACCAGATGCTTCGTCGCCTCGCGAACCTGATGCAGCACCGTCGGAAGGTTGAATTTGGTGCGCCCGCACGAAGGGCAGGCGATGTATTCGACCTTCGTCTTGCGCAGACCGAGCGATTGGAGAATGTCGTAACAGACCGGAATCTCGTTCACCGGGTCTTCGCTGAGCGAAACTCTAATCGTGTCCCCAATGCCTTCCATCAGGAGCGTCGCGATGCCGGCAGTGGACTTGATCCGCGCATAGTCGCCGTCGCCTGCCTCGGTCACGCCGAGATGCAGCGGGTAGGCCATCCCTTCCGCGTCCATTCGCTGAACCATCAGCCGGTTCGCGGCGATCATAATCGGCACGCGGCTCGCCTTCAGGGAGATATTCAGGTTCGTGTAGCCGTGCCTCTCGCAGATGCGCAGATATTCGAGCGCACTCTCCACCATTCCATCAGGCGTGTCGCCGTAGGTGACGAGCATCCGCTCGCTGAGCGAACCGTGGTTCACGCCAATGCGCATCGCCCGGCCCAGTTTCTTGCAGGCCTCGATGACCGGGACGAAACTGCCTTCGATCGCTTCATGCTCGGAGGCGTGCTCAGCCTCGGAGTAAGCGAACTCCTGGCGAAGCTGCTCGATCGAGCCCCCCTCTTCCTTTTCCGCGGCGCTTAAACGTTGGAGCCCCTCGCTCGGGCGGGAAAAGGAGGAGGGGGGTTGGGGGGTGGAGGTCCGGCCCGTATGTTTGCGGAAAACAAAAAGCCCCGGATTAACTCGCACCTCGTCCACGTGCTTCGCCGCTTCGACCGCAATCGCCGTGCCTTGGTGGTGGACGTCGGCGGTCAGGGGCACGTAGCCATATTTCTCCGTCACCCGCGCCCGGATTTCCTCCACGCACTCAGCCTCGCCGAGCGTCGGCGTCGTCACCCGCACGATCTCGCAGCCGGCTTTATGCAGGCCAATGATTTGCTCCACGCAAGCCTCGATGTTCCGCGTCTCCTCGGTAATCATCGACTGCACCACCACAAGGTGCCCGCTGCCCATCGTGATCGGCCCGACCACACAGGGCGTTGTCTCGCGGCGGCTAAAAGTGGTTTGCAGGCTCATGGGCTCAACTACGTTCTACGTCGATTATGAATTGAAAGCCTTTTCAGCACGATGGCCAACGGGAATGATTCTTGTAAGATGCAACCACATCTCCTCGGCTTGGATTTCGGTACTCGATGTCAGACGCCCAACACAATCTCTCCATGAAGCGCGCTCAGGCTTACAACGAGCGCATGTTCTCACGAGGAATTCGCGGGAAAATGCACTCGGCGCGCTTCGAATGGCTCGTGCGCGAACTGCAGAAGCGCAAAATTAGCCGGGCGTCGATCTTCGAACTAGGGTGCCACGACGCTCGGACGATCGACTACCTCGAGGCGGTCGGGCTCAAGATCGACCGCTTCTTCGGGCTGGACGCGAACGAGCACGGGGGCATCGAGGTCGCTCAGGAGCGTTATGGCGACCGGCCTGGATTCAAATTCGCCGCGGGCCTGGACGCCAGCGCAATCCCAGAGCCCACTGAGCCGTACGACCTGTTCATCTGCATGGAAACATTCGAGCACGTCCCCGAAGATGTGGTCGACGCCTATCTCGCGAGAATCCGCGAGGTCGTTCGCGGAACCCTCTTCATAACAGTCCCCATCGAACGCGGCACAGTATTTTTCGCCAAGCATGTCGCCAGAGGGCTCATTGCCAAGGAGCACCGAGAACTCAGCCGAGAGGAGTTCTGGGGCCACCTGACCGGCAAAATGAGCGCCTTGCGGCACGACGGTCACATCGGCTTTGACGACCGCCGCCTCGTTCGTCAGGTCCGAAAATATTTCGAGATCAAGTCGGTCGTCAGCATCGGCCCCGCAGTTCCGATCAAGTTAATGGGCTTTCAGCGCGGCATTATCGCCCAATCGACCTAGCAGGGCCATTGCAGTCGAAGAGTTTTCAACACGGGTCACGGAACTCCTGACCCTGGTGCAAATACTTGTATCCTGTAAGCGTCCGGCAACGGACACGGAGGATATCAACGATGATTACAGTTGTCTTCAATTTTCCCGGCAACACCGCTCAGCAATACGACGAAGCCTGTCGCCTTGCCCGCGTTTCGCAGGATAACCTTCCCGACGGCCTCATCTTCCATTCGGCGTCCCCGACGGCGGATGGAATGCTGATCGTGGACGTTTGGGAGTCGGAGGAGCAGTTCAGTCGCTTCGGCGACCGGCTGAAGCCGGCGATGCAGCAAGCCGGAATTACCGGCCAGCCGCAGATCTACCGCACTCATGCGGTTATGGGCAGCCGCGTTCCCGCCCTGCGCTAAACGCATGGACGGGGGCAGAGATGCCCCCGTCCTTTACAATAGAGGCTCGTGCCCTTTAAGAACTTCAGCATTTGGCGCGGGCGACTGCCCCACTGGCGGGCTGATGACGTCCGCTATTACGTCACGTTCCGTCACCGCCGTCCGCTCGACGAGCGCGAGCGGCAGCTTCTGCTGCGAGCGCTGCTGAGGCCAGAAGGCAAGAAGTGGGACCTGCTCATCGTCTGCGTCCTGTCGGAGATCACCGAGCTGATATTCGCCGTTCGCGAGCGCCCAACCGGGCAGCCTTACGAGCTCAGCGAGATCGTCGAGAAGGCGAAGGCGAAGGTGGGCCGCGAGATTATCAAGAAGTCGGGCGAGCGCTGGCCACCGTTTTACAGCGAGAGCTACGACAGGATTATTCGAGATGAAGCGGAGCTCGAAGAGCGCTGGCAGGCGATCTTCGACTCCTCTTTGCTGCTCGAACTGGTGGAAGAAGCCGAGGAATGGCTGACTCTGTGGGTCGCGGACGCGCCCTACCGGCCGTAACGGGCCGAGGCACACAATATGTTGTGCGATACACGATCTTTCGATCTTGCGTCCCGGCGAAAGAGCCACACGAATCGTCACTCTTTTGAAGCTCGCGAGGACGGTTCGCTGGTAAAATTTGCACTTGTACGAATTATCCGTTACAATGCGGTACTTCGCGGTCTCCATGGAGGGGGATAGATGAATGTATTTCAAATTCAAGGCGGCAACAAACTCCAAGGATCGGTGGATGTTGCAGGCAGTAAAAACACAGCACTAGCTATCATGTCGGCCGTCGTCCTCGGACAGGGCACGACCATTCTGCATAACGTACCGAACGTTAGCGATACCCGCATCAAAGCGGCACTGCTGGAGCGCTTCGGCGCGGTTGTCCAGTGGCGCGAGGGTTCTCTCGTCATCGACTGTTCCGACATTCGCCAAGGCGATGCCGACGAGGAGACTGTGCGTGCGATTCGCACTTCCTTCTACTTGCTCGGCCCGCTCGTTGCGAGAATCGGCAAGGTCGAGATGCCGGCTCCCGGCGGATGCAAGATCGGTGCGCGTCCGGTCGACTTTCACCTGAAGGGCCTAGCCCTCCTCGGTGCCACCGTCACCCTTGAGGGCGGCGTCTACAAAGCCGAAGTTGAAGAGCTGAGAGGGGCCGAGATCTATCTCGACTTCCCGAGCGCCGGAGCCACCCAGCATCTCATGACAGCGGCGGCTCTGGCGCGCGGCGCAACCATCATCCAGAACGCAGCGATGGAGCCCGAGGTCACCACCCTCGCCGACTTCCTGAACTGCATGGGCGCGCGCGTCGAAGGCGCGGGCACATCGACGATCACCGTTATTGGCGTCGAGAAATTGAACGGATGCGAGTTCCGCATCCCCGCCGACAGAATGCAGGCGGCAACCTACTTGCTCGGCGGGGCGATGACCCAGGGCGACGTCACCGTCCGGGGCATCCTGCCCGGCGACCAGACGGCGGTGGTCAACAAGTTGCGCGAAGCGGGCGCTGATGTGGAAGAGGGTCCTGACTGGGTTCGAGCTTCCTCGATAAGGCGGCTCAAAGGCATCAAGATCAAGACGATGCCGCATCCCGGCTTCCCCACCGACATGCAGCAGCCAATGGCCGCTCTGCTCAGCCTCGCGCAGGGCACGAGCATCGTCGAGGAGACGATCTACGAGAGCCGAATCGGTCACGTGCCGGAGTTGTCAAGAATGGGCGCGAATATTCGCATCGAGGGCCGCTCCGCGATCGTGCTGGGCGTTAAGCAGCTCAAAGGCGCGAACGTCGAGGCAAGCGATCTTCGAGCCGGCGCTGCGCTGGTTCTGGCCGGGCTTGCCGCCGAAGGCGAAACAATCGTCCGAAACATCCACTTCATTGATCGCGGCTACCAGGATTTCGAGGGCAATCTACGATCTCTTGGCGGCCAAATCGAACGCGTCCAAGTGCCGGACCTTGATCTCGCCTTTCAAGAAGGCTAACCCCGCACGAAATCGGGCGCTGAGTAATCAGTGCCCGTTTTCTTGAGCAAACTAGAGCCATGAGGCTTGCACCCGAGCTCGGCATCGATCTCGGCACAGCCAATGTCCTCGTCTACCGTCGCGACAAGGGTCTCGTGCTGAACGAGCCTTCAGTAGTCGCCGTCTCCGCGAGCACAGGCAAGGTCCTCAAGGTCGGCAACGAAGCCTACGACATGCTCGGCAAGACGCCGAGCAACATCAAAGCCATCCGGCCGCTGCGCGATGGCGTTATCGCCGACTACACCACGACCCTGAAGTTGCTGCAGTACATCATCGACAAGGCGTGCGGGGTGCGGCGAATCTTCAAGCCCACGGTGATGATCTGCGTTCCGAGCGGGGTGACGAACGTTGAGCAGCGGGCCGTCCTTCAGGCGGCGCGAGAAGCCGGAGCGGGTATCGCAATGACGATCGAGGCGCCGATGGCGGCGGCACTCGGTGCCGGATTGCCGGTAACCGAACCCGGCGGCAACATGGTCGTCGATATCGGCGGCGGCACCACCGATATCGCCGTCATCTCGCTGGGCGGAATCGTGCTGTCGAGCAGCCTGCGAATCGGCGGCAGCAAGATGGACGAGTCGATCGTCCGCCACCTGCGCAACGCGTATAACCTGACGATCGGCGAGACCGCCTCGGAAGAAATCAAGATCAAGATCGGCTCGGTCTGGCCCCTTCAGCAGGAGCGGCGGCTCGAAGTCTCGGGGCGCGACGCGGCTACCGGCCTCCCCGCGACCGTCGAAATCGGCAGCGAGGAAGTGCGCGAGGCGTTCATGGAGACCGCTTCCCAGATCGCCGAGCGGCTGTATCGCACACTCGAGGAAACGCCTCCCGAACTCGCCTCCGACATTATCGAGCGAGGCGTCACCCTCACCGGCGGCGGAGCCCTGATCCGCGGGATGGACAAGCTCCTTCACAGCAAAACGGATATGCTCGTTCGCGTGGCCGACAATGCGCTCACCTGTGTCGCCATCGGGACAGGGCTCGCTTTGGAGCAGCTGGCTGCTATTCGGAACAGCGGAGCCGTCTCAACGATATAACAGTTATGCGCGGATTTCTTGTAGCTCTCGCCCTTCTCTCATGCGCCTTCGCGGCGGCGGCGGAATACGTCACCCAGTCCGAGGGGGCGGTGGTGCTGAACAAGACCGAGGAGACGATCAAGAGTGTGCTGCAGCTCAAGATCATGCCACCGTGCGCGCCTGGCAGCGGGATCATGACGCGCGAACAGCTTCTCGACCAGTTCGCCAAGATCATCACCGTCACCGAGCCCAAGTTCGTTTTCACCCCGCCGACCATCAGGACGGTTCCAGGCTACATGACATTCAAAGAGGCCAAGTACCGATCCCTCGGAGACCGGCTTGCTCGGATGGGATTTGTCGACAAAGTCGGTCCGCTGCTTACGGCCAAGGTGCCAGGCCTGACGCCTCAGCAATTCGGCGACGCGTTGGGATACTTCGTCTCTCGGCTTGCCGAGGTCACGCACCTCCCGTCCAGCAAGTACAGCCCCTATCTCATGCGTCCGGGCGGGTAACGCGCAATCCGTGCCGCAGCTTCCCTTGTCGGCGAAGGATGTCCGATGCTTCGAGGCGTAGCGAGAATGCACCCGGTCTACTAGCCTCATGTAGTGGACCTACGCTTTCCGTCACTCGATACTTCAACCTACTCGAGTCCGGTTCAAATTGCCCGGGTGCTTACCACCAGCTGGGCGCCGGAAATTTGTATTGCGCCGCATGCCCATCGGGCTCGTTGGACCCGACACCCGCCAACTGGCCCGCAACCGATTTTGTTTGTCAATTCTGCGGCGAGAGCTATGAACTCAAGAGCGGCAAGACCCTACCGCTAACGCGAATCGTAGACGCCGCCTATTCCTCGATGATTTCGGCAATCCTAAGTGACAGAGCGCCAAATCTCTTCTACTTGCACTACCATCCGTTGGATGGAATTCAAAATCTTTTCCTGATTCCGCGCTTTTTCTTTACTGAACACTGCATCGAGTCGCGGAAACCTTTGTCCGCAACGGCGAGACGGGCCGGGTGGATCGGCTGTAACATCCGGGTCGATCTAATTGCTCCTGAAGGTCGCATCGAAGTTGTGTCCAAACGCGAGGTGATTGAGCCAGGCATTGTGCGCGCTCACTTTGGGAAGCTCGCGACTCTTAGGCAGATTCCTCCAACGGCTCGGGGTTGGACGCTAGCGGTGCTGCTTGGGCTCCATGCGTTGGGCAAGGACTCATTCAACCTTGAAGAGGCTTACTCATTAGCAGCAAGCCTCAGTGCTCAGTTTCCCAAGAACAACAATGTTCGCCCCAAGATACGACAACAACTTCAAGTTCTACGTGATCTCGGGCTACTCATCTTCGTCAAACCAGGGACCTATAGGTTCAGGTAGCAGCGCGATATCCTGTAGCCTGGTCTGTAACCCGTAGCTGTTGGCCGCGACGCATTCGGATCGCCAAGCTGGACCTTCGGTCGAGACGGGGACAGGAATGTCCCCGCCACACTGGCTCTCGTCGAACTAGTCGTCGTCGCCGTGGTGACCATGCTTGGACCAGCCTCGATGGCGGCCGTTGTCGTGGCGTCCGCCGTTGTCGCAATTGTTGCCGCCGCCGCTATAGGCGTTCTGGTCGTTATAGCCGCGATCGTTGTAGCCGCGCTGGTTGTAGCGATTGTTGCCGTAGTTTCCGTAACGGTTTTGGCTCTGGTGCTTGCGCTCCTGCTCATATCGATACGCAGAGTAGGCGGCGCCCGCAGCGCCGGCGAGGGTCAGCTCGCTGTGCTTGGTCAGCAAGCCGAGGATAGCGGCTCCACCCGAGCCAATGGCGATGTTGCGCCACTGATTTTTCATATCTTGGCGTCGCTGTCGCTGGGCCGAAGCCATCGGGACGAGCATCACGCTGACGCATAACACGGCGATAAACAGAGTTAGAATCCTCTTCATTAACTTTCTCCCAGCAGCTAGCCGCACCTTCGATGCGGTCGGCGGCAGGAAATGCCACCGCCACTAAGGCGAGCTGCGCTATGTTCTCTATGACGCTCGCATCGTCGAATCGACACTAATCTTTTCTTCTATCTCCTCTGCGTTTTGTCTTTCGTCTCTCCCTCTCTCGTCTCTCCCCCGTCTTTCCTTCTGATCCCCGATCACTGAGCCCTGATCCCTCCGTTTGCTTAAAAGGATGCCAAGACACAAACTCACCGCGCGGTAGGATGTTCTAACTTTGCAGCGCACCAGCGCTTGCGCTCGACAAGGAACCTCAATATGCGAAATATTCTTTTTGCCGTTCTCGTTCTCGCCGCGCTCTCGGTGGGCACATCGTTCGCCCAGAAGTCGAAGATCAAGAAGCCGGCGACGCCGAGCTTTTATGTCGTCAGCGCGGTTATCAAGATGAACTGCATGCCCTGCCACCAAGGCCCTCGGCCCAAGAAGGGGCTGAATCTGACCTCGTATCAGATGATCATGAAGGGTGACAAGGAGGGCAAGGTCATCATGCCCAAGAACCCGGCCTCAAGCCGGCTATCCATGGCCATCCACCGCAAGGGTGCGACGCCGATGCCGCCGATGAAGCCGCTGCCCGCCGCGCAAGTCGCGATGATCGACGCTTGGATCAAGGGCGGAGCGCCCTCAAAATAGTTCTGCCCTAGGGAGTGAATGGGCAAATCGGTGAATGAGGGAGTGGGTTAGCGGATCCGGACTCTACTACTTGACTTATCCCAAGCTGCGAGTCCTGCTTCGGCCGATCTATGAAGAGATGGGGATTCTCGAACCAGTAGGTTGATCCGCCTCTCGGGACGTTAAACTTGCCGATGATGTCCATCACGCGGCAAATGCGCCCCCTGCCCTTGCGATCCGTCAAGCTCACCGACTCGTTTTGGAGTAAATGGCAGGAGACGTTGCGCGACGTCACGCTGGAGGCGATCTATCAGCGCATGGCGGAGAGCGGGCGGCTGGAGAATTTTCGGAAGACGGCCGAGGGTCAAGGACGCCATGTCGGCCGGTATTACGACGACAGCGACGTCTACAAGTGGTGCGAGGCCTGCGCTTACGCGCTGGCACTGGGGCCCCACAAGCTGCTCAAGAAGCGGCTCGATGAAGTAATCGAGCTCATAGACGCGGCTCAGGAAGGGAGCGGCTACCTAAACACGTATTTTCAGCTCGAGCACCCCGATTTGAAGTGGCGCAACCTCGGCATGATGCACGAGCTGTACTGCGCGGGCCACCTGATCGAGGCGGGAGTCGCATTCTTTGAAGAGGTCGATGATCGCCGTCTGCTCGACGTCGCGATCAAGCTGGCCGACCATATCGCCTCCATCTTCGGCCCCGGCAAGCGGGTTGGCTTCTGCGGGCACCAGGAGATCGAGCTGGCCCTCATCCGGCTCGGGCGCGCAGCCGGCGACAAGAGCTACGTGGAGCTAGCCCGATGGATGATCGAGAAGCGCGGCAAGAGTCCCAGCATCTTCGAAGCCGAACTTGACGATCCTGAAGCGATGAAGCTATCGCCCTGGGCGCGCGGTCATCTGCTGAAAGATGGCGTCTACACCGGCGAATACCTGCAGGACCACGCCCCGATCCGGGAACACGAAGCCATCGTAGGACACGCCGTTCGTGGCATGTATTGGTACGCGGCAGCGATGGAGGTTGCCGAAGGCGACGAACCGTTGGCGGCGGCGGTCGATCGCGTTTGGCGCAACCTAACCGAAAAGAGGATGTACATAACGGGGGGGTGCGGACCGAGCGCCCGCAACGAAGGCTTCACCGCCGACTACGACCTGCCTAACCTTACGGCCTACGCAGAAACCTGCGCATCGGTCGCCCTCATTTTCTGGAGCCAAAGGCTCTTGCACATGACCGGGAATAGCGACTACGCCGACGTCGTTGAGCGCGCGCTCTACAACGGCGCGATTAGTGGGATATCAGAAAGCGGCGACCGCTTCTTCTACACGAATCCCCTGGAGAGCCGGGGAGAGCACCAGCGGCTGCCTTGGTTCGATTGCGCCTGCTGCCCGCCCAACATCGCGCGACTGATCGGCAGTGTGGCGAAGCAGATTGTAAGCGTCTCGGATGAGGCATTCTGGATCCACATCCCAGCAGGGTTTGAGGCCGAAACCTCCATCAGCGGCGTGAAAACTCGCCTCGTCTGCGAGTCCAACTACCCATGGTCAGGCGAGATCAAGGTTCGCGTAGAACCCGCGAAGCCGGTTCGGTTTGCTTTGCGGGTGCGCATCCCGGATTGGGCCGACGACGTCCAAACCGAGCTGCCTGGCCTGAACAGCGAGTCTGAGTGGGACCAGGGTTACGCCGTGTTCGACAAGCTGTGGCAGTCCGGCGACACGCTCACGATGGACTTCGGGATGACTCCCAAGTGGGTCGAGGCAAATCCAAGAGTGCTCGATGATCTGGGGCGCGTCGCGCTAACCAGGGGTCCGCTCGTCTATTGCGCGGAAGAGCACGACCTGGGCTATCCTCCGCAACTATTCTCCGCCGACCTCGACGCGCCGGTCGAGCAAAACAGTATGCGAATCAAGGTGCAGGGTTTTCGCGAGAAGCTTGACTTTATCGACGACATTTACGCCGCCGAAGGCACGACGGAGTGCGAGGAAACCGAGGCCATATTTGCGCCTTATTCCGCATGGTGCAATCGCGGCGCAAATCATATGGCGGTTTGGACAAGACGCGCGTAAAATAGCGAGTAAGTCATGCCTTTGAAACAACTCTTCAGCCGAACCGAGATTCGCGAAGGCGAGATGGGACCGCTTTATCCGCACGTTCGTGCGGTGATGGTGGACGTGCAAGCCTACGCGCGATCTCACGGAGGGCAGATCGATCTGCTCTCTGTTACCAACGAAGGAGATGTGAGCATCCGCCTGACCGGCGCTTGCGACGGCTGTCCGATGTCCGACTTGACCCTCAAGCACGGCATCGAGGAGCAGCTACGGGCTCTCGTGCCCGGCGTCCGGCGGGTCTACGAATCGAAGAACTAGAACCTGGTGGGCAAGGAGAGACTCGAACTCTCACCCCGTGAAGGACTGGAACCTAAATCCAGCGCGTCTACCAATTTCGCCACTCGCCCGAGTGAGCGAGAATACCTTTCATGCCTAGCCATCTTTCGAGATCAGCGGCACGCCGTCCGTGATCCAGGGCTCGGGCTTCGCGCCCTTCAGATACACATCGAAGAAGTGGCGCAGCCGCTTCGCGTAGTCGAGCTGGTTCGGGCGCTTCGTGAAGTTGTGGTTCTCCCCCTCATAGGTGAGGAAAATCACGTTCTTGCCCATGCGACGCATCGCGGTGTACATATACATTCCCTGATGAAAGTCGACTGCGCCGTCAGCAGTTCCTTGAGCCAGCAGCAGGGGTGCCGTGATGTTTTGGATGTGATAGATCGGCGAGTTCGCCTCGTAAGTCTTGGGGTCGATCCACCACGGCACCGCTAGCCGCCCTTGGCCCGTTTCAAGCAGTTCGCTGTCCGGCGTGCCGCTGTTCGTGTAGTAGCTGAGATACATGCTCTTGAGGTCGGTTAGCGGAGCGCCTGCGACCGCGGCGGCGAACTTTTTGGATTGGGTGATGATGAACGCCGTCTGATAGCCGCCCCAACTGTGACCCATGAGACCGACCTTCCTCGGGTCGATATCGGGTTGCGCCTTTAGGGCAGCATCCACCGCCGGCTCTATACTCTGCACCGCCGAGAGTCCCGGATTGCGACCACGATACGCGAGATCGGGCTTGAAGACGAAGTAACCGTTTTGCGACAGGACCTGCACGTTGTAGCTGCTCCAATCGACCGGCCCCACATAGTTGTTCACCTCATCCGAGAGCTTCTCGTAGATGTAGGTCACCATCGGATACTTCTTGCCCGGCTTGTAATCAGCGGGATAAATCAAGAAGCCATGCAGGAGCTTTCCCCAGGTGGTTTTGTAGCTGACAAGCTGCGTCCTGCCCCACAGATACTTGTCCTGCTGCGGGTTTGTGTGGGTTAAAGCCTTGGACTGGTCGAAGTTGCCGTTCGTGACATACACGTTCGGCGAGTCGGCATAGCTGCCAAACGAGAAGATCATCCGGCCAGCGTCCTTAGCCTTGGCCAAAGAGCCGAAGGACTTGTCGTCGAAGACCAGCATCTTCCCGCCGGAGCTAGGCCGCCACACGTAGAATCCCGCCTTCTTCGTATTTTCATCGATGGCGCTGAAGTACATCGGCTGATCGGCTCTCATGCCGTCTTCTTGGTGGTAAGGATCGAGGTCGGTGAACTTAATCGCATCCTTCTCTCCGCCGGTCATCCGCGTCGCCTTGCCGCCGGGCAGTGCGACGAGCCAATGATCGTAGCGGTTGCCCACGATGAGTCCGCGATCGTCCGCGAGCCAGGTCGGGCTGTCCGCCGCCGGCTTCTCGGGCACGGTGTGATCGTCCTCGACATTCTCGAAATGCTTGGCAAGCCCGTTCGTGACGTTCACCGACGTGCCGGCGGCGATGTCATAGACCCACCAGTTCATGTCCTTGAAGTAGGCGAGATACTTCCCTTTCCGCGAGGGGATCGCGCCCCATTGGGTCTTCTTCAAAACCTGCGTCCGTTTGCCGTCGGCGAGATTCACCAGATATATATCCTGATAATTCAGGCCGTTAGTGACCGCCGAGCGATAAGGCGTCGAATCGAAGATCACGGCGCTGCGCAGCCCGTTCAGCAAGAAGCCATTCCGCGCCTTGTCGTCGGTCACTTGGACGACGGAGTTGTCGGCGGGATGCCAAACGTGCAGCATCGTGCGGCGCGTCTCGCCGGGGAGCATGATGCGCTGGCGCGGCAGGACGTCGAGGTCCTTCCAATGCCAGACATCGACGCCCGCCTTCTCTTCCGGCTTGCCTTGCTTGCCCTTCTTGTCCGCCCAGTCACGAACGCCGAAGGCGACCGCCGAGCCATCGGGTGAAATGGTCAACCCGCCGAACTCGGCGATGCGCTTGCCTTGTTTGCCAAGCTGTTCAGCGTTAAACCCGCTGACCTCCGGCTTAGTCGAGGCGTTCTTCGCGAGCACGACCGTGTTCCAGTCGCCCTCCTTCTTCTCGTTCGGCGTCCCGCGCAGGAACGCGACCGTGTCCGTATCCTCCGCCCACGCTAGATTCGACACGTTGTCCTTGCCCCACAAGACCGTAGTGAGCTTCTGGGATTCGGGGTTGTAGATCTGAACGCCGTTGTTCTTGCTGTCGCTTTCGACATCGAGCGCCAGAAGTGTCTCCGCCTTGTTAAGGGTGTAGCCGCCAACGTTGCCGAGCGTCACGCTCGTTCCATCCTTCAGGTTGGTGATGAAGAGGTCGCTTCCGCCTTCCGCCTTGGCCGCGCCTCGGTTGCGCTTGGCGATCAGAAACTTGCTGCCTTTAAGGAAGCGGAAGCTTTCCACCGACTCGAGGATGACCTCGCCGCCGTCCTCGAGATTGCGCAGGCCCAGCCGGTTCTCGATCGGCTTCTTCTGCTCCTTGAGCGCGTCCGACTCGCGCTTGCTCGGCGTGATCGCATAGGCGACCCACTTGCTGTCGTCGCTAAACACCGGGATCGCGCCCATCGCAGTCATCCACTTCTGTGGCGTGTCGACATTCCGCACCACCGTCCAGCCGTCGCCATCGACGACCCCGATCGAATACGCAAACCAATGCCCATCATTCGAGATTGCGGCGCTGCGGATCGATTCCCACTGCGCATAGTCGGTTGGTTGTAGCGTGCGCTTGTCTTGAGCGAGGGCGGAAAGAGCGAGGGCGAGCGAGAAGGCAGGCAGAAGAATGCTGGCTGGTTTCAAGGGGAGACCTCCGTCGAGACGAGAGAATTATACGAGTTGTCGTGTCAGATGTGTTCCGACGCCCGCCCCCTCCCGTCGTCGTACGTGCGCAGCACGTGTAGCCGCGACGGCCGTGTCGCGCTTTCTCTGCCTCGTCCCTGAGCGAAGAGGCCAGCCGTGCGAGTGCTCGCAGCCGAAGAACCGCCGTGAACACGCTCCGTTGCGGTTCTTCGGCTCGCCCGCTGGGTAGCGGCCTCGCTCAGAATGACGGCGTCGAGCGTCACATGCCTGACGGCTACACGCTTCGGCGTAGGTGCGCAGCACGTGTAGCCGCGACGGCATGTCGCGCGATGCTCTGCTTCGTCATCCTGAGCGCAGAGGCGAGCCGTGCGAGTGCTCGCAGCCGAAGGACCGCCGTGAACACGCATTGTTGCGGCGGTCCTTCGACTCTCCCGCTGGGGAGCGGCCTCGCTCAGGATGACGAGACGTTGGCACGCGCGAACTATAATCAAGTCACACAAGACCAACAAGAGGAGCAACACCAAACCTGCATGGCTCAAGACACCTTCCCCATCCGCCGCGTCGATCACGTTCGGCACTACGTGAACAACGCGCGGCAATCCGCCTACTACTACCAGAACGTCTTCGGATTCAGCATCACCGGCTACTCGGGCCTCGAGACCGGCCTCAAGGATCAATGCGACTACCTGCTCGAGCAGAACGATCTGCGTCTGATGTTCTCCGCCCCCATCCGCCCCGGCCACCCGATGGCGTCGCTGATCTGCAAG
>JBBREM010000019.1:0-30842 GCA_038202925.1 Fimbriimonadales bacterium | reverse complement strand
GGCAAGCCTCGATAGCTGTTCTTCTAGCCTCTTGTTCATTTGCTGTCCTCCCCGATAAGCGGGGCAATTCGATCTCTGAGCGCCCGGCGTGCCCTCAGCACTCTAAGCTTCGCTCCCCCGACGGTGCAGCCGAGGGTTTGCGCGATATCCGTATATTCTCTTTCCTCGATATCTCGCAAAATTATTACGTTCCGGTGATGCATCGGCAGTGCCATCAGCGCCTTGCGCAACGCCACCTTCCGACGGTCCTCTTCCAAGTTTTGAACCGGATCGTCGACGTTTCCGATCGTCATCCAGTCGAGCGCGCCCTGAGCTTCTTGCTGCTCCAAGGCGGTGCGCCGAGTGCTCATCCGAGCCTGATCGGTGCAGAGATTGGTAACGATCCGCAGGAGCCATGTCGTAAACTTGGCCTCGTCGCGATAGCGGTCCAGATTCTGATACGCCCGAACGAAGGCCTCCTGTACGATATCTTCGGCATCATCTCGCCGCGGCACCATCTGATAGGCGAATCGGTAGACCAGCGTGCGGTGCCGTTCGAAAAGGGTCTCGAACGCGCCAAACTCGCCATCTCTCGCGCGCCGCACCAACGCGGCATCGCTATTCACGTCCATATAGCCTGCTATGGACGGAACATACCTACTTATCGCGTGCTGAATCGCCATTTTGGTTCCCTTGTACTTCGTCAGACGTGCCTGCGCCAGGTTCGTTACAAGGTAGATGCACGAGTCCTGGGACTGGGGGATTTTGAATCGGGGATTGCCGATTGCTGATCGCTGATCGCTGATTCGTCAATCGTCAATCGCCGCAAGCTCCTTCAGATACACCCGCTGCTCCTTGAGCCGCTTGTATCCCAGATGCTCGTAAAACGCGTGGGCGTCCGCGCGGATCACGTTCGTGCGCAGGACCATGCGGGACATACCTTGCTCCAGTGCCCACGCATCCGCCGCCGCCAGAAGTTTTCGTCCGATTCCCTTTCCTCTGTGCCGCTCGTCGACCACCATCGAGATCAGCTCGGCGGTCGGCTCTGATGTATAGGTTCTGCGCAAGCCGATTTGCACGCCGCCGACGACTTCGTCCTCCTCCGCCAGCAGCACCACGTCACCGGGAATCAAGGCCCTAAGCAGACGGCCGGTGCGCTCGGACGTCGAGGGATAGCCGAGCTGCGACGCGAGTTCCGCCAGGCGGGAAGCGTCGGACAATTTTGCGGGACGAATGATCATCTTGCTCGACATTCTATAGAATGCAGGCATGGAAGAGAATTGCCAAAGTTGCGGAATGCCGATGAAGTTCGATGCGGAAGGCGGGGGAACCAATGCCGACGGCTCCACGAACACCGAATATTGCAGCCACTGCTACAAGGAAGGAAGCTTCACAGACCCCGACCTTACCGTCGAGCAAATGCAGGAGCTCGTGAATCAGAAGCTGACGGAGGTCGGCGCGCCCGCCTACGTCGCCAACGCCGCCATCGAAGGCATCCCGAGTCTGAAACGGTGGGGCTCATAGAAAGCTAACGATTTCGGGAAACAATAATCCCGGAAAGCGGAAGCTTTGGCTTGCGCTCCCACGATCATGCGTGCCCTGCTAGTTGAAGACGATGCGGTTATAGCCGAGCAGATCGCCGCTGCGTTGCGGCGGGAGCGCTTCGACGTCGATGTCGCCGCGGATGGCGACTCGGGGCTCGACAAGGCTCTGCTCAACAATTACGGGTTCCTGATTCTCGATGTGATGCTCCCCGGCGTCGATGGGTGGACGATCTGCGACGAGGTTCGCAAGTTCGGGTTGAACGTGCCGATTCTCATGCTCACCGCGAGAGACACCATCGACGACCGAGTCAAGGGTCTGGAAGGCGGTGCCGACGATTATCTCGCCAAGCCTTTCGACGTACGCGAGTTGCTGGCGCGGATCCACGCGCTGCTCCGACGCGACGCGATCCATCGCACCGGCACGATCAAGATCGACGATGTGGTGATCGATTCCAAGGCTCACACGGTGGAGCGTGGCGGCGAGCCTATTCATTTGACCCGGCGCGAGTTTTCGCTTCTCGAGGCGCTTGCCCGTAATGAAGGGCGAACACTCACCCGCGAGGTCATCCTTGAAAGCGTCTGGAACAACGAGGAGAGCCTCGAAAACACAGTCAATTTCCACATCACCTCCCTGCGCAAGAAACTCGACGGCGGCACTGACCGCAAGCTGATCCACACCGTGCACGGCATCGGCTACGTGCTGCGGAGCCCGCGGGATGGGGGTTAGGCTTGCGAATTCGCTCGCTTCGATTTCAGCTCACCGCCTGGAACGTGGTTGTCATCGCCATCCTGCTCATCGCGTTCAGCGGCGGCACGATCGCCGCGAACTTCACGCGCATGGCTCGGGGCATCGATCACGAACTGCGCGACCGCGCGCTGCGTCCACAGCCGGGGCCGCCGGGCCAGCCGGGAGGGATAGGGCCCATTGGGCGGAACCCGGAGGATGGCCCGCCTCCAAACCAGCGCCCGTTCGAAAACAACGGCCAACTGCCTCCGCGATTCAACGATCCGGTCGCCATCCAGTTCGCCGATCTGCGCCGGCCTCGCCGCTTCAATTCTGAGGGCAGGCCGCTCGGCATGATGCGCGATGACCCGTTCGATCGGATCGCTTTGAAGCGGGCGCTCAGGGGCCAGGAGAGCTATTCCGACGGCCTGTCTGACGGCGTGCAGGTCCGCATCTTCACCGCGCCTATCCTGAACGGCCCCAACTCAGGCGGGGCGATTCAAGTCGCGCAGGACAAGCGTGGCCTCGCCGATTCGCTGCAGCAGCAGGTCGGCACCCTGCTCATCTTCCTCCCCGCCGCGGTTCTGATCGCCGGTTTTAGCGCGCTGTTCCTTACCGGGCGTGCGATGCGCCCGATCGCCTCCATGCAAGCGGCGGCGGCCCGCATATCGGCTGAGGACCTGTCCCAGCGGCTACCCATGGAGGGCGGGGACGAATTCGCCGAGCTTGGCGGCACGTTCAACGCGACGTTCGATCGCCTGCAGGACGGCTTTGTGGCGTTGAACGCCGCCTTCGAGAACCAGAAGCGGTTCACCGCCGACGCTTCCCACGAACTTCGCACCCCGCTCACCCGGCTGCGCCTTGCGACGAGTTCGGCGTTAGCGGCAGGTGCTACCGAGGAAGAACGAAACAAGGCGCTCACGATCGCCGACGAGGCGGCGTCGACGGTGGGCCGTCTCGTCCAGGAAATGCTTGTCCTGGCCCGATCCGACGCGGGCCATCTTGCCATGCAAATCGAAACGCTCGACTTGAGGGTGCTCGTGGCGGAAACCGTCGATCAGATGCCTGCACGCGAGCCGGAGATTACCCTCGATCTGCAAGACTCGGCGGTGCTCGTCCAAGGAGATAAGAGCCACCTCGAACGCGTTCTGAGCAACGTGCTCGACAATGCGCAGCGGCACACCCCCGAGACGGGCCAAGTGACGGTTACCGTCTGTTCGTCAGAGTCCGAAGTCATTCTGCGGATCGCCGATACCGGAGAGGGGATCGCGCCGGAACATCTTCCGCACCTTGGCGAACGGTTCTACCGCGCGGACGCGGCTCGCAATCGGGCAGATGGGGGCGCCGGACTCGGTCTTGCGATCTGCAAGACGATCGTGGAGGCGCATGGCGGCACGATGGAAATCGAAAGCAAGCTGGGTCAGGGCACCGTAATTGAGATTCATCTGCCGAAATAGGCAACCCAAATAAATTCCTCACATCAATGGCTTATAAAGGAGATGTAAGCGCCGGCGTGAGTGCTGCCGGCATGGAGAAACGAATGTTCAAGACAACATTGATTGCGCTGGCGCTGGTAGCGGCTTCGCTGACTCTCGCCCAGGACGGACAGGGTGGACCGCCGCCTGCAGGACCGCAGGGCGGCAGAATGCAGATGGGCCGGCAGGGACGGCAGATGATGGGTCCAGGACCCAACATCCTCATGCGGCCGGACGTGCAGAAGGAGCTTAAGCTTTCACAAGAGCAGATCCAGCAGCTCGCGCAGCTCATGCCCCCGCCACAGGGCGGCTTCGGCGGACCGGGCCGTGGAGGTCCAGGTGGTCCTGGCGGCCAAGGCGGACCTCCTCCGGGCGGTCCCGGTGGTCCTGGCGGACCTCCCCCCGGCGGTCCAGGCGGACAAGGCGGACCTCCTCCTGGCGGCCCGGCCGGACCTCCCCCCGGCGGACCTGGTGGGCAGGGTGGACAAGGCGGGCGACCTCCGGGTTTCCCTGGCGGACAGGGCGGACAGCCTGGCCAGGGTCAGGGCGGCTTCGGCCAGCAACGGGGTCGTGAAATGGACGGCAAGATCAAGGAGATCCTGAATCCGTCGCAATTCAAGCGGTATCAGGAGCTGGTGCTCCAGCTTCAGGGTGCCGGAGTGATTGGCAGGCCAAATGTCTCCGAGAAGTTGGGGCTAAGCCAAGAGCAGCGACAGCAGATCCAGCAGATCATGCAGAACGATCGGCCCCCGATGGCTCCGCAAGGCGGGCAGGGCGGCCCCCCCGATCCGCAGCAGATGCGCGCGCAGATGATGGCGCATCGAAAGGAAGTCGAGGGCAAGGTGCTGGCGATCCTGACGGATGCTCAGCGAGGCGCCTGGCGGGACATGCTCGGCCAACCGTTCAAGTTCCAAGAGATGCCGATGGGACCGGGCGGTCCCGGAGGCCGGGGCGGCCCCGGCGGTCCTCCTCCGGGCGGCGGCGGAGGTGGGCAGTCGTCTCCGCCGGACGGCGGCGGCACGAGCTAGACGGTTTCCCCAGTGTCGGGACATTCCTGTCCCCGACACGCCCTAAGCCGCTCCCCCTTTTGGTGCCTCCATGTTGCTACGATGATGGGCGGGACGCCCATCCCACTTTTGCACCGGCAGGTACCCTTCCACGTAGGAAACAACGATGGAAGAAGCTGTCATTTTGTCTGGCGCGAGAACCCCGATCGGCGCATTCTCCGGCTCCCTCGCAAGCCTCACCGCACCCCAACTCGGCTCGATCGCGATCCAGACCGCCGCCGAACGGGCGGGGATCAAGCTTGAGGAGATCGAGGAAGTCATCATGGGCTGCGTGCTCACCGGCGGAGTCGGCCAGGCACCCGCTCGCCAAGCGGCGATCGGTGCGGGAGTTCCCGATTCGGTTCCCACGCTCACCATCAACAAAGTTTGCGGGTCCGGCATGAAGGCGGCGATGCTGGCGGCGCAGGCGATTCGGTGTGGCGACAACAAGCTCATGCTCGCCGGCGGCATGGAGTCCATGTCGAACGCCCCATACCTCCTCGACAAGGCGCGTACAGGCTATCGAATGGGCAACGGCACGCTTATCGACAGCATGATCCACGACGGGCTGTGGGACCCCTACGGCAACTGCCACATGGGCAATTGCGGCGACGCCACCGCCGCCGAATTCAAATTGAGTCGCGAGCAAATCGACGCCTTCGCCGCCGAGTCCTACCGCAAGGCGCTGGCGGCTCAGGAGTCCTGCCGCCTCAGCGAAGAGATCGTGCCCGTACCCGTCCCGCAGCGCAAGGGTGACCCGATCATGGTTGATCTGGACGAGGAGCCGAAGAAAGGCAACCCGGCCAAGCTAGCCGACCTCCGCCCGGCGTTCGGCAAAGAAGGCACCACCACCGCCGGCAACGCCTCCAGTCTCAATGATGGGGCGGCGGCAATGATCGTCTCGTCTCTTGCGGAAGCGGAGCGTCGAGGCATCCGTCCGCTTGGGCGAATCGTCGCCTACGCGACTCACGCCCAAGCGCCCCAATGGTTCACGACCGCCCCGGCGTTTGCGATTGAGAAGCTGCTTCAAAAGGCAGGCAAGACCGTAGACGATATCGATCTCTTCGAAGTTAACGAGGCCTTCAGCACGGTCGCGATGGTGGTATCCAGCAAAGTGAACATTCCGAGCGAGAAGCTCAATGTCAATGGCGGCGCCGTCGCCTTGGGGCACCCGATCGGGATGTCAGGCGCGCGCCTCATTATCACCGCCCTCTATGAGCTTCGACGACGAGGCGGCAAGTACGCCGTCGCCACGCCATGCATCGGCGGCGGCGAGGCGACTGCGGTGCTTTTGGAAGCTATGTGAGCGGAGCGCGGACCTACCCTAAGCGAAGTCAAATGGGTTAGGCCCGCGACCCGTATGCGACACTTCAGCGTCGCCCAGCCGTATGCAGTCAGACGCGAATAGAGGGCTTGCGCGAAGGCAAGCCCCCGTTCAACAAGCGAGCTTTTTTAGCCGCCGGCTGTACTCGTGTCACCCGCAGTGGTCGCGGTCCCAGTATTGCCGTTGTTATTCGGCGTCGGTACCGGAATCGGCACCGGGACAATCCGGTCCTGAATAATCGGAGGCGACTGAATGATCTGCGGCGGAGACTGAATAATCGTCGGAGGCTGAGTCTGCGTCGGAACGGGCCGCTCGATGATGCGCTCGGTCGTGACCGACACATTATTTTCGCGGGCCGCTTCGGCGGCGGCTTCAGCCGAATGGACCGGTGCCCACCAGGCAAAGTAGCCCACCAAGAACAGCAGTACAAGAACGGCGGTGACGCCCAAGAACATCACCGTTCCAGAGGCGCGCTCGCGCTCGTCGGCCAGCAATGCCGCCTCTGTCCTCACGGCGCTGTTGTCTTCCACGATCACCGTGGGCGTTGTCTTTCTTACAAAAAGCATTGGTTTTCTCCTTTCTCTGGCTCTTGCTCTCCCAGTGAGAGCCGGAAACGGATTAGCGTTTAAGCCTTTTCATTGGACTTGCAAGGAATGAACCGCTGTTCCCTGCCCTTGCGAGTGACCCAAGCGTCTTCAGCCACGCGGCGGCGTCACGGACGCTCTCCAGGCTCACTTGGTGCGCTATGTCGTATTCACGCCAGGTCACGCCATGGCCCCGCGCCTCTAGCTTTTCTGCCAGTTCTCGCCCTTCGGTCGCCAGCAGCACGGGATCAAACCGGCCATGCTGGACCAGAACCGGACGAGGCTCCGGGACAGGCCCGAGATCAAACTGAGCCATATATCGGCCGCTCATGAAGAGTCCGCCAAGCACCAAATCGGGCCGCTGAAAAAGCACGCCCGAGGCGAGCATCGCGCCCTGGCTGAATCCGCCGATCACCGTCGGACCATGCAGGTCCTCGATAAATCGTATAACCTCAGCCAAGGACTCCCGCGCCTGCGACTCATCGATCCTCCGACTGCCGTCGGGCAAGAACTCGATACCGAACCACATGTACCCGCCATAGCCCGTCTCGTAGGGCGCTCGCAGCGAAACGATTTCCAACTCAGGGTCCAGTTCCGGCGCGAGCCCCAGCAGGTCTTCCTCGTTGCTGGCAAGGCCGTGCAGAAGCACCAGAACTGGCGCGCCTTCCCGCTTCGACGGGGCCGGCCTACGTGCGCTTGTCAAGGACATTTGCTAAATTTTGGCTGCCCGCGCCAACTTTGAGTTCGGCTTTGAGGTCACATTCTCTGTACATCGGCCAGAGCGGCGACTAAACCTTACAAATAACTTGAGGAATTCTCTCGCGAGACCTCAAGTTAATGCTCAGACATTCCGACGATCTAGAGTGGAATGCCTCGACTCGTTGCTCCTCTCGCAAATGCCTTTGATCGGTGGATCGAACTCTACCGAACGTCGGCGGCCTGCCGCGCCCTCGTGTTGAGCTTCGTTTCCCTTGCGGCGCTGATCGGCGTCGATTTCGCGAGCGGATTCCAACCAGGGCTTCGTATGGCCTACGTGCTGCCACTGTGGCTCGCTACCAAGCGCGGCGGGAGGCAAGCCGGCGCCGCCTTGGTGTTGGCGACAGCGCTTATGCTCGCGTTTCTCGATGCCACCCACTTGCCCCGCAACGCCGACTATATGGTCAACTTCGTCATTCAGACGAGCGTGCTGTACTCGCTCATGCGCATTTTTCACAGCGTCGAGAGCAAGCTGCGCGATGTGACGATGATGGCGACCCGCGATGCGTTGACCGGACTGTACAACCGCCCCGCCCTCGAAGAGCGCGCCCGCAAATTGATCGACAAGGCCGCCCTGCTCGATCAGCCTCTCGTGGTCGCGATGATCGACTGCGACCGATTCAAGGAACTTAACGACCGATTCGGCCATGCCTTTGGCGACCAGGTGCTAAAAACCCTCGGCCGATCACTGCGCAAGACGCTTCCCGCCGACGCAATCCCCGCCCGGAACGGCGGCGACGAGTTCATCGTCGTCTTCCCGAACCGATGCGACGGCGAAGCGCTTGCCGCCATGGAGATGGCGCTTGACCGGTTCATGCGCCACGTCGACCTCGTGGGCCGTTGCAGCGGCTTCAGCTATGGTCTCGCCGTGCTAGGTGAGGACGGGCACGACTACGAGAAGCTGCTCGAGTCGGCAGACCAGGACATGTACGAGCGCAAGGCTTATCGGTCGAGCGTGCTGCGGGCTAGTTAGAAATCAGCGCGTCGCGCCGATCTCGAAGGCGGCGTAGTCGCCTTCGGCGGTAGCTTCGCTCTTGATTGCTGCAACACGGCCCGGCCCAGCTTCGAGCGTTTCCGCCAGGGCATCGATCACCTTCTCATCGGGATGCTGGGCGATGACCTCGACCGCGCCATCCGATCGATTCCATACCTCGCCCACCGCGCCCATCGACTCGGCGATCTCACGAACGAAGTAGCGAAAGCCCACGCCCTGCACACGGCCCGTTACGAGAATTCGAATCGCCGGCATACGTTCATTGTTGCTTGCAAACCATTCAGGTGCTCGCCATATTTCGCCGAACCTGATACAACCATAGTGATGAGGATTCACGACCTACTCGCGAAGCACCACAAAGAACGAGTCGCCGATCTGCATCTGAAACGGCAGGAGAACCCGCATGTCGCAGACGTTCTCGAGGAGAACATCTGCCGGATCGTGGAGTTGCGCAAGCAGGCAGAGCTTTCCAAGAGCGTTCAGGATCGAATCGCCGACGTGTTCACTTTGTTCTCCGGCAGCATGGCGTTTGTCTACTTGCACGTGTTGTGGTTTGGAATATGGATCCCGATCAATCTCGGCTGGACGCCTATCAAGGCCTTCGATCCCTTCCCGTTCGGCTTACTCACGATGATCGTTTCACTAGAAGCGATCTTCCTCTCAACCTTCGTGCTGATCAGCCAAAACAAGATGGGTGAGGTGGCCGACAAGCGCGCCGATCTCGACCTTCAGATCAATCTGCTTTCCGAATACGAAATAACTCGCATCCTGCGTTTGATTGATGCCATGGCAGAACAGATGAACATCGACGAAGCGTTTGACCCCGCCATCGACGAGCTGAAGGAAACGGTAGCGCCGGACATGGTGCTCGAAGAAATCGAACGCCGATCCAAGCAAGCGAAAGAGCGCTAGATGTGGAATCTTCAGGCGCAGACCCTCCTTGAGATTGCCCTGCGCACAACGGTCGTCTACGTTTTCCTGCTCATCCTCATTCGGCTGGCGGGCAAGCGCGAGATCGGACAGCTAACGCCGTTCGATTTGGTCGTGTTGTTGCTCATCTCAAACGCCGTTCAGAACGCGATGACGGGGCCCGATACGAGCGTCACCGGCGGCATTGTCGCCGCCTTCACGCTCATCGTGATCAACGTAATCGTGGCGATGGTGAGGCAGCGCTCAGAATGGTTTCAGCGCTTCGTGGAAGGCGTACCCGTCGTGCTCGTTGCCCACGGCAAGATTATCTACCGGAACCTGAAGCGCGAGCACCTGACCGTGGAAGAGCTGATGGCGGCCCTGCGAGAGCACGAGGTTTCGGATATCGAGAAGGTCGAACTATCGATGCTGGAAGTCGACGGATCGGTGACGGTATTGCGTCGCGAAGGCAAGGACCTCACGAACCTGCACCATTCGCGCAAGCGGCTTTCGCGGCACCATCGACGCCCGAACGATTAGACTCTTGAGCGTGTACGAGAACCGGCCCATCCGCGGCGACTACTTCATGGACCGCCTGGGCGGATGCACGGCGGCCGTGCTGGCTGGTGCGGGCCTAGGCATCGTGCTATTCAACCCCAAACAGCCCGGCACGCCGGCTAGTCACGCGATTCTCGCCGCCCTCTACGGGGTTGAGATCGTGGGCGCGATGATGGTTGCTCGCTCGAAGCTACCTTTGATGAGGCTGGCATTGTTGATCTTTGCCCTCCGCGTTGTGGCCGGCGTGGCGTTCATGGGGGTCTTCCATGGCGACAAGCTGGCCCGGTCAACGCTCGGCTTTCCGATCCTTGTCGCGATCTACTGCTTTGCGCGCGTGCGCTCGCTGCGAGCAAACCCCTGATTGGCGGGGAGACCCTGGCAGAGATTTTCCTCGTGGCGGGAACACTCCTGTCCCCGTTCGGGCAAAGCCCGAGCAACGAATTCAGGCTGGACCTTCGGTCCAGTCGGGGACAGGAATGTCCCCGCCACTGAGCCTCAGGCCACGTATCCTCCGGAGCCACGTCCGGCGAAGTCGTAGACGTTTTCCGCCCCATACTTCGACAGAATCGAGCGCACCGTGGACTCATCGACCTGTCCGCTCGGCACCGCCACCGAGATGAGCGCTCCGCCATCGAGGACGCTGCGCTCGTAATCGGCGGCGATCGCCGAGTCCATGCCTTGATCCTTCAAATAGCCCGTCACCGCGCCGGCTACCGCCCCTGCGCCGGTTGTGGCGAGGGCTCCGCCGAGGGCCGCCGCCAACGCGCCGCCGCCGACAATCAAGCCGAAACCAGGAACGAACAAGGCGGCCAGAGCGGCAACCGCTCCCACCCCAAGACCGACGCCTGCGCCCTTGATGGCGCCTGCGCCGGCGTCCTGGGGCGTGGTGGTCGTGATGCCCTGCTTGGCCGCCTCTTCCGGATCGCGGTCCTGCGGCTTCGCATCGTAGGCGGTGAGGTTGTCGTACTTCTCATCGCTTGCCGCGCTGGAGCCGGGGGCGTATGCGGGCTCCGCATCCATTCCGCGATTGCTTTGCGCCACGTCCGGGAGGTCACCCTGCGGCTCATGCTTGCGGACCATGCTGACGTCCTCCGGCCTCACGCCGTAGTCGAGCAGCGCCCCGGCTGCCTTCTCCGCGTTGGCGGCATCGATGAACGTTGCGTAAACGGTAGTTCCCATTTGCTCTCCTTCTGAAAATCCCTTCCAGATGATTTGGCGACGAGCGCGGGTCCGGGGTTCGGAGGAGAGCGTCGCAGGTACAATTCTCTCTTCCGCCGGCGAGGCAAGCCGGCACTACCCGCCATGACCATTTCTCGAGAAGATCTCAATCCTTGCACCGTCCAGCTCACCATTACGTGCGAGCCGAGCGAGGTCAAAGAAGGCTTTTCCAGGGCCACCAAGCAACTGAGCAAGAAGATCAGGCTTCCCGGATTCCGTCCCGGCCATGCGCCGCGGGCGATGGTGGAGCAGTACATCGACAAGGAAGACCTGTACGGCCAGGCCGCCGATGAGATTCTCAAGCCGGCGATCAACAAGGCGATCGAGCAGGAGAAGCTTGCTCCCGACCCCAGCCAGCGCATCGCCGTCGACCTGAAGAAGCTCGACCAGGAAACCGGCGAGATGGAATTCGTCGCCAAGGTGCCGCTGCCCCCGGTAGTAGATCTCGGCGAATACAAGGGCCTGCCGGTCGAGATGCAGGAAACCGATGTCACCGACGACGAGATCGAGTATCAGCTCGAAGAACTCCGCAAGCGCCGCTCGACGCGCGAGGCGATCACCGACCGCGGCACCCAGGAAGGCGACGTGGCGGTGGTCAACATCAAGATCGATGGGAAGGAGGGCGATGGCCGCACCTTTATGACCGTCGTCGGCCAGACTTTCCCGCAGCTCGATAAGGCGCTCATCGGCATGAAGGTCGAGGAGATGAAGCACATCGATCTCGCCTTCCCGGAGAACTTCCAGGAGAAGGACTGGGCGGGCAAAAAGCACAAGGCCACCGTCAGCGTGAACTCGCTCAGCGCGGTGACGCTGCCTGAGCTGGACGAAGACTTCGCCAAGTCGCTGAAGACGGAGAACATCGACGATCTTCGGGCGCGGATGAAGGATACGATCGGCCATGCAAAGCAGGAAATGGTGCGCGAGATCGTCAATGCCCAGCTGCTCGACACGCTGCTGGAGCGCTCAACCGTGCACGTTCCCGACAACATGTGGGAAGGCCTCGCCGCCCGCCGCCTGCAGGAGACCGCGCTGGAGCAGCAGAAGGCTGGCAAGACGATGGAGCAGTACGCCGAGGAAAATGGCATGACCGTCGAGGATCTCGCCGAGAAGTGGAACGAGAGCGCCCAGGTCCACGTCAAGCGCGCGCTGCTCATCCGCGAGGTCTTCACGCGGGAGAAGATGCAGCTCAGCAACGCCGAGCTAAGCGAGGAGTTGGTCTCGATGGCTCAGGAGTACGAGATGTCTCCTGAAGACCTGCTGACCCTGCTGCGCAAGAACAACCAGGTGGAAGAGCTGCACTTCCGAGCGATCGCGCGGAAGGTCGGCGAGTTCCTCGCCGAGCACGCGGATGCGAAGACGCCGGTCACGGCGTAGCGCATGTTGCGCGATACATTTGCGCCGTTATCGGCAAAAGAATCGCCCTTACGATGCTTGGAAGGCACGTTACGATGCCTGGAAGACCCCTTACGATAATCGTAACGGCGATTCAGGGCGTCGTAAGACCCATTCCACGGATCGTAATGGCGATTCAAGGCAACGCAATGCTCGTTCCACGCTCCGTAATTGCCTTTCGGGGCATCGTAACGCGCGTTCCACGCACCGTAATGGCCGTTCCAAGCATCGTAATGCTCCTTCCGCGACCCTTAGACCCAGAACTTGGCACCATAACGTACCTAATGCCCGCGCCACGCCCGTCCTTAGGCATTCGGAGTCCTACCTCTTTCAATAGAGGTGCAAACATTCAATCCCTCGGCTGCGCTCGGGATGACAATTGTGAGGGTTGCGTGGTGTTGATCATCCCCCCGGAGCCCGTACTGTCATCCCGAGCGAAGCCGAGGGATCGATATGACTGGCGTTCACTGTGATGGCCGCTGAACTTCCGGATGCCCTGACAGCGGGCGATTGAGGCGCGGCACCGTGGCGAGGTATCGAGGGGGCGAAGCTCTGGTAAAGATGCGCTGCAAACCCTGAGCGGATGGGCCGATGGGTAACCTATGGGTGATGTCGGCAAGCGCCGTTCACGGAGGAAGATAGAGTGGGCATCCCGTACGTAATCGAGCAGACCGCACGAGGCGAAAGAAGCTACGACCTTTGGTCGAGACTCCTCAAAGACCGCATCGTCTTCTTGGGCACGCCGGTGGACGACTATGTCGCCAACCTGATCGTGGCCCAGCTCCTGTTCCTGGAAAAGGAAGACCCGGACAAGGATATTGAGTTTTACATCAACTCGCCGGGGGGCTCGGTGAGCTCGGGCCTCGCCATCTACGACACGATGCAGATCATCAAGCCCGATGTTGCCACGACGTGCGTCGGCCAGGCGGCGTCGATGGGGGCTGTTCTTCTTGCCGGCGGCGGAGCCGGTAAACGATCCTGTTTAAAGCACGCGAGGGTCATGATTCACCAAGTTTCGGCTGGATTCCAGGGAACTACAGCCGATATTAATGTGCAAGCGGCGGAGATCAACCGATACATGGACATCCTCATGAGCATCCTCAGCAAACACAGCGGCAAGGATGGGGAAAAGGTGCGGAAGGACTGCGATCGCGACTACTTCATGTCGGCGGAAGAGGCCAAGGCCTACGGAATTGTCGACAAGGTTGTCGAGTCCGGCGTCCGATAGATGGGGAAGTTTGGAATTTAGAATTTTGAATTTAGAATTTGGAATCCATAGCGCCCACCAATTCCAAATTTTAAATTCTAAATTCCAAATTCGCTAATCTGGCCTTCTTTTTGTAGACTAGGAATGTGAATGGCTAAGACACTGGAACGCCGCGACCAATGCTGCTTATGCGGCAAGACCAAAGAGCAGGTTAAAAAGCTGATCGTTGGTCTTCATGGGGCGGTGTGCTCCGACTGCATCGATCTCTGCAACGACATCCTGCATAACGAGCCCGACAAGGGTGGGATCGGTCTTGCGAGCCCGGCGGCGGTCGTCCGGCCCCACCTCAGCGGATTTCTCGCCGGTGGCGAAGTGCCCAAGCCTCAGGAGATCGTCGGCTTCCTCGACAACTACGTCGTTGGCCAGAGCTATGCCAAGAAGGCGCTGTCGGTAGCCGTTTACAACCATTACAAGCGCATCAACGAGCGAGTCGGCGACGACGTGGAGCTGCAGAAGAGCAACATCCTCATGCTCGGCCCGACGGGATCGGGCAAGACGCTTCTCGCTCAGACTCTGGCGCGGATGCTGAACGTGCCGTTCGCGATCGCCGATGCAACCGCGTTGACCGAAGCGGGCTACGTGGGCGAGGATGTTGAGAACATTTTGCTCAAGCTCTGGCAGGCCGCTGAATCGCTCGATCCGCGCAATCCGAAGCAGATGTGCGAGCGCGGCATCATCTATGTCGACGAGATCGACAAGATCGCGCGCAAGTCGGACAACCCGTCGATCACTCGCGACGTCAGCGGCGAAGGCGTGCAGCAGGCGCTGTTGAAGATTTTGGAAGGCACCATCGCGAATGTGCCGCCTCAGGGCGGACGCAAGCACCCGCAACAAGAATATTTGCAGATCGACACCACGAACGTGCTCTTCATCTGCGGCGGCGCATTTGAGGGCATCGAGGACATGATCCGGCGGCGCATGAAGGAAAACACGATGGGCTTCCGCTCATCGCCCGAGACGCAGCTCGACAAGAAGAAGAGCGTTCTCAAGGACACGCTGCCTGAGGACCTGCTGAAGTTCGGTCTGATCCCCGAGTTCATCGGCCGTCTGCCGGTGATCGCGACGCTCGATCCGCTGGATGAGGAGACGCTGGTGCAGATCCTGACCCAGCCGAAGAACGCGATTCTGAAGCAGTACGCGAAGTTTTTTGAGCTCGACGGAGTCGAGCTAATCGTGGACCCGGCGGCGCTGCATGAGATCGCGCGGGAAGCGCTCAAGCGCAAAACCGGTGCGCGTGCTCTGCGGGCGATTATCGAGCAGGTGATGATGGACGTGATGTACGAGGTGCCGAGCGCCGACGACGTCAAGCGGGTTATCTTGCCCAAGGGCGTGATCGACGAGAAGATCCCGCCGATCCTCATGACCGAGGACGAGATCGCGAAGGCGTCGTAGCCTAGCGGGGGTCGCCGGCATCCTGCCGGCAGATCGGCGTCGGCCGATCCTTATGACCAAGGGCGAGATTGCAAAAGCTTCATAAGCACTTATTAGGCTTGCTCCCCATGTGAACTGCAGAATGCTGTGAATCGGGTGCCGCCAGTTCACAGCTTTCAGCAGTTCACGTTAGAATGATCTCATGGATAGGAAGCTGCCGAGCAACCTCCCAGGAATCCGGCGCAAACATCCTAGCGCGTACCGCGACTGGACTCCCGACGAGGATGCCACGCTCGTCGCCGACTTCGCTTCGGGCGACACCGTTGCGGCGCTGGGCAGACTATTCGGCCGGAACCCTAATGCCGTTCGATCTCGCCTGAAACATCTGCTCGATCCTAAGGAAGCTTAGTCGTACAATACAGCCATGCCTCTCGCCGCGCTAGCTTTGCTCCTCGCCCTCAGCGGGCCGACCCTCGATCAGATGATCGCGACCGTCGTCCCCAAGGCAGACGAAGACAAGTGGCTCACGATCCCGTGGCGCACCAACCTGATGGAGGCGCGGCAGGAATCTCAGCGCACCGGCAAGCCGATGTTCCTCTGGATCATGAACGGCAACCCACTCGGCTGTACGTGAAACAACGGACAGTTGGACCGTCGGTTCACATTCGCCAATCCTGAGATCATCGCCCTGCTACAAGGTCAGTTCGTCCCTGCAGTCGGCAACACGCATGAGCTGCAGAACCAGCAGTTCGCTTCAAGCAAGTGGTTTATGCCGATGGCGGCTTCGATCAATGGCCGATTGAAGAATCATGTGACGGCCCAGGGCTTCTACGTGGCGAGCGCGGATGGGCGTGGGTTTGGATTCAACAATAACCGCGATCCCGAGCGGGTGCTGCAGTTCATCCAGAAGGGTCTCACCGCCTATCGGCAATCGCCGCCTTCGAATGCGCAGATTTCCGCGGAAGAAGTATCGGCCCGATATAGTCGAGGAGCCGATCCCTCTGTCTCCATCCTCTCCGTGTACTCGCGCGTTTATCCGCTTCCGGCGGGTTGCGACGAGCTGAATCATGGGGTGGGGCGCGATTTCCTTTGGATCTATCCCGAGGAGGTGCGGGCGATGAGGCAGGGGCAGTTGCCTCAGGCGTTTGTTCGGCGGCTGGTTCGCTACCACCTAGTGGACAACGTCCGGGGAGAGCCCGACTTCTGGAATGCGCCGCAGATCGGCAAGGAGGAATTTTCGCTGTCGGCCAAGGCGGGCAAGCTGTACCTTGTCGGCAGATTCTCGATGGCCTCCATGCAGCCCGCTGGCGAACATGGCCTGGATGGGACGCTCGAGGCGGAGATTACGCTCGATCCCCAGCAGGACCGAATCAAAGACTTCAAAGGCTATGCATCTAGTGTGGCGTGGGGCGCTGGGAAATACACGCCCAACCCGCCGCCGGGCAAGTTTCCTCTCGTTTTTGCGATCGTGCCGGCGAAGGAGCCGTGGGCGAAGGTGATCCCGCCGCAAGCAGCGGCTTACGGCGACGGCGATTACCATCGCCCCTAACTGGGAGATCCGGCATCCTGCCGGCCAATCGGCGTCAGCCGATCCTCGCCTTAGGCTTCGGACCAACCATCGCGTAGCTCTCGTCGATCAGATCGATGGCTAAATCCAGCGTGTCCTCATCGACCAGCGAAATCGTTACCCAGCCGTATTTGCCCACATAAGCCGCCACGCCAATGTTCGGATGCTGAATGAGCGCCGCCTGCTTGTCAAGCGAACTCTTCACGCTGATGCGCGGCTCGTCGCCTCCAAAGCCGGCGCCTGGATGCGGGTAAAGACTTCGTCGCGATTCACAGTGCCATTGTAAACTCGGTTGGTGCGGTGGATGTACGACTTCGACATGAACGGCTTTCGGGCCATTCATGTCGATATGCACCGCGAGTGGCTCGACCCCATCTTCTGGCTCATCAGCGGCAGCGGGCTCGGATGGGTGCAGGGGCTCTTGATCATTTCTTTGATCTTCATTCGCTCGACGCGCTATTACGTGCTGCCGCTTGCCGTCACATTGATTCTGTCCGGGGTCGTCGTGGCCGACGGAGTCAAGCTGCTGCTGCCGCGCGACCGCCCGAGCCTGCTCGCTTTCACCCAGGCGCAGGAGGACGTGACCGCCAAGAGCTTCATCAGCGGGCACTCGACCACCTCGTTCGGCATCGCCTTCATGCTGCTTCTGCTGACCTGGAGGAAGGAGAATGCGTGGATCGGGCAGGTGGCGCTCGGCTGGGCGGCGCTTGTTGGGCTCAGTCGCATTTACCGAGGGGTCCACTGGCCGACCGACGTGATCGGCGGCATGTTCGGGGGACTGTTTTCTGCGTGCCTCGTATACGTCGTGCTTGGCAGACTTGGGCACTTGTTGCACCTCGACACGCCGGCGGCATCGCTTTCGGGGCAGGAAGCCGAGGTCGAACCTGAATAGAGACGCGCTTGCTTCGGCCCTCGCCGAGATGGGGCTATCTGTAACCTCCGGGGTGCTCGACCAATTCGAGGTCTTCGAGGATAACCTCTACGCGGCGAACGAGGTGATGAACCTGACGCGGATCCCTCGCGAGGAGGCGTGGCAGCGACACTTCGTGGATAGCCTCTTGTTCCAAGACCTAATCCCGCTCGGCTCGGTGGTGCTGGATATCGGCACCGGCCCCGGCTTCCCTGCTTGGCCATTGGCCGTGGTTCGGGTGGACCTGCAAGTAGTTGGGCTTGACAGCTCGGGCAAGATGCTGGGCTTCCTGAGCCAGAATCCACTGCCGAACCTGAAGACTGTGCAGGCGCGGGCGGAGGAGTGGGAAATGCGCGAGTCGTTCGACGTGGTGACAGGCCGGGCGGTCGCGCCGTTGGCGGCGCAACTCGAGCTGAGCGCCGCGTTCTGCAAGGTGGGCGGACGCGTGCTGCCGATGCGGACTCCGGCGGAGCGGGAGCAAGTTGAAGGGGATTTCTCGTCCTTGGGGTTGAAGTTGGAGGAAGTGGTGGAGCGGGCTCTGCCTGGGACGGATGTGGTGCGTCTCTCCCCGATTTTCAACAAGGTGGGACAGACCCCACAGCGATTTCCCCGGCCGTGGTCCGAGATCAAGCGCAGTCCAATCCTGTAGGGACAAGGCGTGCCTTGCCCTAACATTGTTGTGATCGGGCAAGGCACGCCTTGCCCCTACGCGGACATTCCCGTCTATGAGGAGGGTCGCGAAGACTCCACAGCGATTTCCCTCGCTCATGGTCCGAGACCAAGCGCAGTCCACTCCCTACGAGGCGACGATGTTGACGAGCTTGCCGGGGATGTAGATTTCTTTTCGAATCGTCTTGCCCTCAACGTGCGCCTGCACCTTAGCCGAGGCCTTCGACGCGGCGAGCGCCTGCTCCTGGTTCACTTGCGCCGGCATCTCGATGGTATCGCGCAGTTTGCCGTTCACCTGGACCGCGATCGTTACGGTGTCCTCCGTCGCCAGTGAAGGATCGAAAGTTGGCCAGGCTTCTAGGTAGGTGAACCCCTTCCTCCCGATCTGCGACCACAGTTCGTCTGCGGAGTGAGGCGAGCCGGGAGCGAGGAGGAGGATCAGAGATTCGATGGCCTCGCTCGCCGCCAGGGCGTATGCGCGGGAAGGCTGCTTTACCGAACCCTGAAGGTCGTACACACCATTCACGAATTTCATGAGCCACGACACATACGTGTTGAACTGAAAACGTTCGATATCCTCTGTTGCTCGCTGGATCGTCTGGTGGGTGAGACGGCGCAGCTTCTTGGCCGGCTCGTCGGCTTCCTCGAAACCGATCAGTCCCTTCCAATCCTTCTCGTAAATCGGCTGCAGATCGGCCACCAGCCGGAAGATGCGCGAGAGGAAGCGGGACGTGCCCTGCGTGCCCTCGTTCGACCACTCGACGTCCGCGTTGAACGGCGCGACGAACAGCAGGTACAGCCGCAGCGCGTCGGCGCCGTATTGCTTCTTCACCTCGTCGGGCGTCACGACGTTGCCCTTGGACTTGCTCATACGCGACCAGCGCCACAGCACTTGGTCCTTGGGAAGCTTCTTCGCCTCGTCGAATGAGATCAGGATCCCATCCTCGCCCAACCCCAACTGCTCGCCTGGCTCCGGCTTGCGGTATGGAGTCTGACCAAGCACCTGGCCCTGGTTTTCCAGCCTTTGAAACGGCTCCGTTACCGCGATCAAGCCCTCGTCGTGCAGCACCTTGGTCCAGAAGCGCGCATAGAGCAAATGCATGACCGCGTGCTCCGCGCCGCCGACGTAGCAATCCACCGGCATCCAATAGTCGGCGATCTCGCGCTTCCATGCGTGCTCCTCGTCGTGAGGATCGGTGAATCTTAGGAAGTACCACGACGAGCAGGCGAAGCCGCCCATCGTGTCCGTCTCCCGCTTGCCGAGGCGTCCGTCCCGGTCGGTGACGTTGACGAAGTCGGGAATGTGGGCGAGGGGGGAGGAGCCGTCGCCGGCAGGCTCGTAGTTCGCCACGTCGGGCAAGTAGACGGGCAGGTCTCGATCGGGGACGAGTTGCAGCTCGCCTTCGGCCGCGTGGATCACCGGGATCGGGCATCCCCAGTAGCGCTGGCGCGATATGAGCCAGTCGCGCAGCCGGTACTGAATCTTGCGCTCGCCAATCCCCAGCGCCTCGATCCACTCGCCCAGCCCTTGCTGGGCGTCCTTTACGGTCTGGCCACTGTACTCGCCGGAGTTGACGAGAATGCCGTCCTTAGCTTCGAAGGGCAGCTCCGCCGTCGCTCCGGCGTCCCGCCGGAGAGTGGGAGCGGCATCTTGCCGCTGTTCAGTCGGCCGGAAGCCGACAGCACTCTCCGCCTGGAAGGCGGAGCCACTGGGCGCAATGACCTGTAGGACGTCGAGTTCAAACTTTCGAGCGAACTCAAAATCCCGCACATCGTGCCCCGGCACGGCCATGATCGCGCCCGTGCCATAGGTGGCGAGGACGTAGTCGGCGATCCAGATCGGCACGCGTTCGCCGCTGGCTGGATTCACCGCAAACGCGCCAGTGAAGACGCCCGTCTTTTCTCGCGTGGTGGCCTGACGATCGGTGTCGCTGAGCATCTTGGCCTCGGCCTGGTAGGAGCGGATGTTTTCGCCGTGGATGGCATCGACTCGCGTGGCGATCTGGTCGACGATCGCGTGCTCGGGGGCGAGGACGCAGAACGTCATGCCGAAGATCGTGTCGATTCTCGTCGTGAATACTTCGAAGGAAAGCTCGCGCTCCTTCGTAACCACCTCAAATCCGGCGGCTTCGGCGGCTTGGTTCAGCTCGAGCGCGGAGGTGTCGGCAGGTGCCTCGATGGGCTGCGGATCGCCCTCGAAGCTCACCCTCATGCGGAACTGAACGCCTTCGCTCCGGCCGATCCAGTTCCGCTGCTGGGCTTTGATGCCATCGGGCCAGTCAACGGTGTCGAGATCGTCGATCAGGCGCTGGGCGTAATCGGTGATCTTGAAGAACCACTGGGGGATCCACTTTTTCTCGACGATGGCGCCAGAGCGCTCAGCCCTGCCCGCCACGATTTCCTCATCAGCGAGAACAGTCTTGTCAACGGGATCCCAGTTCACCGCCGCCAGCTTTCGATAAGCGAGGCCACGCTTGTACAGAATCTCGAAGACCCACTGCGTCCATTTGTAGTAGCTCGGGTCGCTAGACTTGAACGATCTCGACCAGTCGTAGGAGATGCCGATGAGGTCCATCTGCCGTTTGTAGTTGGCGGCGTACTGGTCGATCATCGCCGAAGGGTGAATCTGGCGCTTGATCGCCTCGTTCTCGGCAGGGAGGCCAAAGGCGTCGAACCCCATCGGATGCAGCACGTTGTAGCCCTGCATCATCTTCATGCGGCAGATCACATCGGTCGGAACGTAATTCCGGCAGTGCCCCACCGACAGCCCTGCGCCAGAAGGATACGGAAAGAAGTCCATTCCGTAAAACTTCGGCCGGCCCTCTTCTTCACGGGTGACGAAGAGGTCAGCATCCGCCCATTTCTTCTGCCACTTGCTCTCGAAGCTGGACGGTTCGTAACGATCTGCCATGAAGGCAGGATTTTACTTGTCCTGCGCCTCACCTTCGTTAGTTCGATCAAGTTCGGTCAAGCTGGACACTCTACCGCACCCAGGCAATCCTAGGGGCTTTGGAAGTGATCGGCCGGATCTCGGAATGATCGCCGGGCCGGCGATACTACCCGGAAGTGTTGATTCGGGCGATTTGGGGGCAAGATAGTAGGGTGCGCCGAGCATTCACCCTCATTGAGCTGCTCGTGGTGATCGCGATCATCGCGATCCTTGCTGCGATCCTCTTTCCGGTTTTCGCGCGGACTAAGGAGGCGGCGAAGCAGAGCGCGTGCCTCAGCAACCTGAAGCAGATCGGCCAGGCGTTCGCCCTGTATCTGAACGACAGCGACGACCGGATGCCGGACCGGCGCGATCTGAAAGTCTCGCTCGGCTACAAGCCGTGGGCAAGTTGGCCCCCGAGCGATCCTCGGTCCGGATGGGCGGCGGTGGTGCTGCAGCCGTACATCAAGGGCCGCGACCTGTGGTCATGCCCCGCGATGGCGTCTTGGGATGCGCAACAAGTGCGGCAGGACACCTCAGAAGGCGTCGCGCGGTATTGGATGTGGCGATTCGACCGTCCCGACGACCCGGCGCCGCTCGACGAGTTCTGGGGCAAAACGCCGGATGCCGCCGTTGCCGACTTGAAGCTCGCGAACAACCCGCAGGCGGGCAACCCGGAGGGGGTATCTGATGTCGAACTGGCGGTCGATCCCTACTTCCCCAAGACCATTCCCTCCGTGGATGCCGCGCTCAAAGGCAAGGCGGTTCACGGGGGCGGACGCAACCGGCTGATGCTCGATCTTCATGCCAAATGGCTGCGAGACATCAGGACAAATCCGTGAGGCTCTTCGTCGGGATCCCGTTGGTCGACCCTGCCCGTTCGGGGGTGCTTGCATTGCGCGAGCGCCTGATCGAAACAATCTCCCGCCAAGGCGTGCGCTTTGTGAATCCCGAGAAGCTGCATCTCACGCTCAATTTTCTCGGCGATGTGGGCGAAGACCACCTGGCCGGCCTCACCGAAGCAATCGGCACCGTCTGCGAGAGCCAAACCTCGATGGCCCTGGAAGTCGCCAGGTTAGGTTGTTTTCCCACGATGCATCGACCCAAAGTGATTTGGGCCGGCATTCAGGGCGATCTGTCGGCGCTGGGCGAGTCGCAAGCAGCGCTTGGTGTAGCGGTGAAACCTTTTGCCCCAGATGCCGAGACGAAGCCCTACATGCCCCATCTCACGATTGCCCGTGTATCGCCAGGCTCCCAGGCCGTAGGGCGGATCGTGGAACCTATCTCGCGAGAAGTCGGTGTGCTCGGCGCGTTAGCTGCGGACACCGTGGCGCTTTACGAGAGCGCCAGGGACGGTTCGTACATCCGCCTGCAGGAATGGAGATTGGGCGCCTAGCCGCCTGAACCCATAGCTGCGGCATTTTCGGATGCGCGCCTGTTAAGATGGATGCGTAATGGGTAATCAGCCTCCACCACGCAAGTTCTCATGGGCCGCGCCCGTCGTTGCCGCCGTCGTCGCCGTCGGAGTCGCCTACGGCACGAGCGAATACCTCGGGAGCCAGCCCGACGATCCGCATATTAAGACCGAAGCCACGTCAACCGCTCCCGCCGCTCCTCCCAAGGTCGAATTCCTTGGAGCGGCCATGCCGGCAAATGCCTCCGACGATGCCAAGCAAGCCGCTGAACTCGGCATAGACGACGCGATGATTGTGTGGATGAAGGTAACTCCCGCCGCTGGGGCCGATGCGCGCGGCAGTATGCCTCAGCTCGGCCTGAAGGATGAAAAAGGCCGCGACTTTTCGGTGTCTCCGAGACGCGCCGGCGACAACATGGTTGCCCTCCATATCAAGAAGGGGTACGACACCAAGCCGCAGTTCCTACAACTTACGGCCAAATCAGGCGACAAAGAAATTGGAAGCTGGAAGATCGAAAACATTCCCGCGCCCAAGATCGTTCTCGCGGACAGCACCCTCAGCAAAAACGCTCCGGGCATCGTCAATCTCCAAGAGGGCCGTGGCGGGCAGCTTGGCGGGCTTGTTAAGATCAAGCCGGCGCTTCCGGCGGGCCAGGGGATGATTCTGTCTCCGACCGTGGCGAGCTACACCGCAATCGACGCGAGCCGCATGCGCGCGCCGCTGATGATCGCACCAGGAACGACCGACTTTGAGGGACGGCTGCCACTCCCCAACGCCGCGATGGCGCGCCGAGTCGCATTCGACACCGTGACGTTTGAAGGCACGACGACAACCGCCACCGCAACCTTCAAGACGGCGCGCATCGAGAACCGCTTTGGGCAGCCGACGCTGGTCGTCGATAAGGATGAAATGGTGACCCTGTCGGACGGCACCATCGTGACCCTACCCGCGCAGAATGCAGGCCCTCGGCGGCAGCCGAAGCACATCCATCCGGAGGTCAGCTTGCAGGTGCTCTTCGACGCATCCAAGCTGGGGTCCACGGAGCTGCCGGCCGTTCAGCCATCGGTAACGATGGAGATCGTGTCACCCGCGCCCAGTGCCATCGGCTTGGAGAAGTACAAGGTGATGCTTGCCGGCTCGGCAACCCGCAAGCGGGGTGGCGGAGCGGCCTCGATGGGCGGTTCCTCAGCCGTCAGCGCGATCTTTGCCGTTGCAGATTCAAAGCCTGCGACCGCAAAGGGGGGCGCATTCAAATTTGGGCCGGTCCCTCTCACGCTCCGGTTTACGATGGTTCGCCCTAAGGTCATAAGCCGGGGCAAGTTGGTGCTGGCGGTCGATCCGAAGCCGTTGCCGGCTCCTGCTCGCGGCGGCGGGGGCGGGATATCCGCTCCTGGCATCTGATCGCCGGCCTGATAAATGCGGAGGCGGGAGCCTAAGCTCCCGCCTTACCCAGCTCGCGAAGCGGATGCATCACGGAACTTGCTATTGATTTATGATTGCTCGTAGTTGAACAGTATTCCGCTAGCTTCCTCAACGCCCGTTCAGAGACAGGGTCGAGACCGTTGGGACTTGTAAGACACAAACCCAACAACCCGAATGCCTCCTCCTCGGTGAGCTTTAGTCCGCTGGGAAGTATCCCGTTGGCCATGGCTCCCTCCTATAAGGAACGCTCTCCCATTGTAGACGCCTGCCGAATTGAAAACGACGAGCTTACATAGGAGTTTTTTCAGATTCCCAAGCCGCTATAATCGGCAATGCCCCAAGGCGAGTACCTCCAATACGGAGGCCAGGCCATCATCGAAGGCGTCATGATGCGCTCGCCACGCTATTTCAGCGTGGCCTGCCGTGCCCCCAACGGCGAAATTATCACGATCACCGAGCCCCTTGAGAAGACCTGGATTGGCCGCCAGAAGTGGCTCAAGCTTCCCTTTCTTCGCGGCTCCCTCGCGCTGCTGGACGCGATGTCGCTCGGCATCAAGGCGATGCGTTTCTCCGGCAACATCCAGATGGATGCAAAATACGCGAAAGCGGATCCTAACGCAGTGGCGAAGGCGGAGCCTCAGGCGGCACCACCTAGCTCCAAGATGCAGGACTTAGCGGTCGGCGGCGCGATGTTCAGCGGGATCGCGATGGGCCTGCTGCTTTTCGTCTTGCTTCCCAATTGGCTCGCCGAGCTGTTTAAGGGGGTGGGCATCAATAATCCAACCGAGCTCAACCTGTTCAGCGGGCTGATCAAGATCGTCTTCTTCCTCGGCTACCTTGCCGCCATCGGGCAGATGGAGACGATCAAGGATGTCTTCCGCTACCACGGGGCCGAGCACAAGGCGATCAACACCCTCGAAGCGGAGCAGGCGCTCGATATCCAAACCTGCGCGCTCCAGACTCGATTCCACCCGCGCTGCGGCACGAGCTTCGCCGTTATCGTGCTGATCTTGAGCCTGCTCGTGTTCACGTTCGTGCCGCGCTACCCGCTGGGTCTGAACTCCATTGTGTTCTTGAACGTGCTGATCCGCGTAGGCCTCGAGATCCTGATCCTGCCGTTCATCGCCGGTATCGCTTACGAGCTGTTGCGGCTGGCGGGCAAGTTCCGCAGTAAGGCGATCGTCAACGCCGCGTTCGCTCCGGGGATCTGGACGCAATATCTGACGACTCGCGAGCCGAAGCCCGATCAGATCGAGGTCGCGCTGCGCGCCCTGCAAAACGTGCTCGACGCGGAGCGAGACGGCAAAGCGGCCGGCCCGCCTCACGAAGATGTGTTGGAGTCGGCGCCGCTGGTGCCCTAGAACCCAGCCGCTAAACGCGCGCGGCGGCCGTGAAGAACCAACTCGCCCAGACGATCACGTAGGCGAGGGTGCCGAAGAGGCACGCGGTGCGCACGAACTGGCGATTGTATTTGCAATACCACGCGAGGGCGACCCATGCCGTGACCAGCGTGAGGCCCTTAACCAACGCGAAGAGCCACTCGCTGCGCTCGATGAAGAAGCGCATGAGCGGATTCAGCTCCACGATTTGCCCGTTCGCGTGCATCAGCGCCGTCGTGACGAGATCGAGCACCCCGATGAACATCAGCAGTGTGATCGCGCGAGAGGGCAAGACGAGCTTCATGCACTGAACTAGGCGCAGGAACTGTGCCGTCAGCAAGCTTATTGATGAAATCGTCTGCAATGTTCCGCGCTTCCCGCTCTCCACAAATGAAATTGTTGAGGATCACGCTCACGGTGAGCGTTGTGTTCTCCTTTGTTTTGACATATCCGGATAGCGCGACGACCATGTCAAGTGTGCCAGTTTTGCCGGTGAAAGTCACTCCGCTCAGCCTTCCCTTCAGCGTGCCGGCACCGGACGTGGCGAGCGCGGCGAGCCACACATCTTTGGTCGCTTGATTCAGATTCCACGTCAGCAACTTGACGATACCGCGCGTGGTCACCAGGTTGTGGCGGCTCATGCCGCTTCCGTCGAAGGGCCGCATGTCGTTGGGCTCGAGGCCAACCTTCGTGACTAGGAACTTCTTCAGCCGTTCGCGGGCGGTGGCGTAGGGGTCTTTGCCCAATTCACCTTCCTTGAGGGCGGCCATCAGGAGCAGGTTCTCGGCGATGTTGTTGTCGCTGTTCACCAGGCAGGCTTTGATCGTTTCTTCGATCGAAGGCCCGTGAAGAACGAGGCTGGGGATATCGGTGGGCACGTCGCTGGTTTGTCGGATTCCCCGGCCGAGGAAGCTGCCGGCGGCCGCGTCGGGCTGATCGAGCGCGAGGGTGTCGAGGCGAGTTCGGACCTTCGGCAGATCACCCTCGACGGACAACGTGCGCCTGATCGGATCGTACAGCACCGCCCGCTTCCCTGTTTTCGCGCCCCGTGCGGGCCGGAGCCAATAGGGAAAGGGCTCGACGCTCAGTTTTTCGCCCTCGGACCATATCTCGACGGCACCACGATCAACGGTGAAGGCGGTCACCGGGGCGGCGTACTTGTTGGGGAGATCATCGAGCTCCCATGAATCGGGAACGAGCGGCCGATAAGCCTGCGAAACATAGACGGGCAGCCTCTTGTTGAGCTTGAGAAGTTCGGCGGCCTGCTGCAGCCGGTCGTGAGTCATCATCGGATCGCCATTGCTCTTCACGATCGTCTTGTTCGACAGCTTCCAGATAAGTGTTTCGGGACGAAATTCGGGTCCAAGCTGGGCGAGGGCAAAGGTGTTGGAGAGAAGCTTCATATTGCTGGCGGGCATCACGCGCCGGTCCGCGTTGCGCTCGTACAGCACCCGGCCCTGCTCGTCGGCGACAGTGCAGGAGACGAGCGACCCGGCGAGCTTCGGGTTGTCGAGCAGGGCATCGAGGGCGGATGACTGAAGGGCGACGAATACGAGCGCAACAAGCACACCTGATTGTGGATTGTTGATTGCGGATTGTGGACCCCCGATTCACATTTTGTGCTGGATCGATCGCTCAGCAGAAGTTTTCGTTGTGCTCGGCGCAGCTTAAAGCTTCGGCTTCGCCGAAGCGGGGACAGGAGTGTCCCCGCCACTCTTGTCATGGACACGTGACAATCCCCAATCCCCAATCCCCAATCGAAAATCGACAATCGACAATCCGCAATCCCCTAGCTCTCGTCCGCGAAAACGGGCTCGGGGATGTGCTCGTAGGCCCCGCTTTCAATGTCGCGCGCCATCAGCGAGGCGAATTCCTTTAGCTGATGGTCTCGTTCCTTCTTGGCAAGGGCGGTAAGCGCGGCAGCGACTTCATCGCGCATGGACGGCAGCCATTCAGCCACGTGGAAAAGGCCATGGATGGCGCTGCGCCGTCCGGCCTTGCTCGGTGCACCGAGGCACTCGAGAAGCACCGGACACCCGTGTTTGTGCGGAATGTGGCCCCCCAGCACGACGCCCGCCTTATAGATCGTCCGCGCATAATCGTCCTCGGCCGACCAGAGGAGGTCGCGCATGGCCTGCACGGCGTCGAGCTCTTCTTGCGAACTCGTGCAGAACGAGGGGAGGTCCTCGAATAGGTCCAGCACGCACCACTGGGCCGAGCGGCGGTTGGGGTGGCGATCGTCGCGCAGAATCGCGATCAACGCCTGCGAGAAAATATGGCTGCTGGCATGTTTCTCGATCTCGATCCGCGCATCGTTCGCAACGTCGCGATCCTCGCAGTACAGCAGCTTCAACAAGTCTTCCGGGCCCAGGTCGCGGATATGTCCCGCGAAACGACCCGGCTGTTCAAGGCACCGATTGATGAGAAGCTGCCTCTCGAATAGGGGCTCGGCCGCTTTCTCGAGGTTGACGAGCATCTCCTCGACGCTCTTCCCCCGCGCCTCGTGCCAGAGCGCGTTGCAACGGCCAAAGGCGCCGTTCACGGTCTTGGCGATCTGCACATCGAACGTCTCGCCATACGCCTCGAAGGTGGCGGAGCCGGTCCAATCGGAGGCAAGCACATGGTAGCTGTAGCTGACTGGATGAGGCGGCCACTGGAACTTAAGGCGATGGGCAGGCTTGCGCGCGGCGGTATCTCCGCCATTGCGGGAAACCTCACGCTGAATGAAGGCCCTGAGGGCCTTCACCAATTGCGCGGCGCGGCGGTCGGCTTCGCCCACGGCTACCATAGCGCTATTGTACGCGGTGCGCTCGTGCCGTGAGGGCTATTTAGCCATCGCGTGTCGGCTGAAGAAGCGTGCGATCAGATCCTTGGTATCGCGCAGGTAGAGCTTGGTCATGTCGTCCAGCCCCTTCGGCGCGGCGAGCTGTTCCACATAGCGCAGGCTCAGGCGTCGCAGGCTGTCGCTGGCGATCATCCTCACGTCCGTATTGACCTGGCCCTCCCGCGCATCAGCTTGGGTGATCAGACCGTTCACGGCAAACCGTTGCAGGTCGCGGCGGAGCGCCGAAATCGGCTTGTTCTGGCCGATCTCGGTGAAGACCGCCTTGACGATGGTCCCGTAATGCTCATTCAGGGTGTACGAGCCAGGCGCGCCGGCGAGCTTGTACGAGTTCTCAGCCACCCGGTCCGTCGTATCCGCGCTGAGCAGCATCGCGAATAGCATCTCCTGCTGCATCGAAATCATCTCTCGGAGCGGCGCCGTCCATGCAGCGCCGTCCTCGGCGTCCTGGGACAGATTCTGTAGAGCGCTCGCCGGCAACGTCACCGCTCCTGGAGCGAGACAGTTCTTGGCGATCAGCTGGATCGCCTGGCGCTGGACGGCCGAGTCGACCGGTCGGAGCGTCGCGGCGGCGCCTGAATCGCCCTTGAATGACCGGCTTCCCGTCAAACCGCCGACGAACCTGGCAGCGAGACGGCCTTCCCGGAACTTCGCGTTCACGCCCCGCAGGAGAACTTCTGTGCGCTTCGAGTAGCTCTCACCGGGCCTGGGCAGGTTCGCGAGCGCGTAATGGATGGCGCGGTTGGCGGCTTCCATTTGTCGCTCGGAGTAGGCAACCGGATCTTTCGCGTTGTCGAACCGGACGACGTACGGATCCCAGTCATCGGCGTTCTCGTCGGTCATGTAGGCATGGCCGGGCTGGGCGCTCATCGCGGCGATTCCGGCTAGGCTGCCTTTCTCATCGGCGGGGTCCTTCGCACCAAAGGGCGTGTAGCCGTAGCGGATGGCCCACGAGTCGTAAGCACCGATGGTCTGCATGTAGAAGTTGCCGTGCCCACGCAAAACGTCTTGCACGTTGACCGGGTTGTAGTCCATCACACTGGCGGCGGTGCCCATCTCGCCAGTGGTGGTCTCATCGGCAAGCTGCTTGGTCGTCAGGTATGTCGAGGCTACGAAGTTATGGCGCAAGCCGAGGCAGTGGCCGACCTCGTGGCTGACGACGTGTGAGATGAACTTCTTGACGTAGTCTTCCTTGCTCGTGCGCATGCCGCTGGCAAGAGCGGCGGTGTAGGCGAAGGCGGCGTCCTCGCCGAGGCCTGACTCCATGTCGCACTGAACGCGGTTCCAACCAAACTTGCCGACGATATTTTGAGCGTTGGCGCGCAACGTCGCCTTTTCGTAGTCCCAAAGGTAGGTATCGACCGGCATCCTGCGCTGCGAATCGCGGGTGAAGACGCTCATGGCCCGGTTCATCGCGGTCGCCGAAGGCGTGGCGATCTTCTGGTGCTCCTGGATAATGAAGTACACCATGTTGGCGTCGACGGTGACGGCGGCGCTGTAAATCTCGCCCGTGTAAGGATCGATGCGGATATTGGCGACGGCGTAGCCGGCGTCTGGCGTCATCGTCCACCGGACCACGTTGTAGCGTCCATCAGCGTGGTCATAGTCCTTATCGTCGTCGGGAATCTCCTTAACCTGCAATGCATCCTTGAAGCCGATCGCATCGTAGGCCTTGTTCCAGCGAAGGATGCCTTCCTTAACGGCGGCTCGGTACTCCTTAGGGACGGATGGGTCGATCACCCATACGATCGGTTTGACCGGCTCGCTAACGGTTGCCGCCGGATCCTTCTTCTGCAGGTTCCAGCGGGTCACGAACCGCTGGGTGCGGGAGTCGTTAAGGAAACGGTCGACGCTATAGAAGTCTTCGGTGAAGAAGCCGACACGGGGGTCCGCGTAGCGCGGCACATAGCCGTCGTCCTTACGCATCCAAAGGTTGAAGGTGACCTTGAGGGGGACGCTCCGCGAATCTTCGAGCTGGCTCGGCGAAGCAAGGCCCAGCAACTCAAGCAGGGGGTTGGGCTCGCCGCCTCTCGGAGACGTGAAGTGCAGCTTCATCCGCAAGACGGTGTTGTCGGCAAAGCCCTTGACGTGGTCGACGCTCGATTTTTCGCGGTCGAGCATGTACTGCCCCCCGGCGCCTGCGTTGACCATCTCGTTGAGGCGGTTGAGGTCGCCATTGAAGAAGCTCGTCATGTTGACGAGCATCAGCTTCTTCTCCGGCTCGCTTTGCTCGATACGATTGCCGGCGAGGATTGCCTCGGGGAGGCTGCGCTCGCTCGCAGTCGCGAGGGGATCGCCCTTGCTCCAGCGAAATCTCAGGTTGGGCCGGACGAACCAAAGCTGGTCCTCGTTGCGCTCCAGCCGGTAGGCCTCCACCTCATCCCCTCCAACCGGATCGCCCGCCTGATAGGGCAGGCTTGAAATGCCGGTGGCGAGGTTCGCCTGGCAGAGCATGATCTTGCCAAGCTTGTCCTCGGAGATCTCGACGAGTATTTCTTTCTTGCGCAGGTAAATCGGGAACGGCCCGTCGACGCGCTTGAGGTCCTTGATCGCCTTTTCGTAGTCGAC
>JBBREM010000018.1:0-30923 GCA_038202925.1 Fimbriimonadales bacterium | reverse complement strand
ATCCTCGACGAGATGAAGCGCCGAGCCATAGCCGCCGGAGGTCATTTCCTCGACCACCTCGACTGCCCTGCGAATCGCGGGCACGACAAGCTCCTTGTCCGCAGGGTCGAATGCGCCCAGCACGTGATCGATCGTCTCGCTCTTGTCGGCCTTGCCAATCCCGATCTTGATTCGAGGATAGTCCTGCGTCTTCAGATACTGATTCAGCGACTTATGCCCGTTGTGCCCGCCCGCTCCACCGGACTCGCGCAGGCGGAGCATGCCGACAGGCAAGTCCAAGTCGTCGGCGATCGCAAGGATGTGGTCGGGCAAGATGCCGTAATCCCGAGCAATCGGCGCGACGGCTTGGCCGCTTAGGTTCATATAGGTGAGCGGCTTGACGAGTACGACCACGGCGTCCCCAATGCGCCCCAGCCCGTACCGGGCGCGATGCTTGCTCTTATCCAGCTTGATCCGGTGCTTCTCCGCGAGCTGGTCGATGACTTCAAAGCCCACGTTGTGCCGCGTGCCCTTGTACTCGCCACCCGGGTTCCCGAGGCCGACGATCAGCCACTCGGGGTGGAGATCAGGCTTGTGCTTTTTCCAGAACATCGATCCCTAGCCCGAAGGCCTGTAGCCGCCGGTCTTCAGCCGGCGCAGCACGACGAAGCCCGAAGGGCCGTGGTCGCCGGCTTCAACCGGCGCTTCGCGCCTACTCTGCAATTGCGGATTCGTCTTAGGCGAGCTCTTCGCGCCCTGATCAGAATTCAACACGCCGCGCTGAACCAGCACAAGGATAAACACGCCGAGGGCGATGCGGTACCAGACGAACGGCGCAAGGCCATGCTTGCCCAGCCATTTGATGAAATAAGCGATGGCAGCGTAGCCAACGACAAACGAGATGACGGTAGCCACGGCCGTTGGTCCCCAATCGATGCCTCCTTCCTTGATCCCTTTGTAGCCTTCGTAAAGCCCAGCTGCCGCCACGCTCGGCACCGAGAGCAAAAAGGAAAAGCGAGCCGCGGCTACCCGGTCGAAACATTGAAACAGGGCGCCCGAGATTGTGCTTCCGCTTCGGCTCATGCCGGGGATGAGCGACAGGCACTGCCACAAGCCAACGAAGAGTCCATCCTTGACCTGCACGTCCTTCTGATTGCGCTGTCCTTTAGAAAGACTGTCCGCAATGAGCATCACGATTCCCATTAGGATTAAGGAGCCTGCCACGATATTGAGCGATCGCAGCGACGTCTCGATCTTGTCTTTGAAGACCAAGCCGAGCACGACAATCGGGATCGTGCCAACAAAGACTGCCCAGCCCATCCGGACTTCCTGAGCGTTGGACTTCTTGCCGGTGAGACTGCCCAGCCAAGCCATAAAGGCCGCGCCGAGATCTTTCGCGAAGTAGATCAGCACGGCCGCGACCGTGCCGAGCTGGATGATCGCGGTGAATGCCGCGCCTGGGTCCTGCCAGCCGAGCAGCGATGGCACGATGCGAATGTGCGCGGTGCTGCTGACAGGGAGGAACTCGGTGAGCCCCTGAACGAGGCCGTAAACGACGGCTTTGACTAAATCCACATGTGCTCCTGCGGCGTGGAGACGCCTAACTCCTTGGCGATCAGATACCGTATCCGCTTCGCCGCGTTTCCATCGCCGTAAGGACTGACGGCTTTGGCCATCCGTTCGAAGGCTGAGGAATCGCTCAATAGCGCGCTCGCCTCGGCGAGGATGCGTTCATGATCGGTGCCAACCAGTTTAGCCGTACCGGCATCGACGCCCTCCGGTCGCTCGGTCGTGTCCCGGAGCACGAGGACGGGAATGCCGAAGGCGGGGGCCTCTTCCTGGACGCCTCCCGAATCGCTGAGAATGACCGTCGAGCGCTGCATGAGCTTCACGAACGGAGCGTAATCCGGCGGCTCGATGAGCCGCACCCGCGGATGATCGCCTAATACGGAGGTGAGGAGCTCGCGGACTTGTGGATTCTTGTGCATCGGCACCACGAGCAGAACGTCATCAAATCGATCAAGAAGCTGCCGCGTGGCGGTGGCAATTTGGCGCTGCGGCTTTCCCCAGTTTTCGCGTCGGTGAGTCGTGAGCAAGACCACACGGCCTGGCCATTCGGGATACCAAACGTCTTTGGAGACCTCGGACGCAAGTCGAACGGCATCGATTCCGGTGTTTCCAGTGACAAAGATCGTGGCTGGATCCTTGCCCTCGCGAAGCAAATTGTCCGCCGCCCAACGGGTCGGAGCAAGGTGCAATCGGGTTACCAGCCCAGCCGCGCGGCGGTTGAATTCTTCTGGAAATGGATTGTCGATCGTGTCGGTTCTTAGCCCTGCCTCTACATGAGCGAAAGAAATCTGCCGATAGAAGGATGTCAGAGCCGCAACAAAGGTCGTCGTCGTATCTCCTTGCGCGAGGACGATCTGCGGCTCTTCTTTTTTTATCAGCTCATCCAGGCCCGTCATGGCGCGCGCCGTCACCTCGGCTAGGCTCTGCCCGTGCTGCATGATCGCGAGGTCCTCGTCGGGCTCCAACCCGAAGGCGCCAAGGGCTTGCCAGAGCATTTCCTTGTGCTGTCCGGTCGAGATCAGCCGTGTATCGAGTTCCGGATAGCGGCGCAGCTCGAGCACCACTGGGGCAACCTTGATGGCTTCCGGCCGAGTACCGACCACGCACATGATCAGGGGCTTGGCGCTCCCAGCTAGTTTAGTGGCGGCCATAGCTCGTGATCACGACGAGGAGCGCGCCGCACAGAAGCAGCGCCGCCGCATAAAGAACCAAGACGGTTTGCCGTTGGCTGAGACCCTTGCTGAGGAGTTGGTGATGGACATGGCGCTTGTCGGCTTGGGTGATCGGCACTCCGCTTAGTTTGCGCCGGACCATCACCTGCATGGCATCGAACAGAGGTACGCCAAACACGCAGACCGGAATGATTAAGGCTATCGCCGCCGCCGTCTTGAAGGCCCCGATGATGCTGAGGCACGCGAGCATAAAGCCCAGAATGTAGGCGCCGCCGGTGCCCATGATGATCGTCGCCGGGTTGTAGTTGTGCCGCAAGAAGCCGAGCGCCGCGCCGGCGACGGCTGCGGCAATGATCGCCACTCGCGGCTGCCCGCCATAGACGGCGATGATCACGAGCGTCGCCGCCGAGATCGTGGCAATGCCAGCAGCGAGGCCATCCACCCCGTCAATCGTATCCATCGTCTTCGTCACGATGAAGATATAGATCGCCGTCACCGGGATCGCAAACGCGCCAAGGACGATATAGGTATGCGGCGAAGCCAGCGGCACGCCCATTGTCTTGATCTGAACCTGTCCCGTGGTGCTGACGAAGAATTGCACTCCCACGCCCGCCGCCAGCAGCAACAGCAACTGGATCTTCGCCGAATATTGGTAGAGATCGTCCAGCGCTCCTGCCACCACCAACAGCCCGCCGATCCCAATGACCCCGATCAGATACCACGGGTATGGGTTCGAGCCCTCGTAGGCAAAGGGCAGCACCGCCAGAATCGAGATCGCGATGCCCGCATAGATCGCGATGCCGCCCCAGCGGGGCAGCGGTACCTTGTGGATTCGGCGATCGTCACGCGTTGGATCGTCGACCGCACCCTTGGCGAAGGCGAGCTTGCGGATGAGCGGCGTCAGCAAGTAGGTGATCGCCAGCGCGAGAAAGCCGGTCGCCATCGGCGCACGAAAGCCGTTCAACGGCCCCGAATCCGCGCTCATCTTGGCCAACAGCTCAAACATCGATTAATCCGTGATCAGTGATCGGTGATCCGCCATCCGCTATCCGCCATCCCACATCCGATATCGTCAAGCCCCCAACTCTACCAACTCCAGACGGTCCTCGCGGTAGCGAAGGACTTCCATCTTCGCATCCCGAAAGAGCTCTTTGCTGAACTCGTCGGGGTAGTCCCCTTCATAGATAACGCGCACGATGCCGGCGTTGATCACCATTTTCGCGCACGAGTTGCAGGGCTGGCAGGTGACGTACATCGTCGCGCCCTCGCAGGCCACGCCGATCATCGCCGCCTGCAGCAGTGCGTTCTGCTCAGCGTGCAAGGCGCGGATGCAATGCCCTGCGGCAAGGCATCCGACCGGCCACTCAGCGACCGGCCCCTCTGGCGGGCAGTGGGGAAGCCCTCGCGGAGACCCGTTGTAGCCGGTCGCCACGATGCGCTTGTCCCGCACGATCAGTGCTCCAACCGAGCGGCGGGGGCATGTGGCCCGAGTCGCAACGAGATGCGCGATCTGCATGAAATAAGCATCCCAGCTCGGTCGCTCCTGCACGCCGATATTATGCCGTCTCTGTTCGCGTCTGCGTTACCGTGGCGTGGACATTCCTGTCCGCGCTACCGGGGGATGTGGGCTGGGGATATGGGATGGGGGATGGCGGATGGGGAATGGAGTTGGGGCTTCGGCTTTGTCGGGGACAGGAATGTCCCCGCCACTGGGGACGTCGAGGTGCGTCATTCCTTGCGCATTTCTGCATCCACACAGTTTCCAAATAGCCTTTGCCGATCATCATCTTCGGAGGTTCGACGATGAAAGATCGGAAGGGAAGGCGATCGTGGTGGGGATTGGCGGGCGGGCTGCCTCTTTTTGTGGCGGCGGCGTGCGGCGGCGGAGGGGGCGGGGCGGCTCCTCCCGGTCCCGGACCGCAGCCGATCTACACGCTGGGCGATCCTCTGCAGGGGCTGAGCGGCGATGAGCAGCAGGCCTTTGCGGGCGGCCTCGTGGCCTTTCAGAAAGTGGAAGACCCTGCAGACGGCCTCGGCCCCGTCTTCAACGGCACCTCGTGCGCCGAGTGCCACGCGCAGGGCGCGATCGGCGGCGCAGCTCCGAACACCAGCTTCGCGAGAGTCACTCGCGTTGGCGGGTACGAGAATGGGGCGTACAACGACCTTGTCGGCTACGGAGGGCCGGTGCTGCAGGCGCGCTCGCTACGCGATCTAGACCCGAACTATCCGGTCGGCGGCGAGGTGGTACCGGCGCAGGCGCTCTACGTTTCGCACCGTATGACGACGCCGCTGTTCGGCCTCGGGCTGATCGAAGCCATCCCGGCCTCGACCATCATCGCGCGCTCCAAGATGAACCTCTCGGACGGGGTGAAGGGCGTGCCGAACATGGTCTACAACTCCGAGACCCAGCAGACGGAGTTGGGGCGCTTCGGCTGGAAGGGGCACTCGTCGAGCATTCACGTCTTCGCAGCGGATGCGTACCTGAATGAGATGGGCATCACGTCGGCGATCTTCCCAGCCGACAACCTGCCGCAGGGCATCGCCGTGGTGGCGGGGGAGGACGGAGTGGCCGACCCGGAGGATCAGGAAGGCGACACCGAGGCATTCACCGCTTTCATGCGCTTCCTCGCTCCTCCCTCGCCGACGCCTTCGACTCCGGTGAGCGAGAAGGGACGCGCTCTGTTCGATTCGATCCGATGCTCGAACTGCCACGTGCCGTCGATGACGACGGGCACCTCGGCGAGCGCGGCGCTATCGAACAAGCGCGTTGATCTGTACTCCGACCTCCTGCTGCATCAGATGGGCGCGGGGCTGGCGGACGGCATCTGCCAGGGCTCGGCAAAGGGCGACCAGTTCAAGACGGCGCCGCTCTGGGGCTTGCGGCACCGAGCCTCCTATCTGCATGACGGCCGGGCGACGACGATTCCGGACGCGATCATGGAGCACGGCGGCGAGGCGTCGGCGGCACGCGACCGGTTCCTGGCCCTGAAGAAAGAGGACCAGGACGTGCTCGTGGCCTTCCTGCTAAGCCTGTAGCCCGAACTCAGTGGCGGGGACATTCTTGTCCCCGCTCGGGCAAAGCCCGACCGGTTCTAGGGCTGGACCTTCGGTCCAGTTGGGGACAGGATTTGTCCCCGCAACGAGTCGAAAATCCCCCGGGGAGATGCGGGCAGGGCACGCCGGGCCCCTACGGTGACAGGGACTTCCCCGCCACTGGGATGGGTAAGGTTCCCTCATGAGCGTGGACGTACGTTACGACATCAATCTCGACGCACGGTTTCAGCCTCTAGAGGCGGTCGATGTGCTGAAGCTTGCCGCTTCAGTCGAGCCGTGGTGGAATCAGACCCTTTGTCAGGTGAACGACTCAGTGGTGCGGCTGGGCGTGGTGCATGGCGACTTCCATTGGCACAAGCACGATGGGGAGGACGAGTTCTTCTATGTGCTGGAGGGCAAATTCATCATCGAGACGGAGAAGGAGACGGTGGAGCTGACGCCGGGGATGGGCTACGTCGTCCCGCGCGGGGTGATGCACTTCCCGCGCGCACCGGAGCGGACGGTGATCCTGATGGTCGAGGGCGCAGGAGTGATTCCGACGGGCGATTAGATGTCGCGGCATATCCGCGAGACTGCTGGAAATTCAGCCATGTTTTCGCAGGCAACCTGCAGGCAGTTGTAATCGTAGGCAATAATAGAAGAGCTGCTGAGGAGCGCTGCGATGCCCGAATGGCACCAGGCTCGGTGGCGCTCCCCGATATTTCGGGGAAGGCAACGGCGCTCGTGAGAAATCGCTCACGAGCGCTTTTGGTTTTTGGAGGGTCGCCCTCCGTGGCGACCGGTTCAGCCGGAGCTGAACCCTCCAGACCGAAGGCTCGTGGTAAACGAGGAAGAGCATGCAAACCGTAACCAATCCAATTCAAACCGATTTCGAAGTAGCCGACCTCAGCCTTGCCGCTTGGGGCCGCCGAGAGATGCAGATCGCCGAGACCGAAATGCCCGGCCTCATGGCGATTCGCGACGAGTACGCCGCGAGCCAGCCGCTAAAGGGCGCTCGCGTTGCCGGATCGCTGCACATGACGATCCAGACAGCGGTGCTGATCGAGACGCTCAAGGCGCTCGGGGCCGACGTGCGCTGGGCGAGCTGCAACATCTTCAGCACCCAAGACCACGCGGCGGCGGCGATCGCCGAGGCCAGCGTTCCGGTCTTCGCCTTCAAGGGCGAGTCGCTCGAGCAGTATTGGGAGTTCACCCACCGCATCTTCGAGTGGGCCGATGGCGGAACGCCGAACATGATCCTTGACGATGGCGGAGACGCCACGCTCCTGGTGCTACTTGGCTCGAAGGCCGAGGAGGATGCGAGCGTGCTCGATCATCCGGAAAGCGAGGAGGAGCGCGCGCTGTATGCGGCGATCCGGCAGCGGCTGAAGGACAAGCCCGGCTTCTACAGCAAGATCAAGGCGAACATCAAGGGCGTGAGCGAGGAGACGACTACCGGCGTCCATCGCCTCTACACGATGCAGAAAGAAGGACGCCTGCCGTTCCCCGCGTTCAACGTGAACGACAGCGTCACCAAGTCCAAGTTCGACAATCTTTACGGCTGTCGCGAATCGCTGGTAGACGGCATCAAGCGCGCCACCGACGTGATGGTGGCGGGAAAGATCGCGGTGGTAGCGGGCTACGGCGACGTGGGCAAGGGTTCGGCTCAGGCACTCCGCAGCCTCAGCGCGCAAGTCTGGGTGACCGAGGTCGACCCGATCAACGCCCTGCAGGCGGCGATGGAAGGCTACAAGGTCGTGACCATGGAGTACGCCGCCGACAAGGGCGACATCTTCGTCACCGCAACCGGCAACTATCACGTAGTCACCCATGACCACATGGCGAAGATGAAAAACAACGCCATCCTCTGCAATATCGGCCACTTCGATAACGAGATCGACGTCGCCTCGGTGGAGAAGTACAAGTGGGAGGAGATCAAGCCGCAGGTGGACCACATCATCTTCCCAGATGGAAAGCGGATCATCCTGCTCGCGAAGGGACGTCTCGTGAACCTTGGATGCGCGACGGGGCATCCGTCATTTGTGATGAGTTCGTCGTTTGCGAATCAGGTCATCGCGCAGATCGAGCTGTGGACGAAGCAAGGCGAATACGCGCCGGGCGTTTATGTGCTGCCTAAGATCCTCGACGAGAAGGTGGCGCGGCTGCAACTGCGGCGGCTGGATGCCAAGCTCACCCAGCTCACTGAGCAACAGGCGGGCTACATCGGAGTGCCAGTCGAAGGGCCGTACAAGCCTGAGCACTACCGGTATTGATCGCCTTCACGTCCCGCGCCCACTAATCGGGCGCGGGAATGAATATGCGTCACAACTCGGTATCCTGAGCCGTCTAGGAAGAACATGATCCGTAACCTCCGCATCGCCCTGCTCGCCGCTTTCGTCATCGTCGCCCTTTCCGGCTGTTTTGGCAGCGGGTTCAATCCTGGCTCGTACGCGGGCAACTACACCGGCACGGGGACGCTCGACAATAGCAAGACCGGCGATGTCGTACTCGATTTCAACGGCTCCGGCGTAGCTACGGGATCGCTTACGGTTACAGGCGCCGGCACCGGCGACACGTCGACCTTCCAGTTTCCTGCCGGCGTCTATCCGCTCAACGGTTCGGTCACGAGCACGAAGGGCGCGTTCGAGGTTCAGGGGATGGTGGCGAGTGACAAGCCGTTCGTAATTCGCGGCAGCTTGCCGGCGGTTGGGCAGAACTCGACCTACACTGTATTCGCCGGAGCGGATACGCACACCGGGACCCTCACTCACAACTAAGGGGTAGACTCCTAGTTCGCGCCGAGAGGTTGCGTCTGCCTTGCCGGGCAGGCGGTTTTCACGGCGCAAGACTGCATATCCGGGGCAAACCATGAAAGTACGAATCAGGCTTCGCGCCTACGATCACCGCATCATCGACCAATCGGCCGAGAAGATCACCGACACCGCCAAACGCACTGGCGCGCGAGTATCGGGCCCGATCCCTCTTCCCACAAATCTGCGACGGTTCACCGTCATCCGCGGCCCGCACATCGACAAGGAGTCGATGGAGCACTTTGAACTGCGCACCCACAACCGGCTGATCGACATCCTCGATCCGACGAACAAGACGATCGACGCACTGATGCGGCTCGACTTGCCGAGCGGTGTGGATATCGAGATCAAGAGCGCGTAGCCTTGTTATTCCGGGCGAGACCTCGACCCGTAGGGCGAGTCGAGGAATCTGCCTGAAGTCGGCGATAGCTCATAGACCTGTATCTCCAGTGTTAGATCCCTCGGCTTCGCTCGGGATGACAATGGGCCGGGCCACTGAACCGCTCAGCGCATCCGGCGTCTGGACACATCATGCTGGCTGCGTTAACGCTGCTCATTGCTCTTCAGACTCCTTTACCGACCACCCTCAATGTGGACGGCGTGCCGCGGCAGGCGATTTTTGTTCCTGCCCGCAACGCGACGAGTGCGGGGGCTCCGTTGGTGTTCGTGTTTCATGGGCATGGCGGGAATATGCGTTACGCCTATCGCAAGTTCGACATCCACGATCTTTGGCCGGAGGCGGTGGTTGTGTATCCGGAGGGGCTACCGACGAAGGGGATGACGGACCCCGAAGGCAAGAAGAACGGCTGGCAGCAGAATGCTGGCGATGAAATTGATCGCGACTTGCGATTTTTCGACCGGCTCCTCGATTACACCAAGACTCACTACAAGATCGACAATCGTCGCATCTACGCGATGGGGCATTCCAATGGCGGGCGATTTACCTATCTGCTTTGGGCTGAGCGCGGCGGCATATTCGCGGCTTTTTCGCCCGCCGCTTCACCGGCTACTCGGCTTGTTCCGAAACTGACGGCGAAGCCCGCGTTTATTATCGCCGGGGAGCAGGATGCGATTGTGCCGTTTGCCAGCCAGGAGTTCAGCATCCGCCGGGTTCGGCAGATATTGGGAACGGACGCCTCGAAAGCCACCAAGTCAGGCTATGCGAGCTATGAACTTGGCGCCAAGGGCATCGAGTTGGGCACCTATATCTATCCCGGCGGGCACAACTATCCCGACGAGGCGGCCAAGCTGACGGTGGATTTCTTCAAGAGGCACTCGAAATAGGCGAGCGGTGGCTTCGTAGAACCTACAATGCCCGCCCTGTTCGAGCCTTTTACCCAGCGATCCGTTACCCTGAAGAACCGCATCGTCGTCTCGCCGATGTGCGAGTACAGCTCGGTCGACGGGTACCCGAACGACTGGCATTTGGTGCATCTCGGCAGCCGTGCGGTCGGCGGGGCGGGGCTTGTGATCTGCGAGGCGACGGGCGTGGCGGCGGATGGCCGGATATCTCCCGCCGACACGGGGATATATCTTGAGGGCCATGCCGGCGCGTGGGCGCGGATCACCAGCTTTGTCAAGGAGCAGGGAAGCGTGCCCGGCATGCAGTTGGCGCACGCCGGACGCAAGGCGAGCACGTTGTCGCCGTGGGACGGCGGCGGCCCCGCCGTGCTGGAGGCGGGCGGGTGGAGCCCCATCTGGTCCGCGTCGTCAGTGCCATTCATCGAAGGCTGGCAGGTTCCGGTTTCGCTCGATAGCGCCGGAATGGAGCGCGTTCGGTCCGAGTTCGCGGCGGCAACGAAGCGTTCGGCCGAGGCGGGGTTCGAAGTCGTGGAGATCCATGCCGCTCACGGTTATCTCCTTCATCAGTTCCTGTCGCCGTTGGCGAACCAGCGCGAAGATGAGTACGGCGGCTCGCTCGAAAACCGCATGCGCTTTCCCCTTCAGGTGATCGCTTCGGTGCGCGAAGCATGGCCGGAGCGGCTCCCACTGTGGCTGCGCATCTCGGCAACCGATTGGGCCGAGGAAGGCGGGTGGGATCTGGAGCAGGCGATCGAGTTCAGCCGGCGCGCGAAGGAACTTGGCGTGGATGTGATCGACGTGTCGAGCGGCGGGACGATCGCCCGGCCGAACATTCCGATTGGGCCGGGCTACCAGGTGCCACTTTCCGAGGCGATTCGGCGTGCAGCGGGGGTGGCGACGGCTTCGGTCGGCATGATCACCGAGCCACAACAGGCCGAGGCAATTCTGGCCGCTGGGAAGGCCGATCTTGTGGTTCTTGCCCGCGAACTGCTGCGGGACCCCTATTGGCCTCGTCGGGCCGCGAAGGAGCTTGCCTTCGACATCCCCGCGCCGAAGCAGTACGGCCGGGCTTGGTAGTTACTGGTAGGCGTAGCGGTAAATCGTGGTCATGGTCGCGATGTAAATGCTGCCATTCGCATCCATCGTAACGTCCGTCGGGCCGTCGAATCCGGTAGCGATCACGGACTCCGTTTGCACCGTCTTGTCGGCGATTTGAAGCTGCCGGAGGCTGCCTTCTTTGAAGCAGGTCAGGAGGAGATGGCCGGTGAAATTGGGAAACTGCTGGCCGGTGTAGAAGGTGATGCCCGTCGGCGCGACGATGGTGGAGTAGCGGCGAATCGGCTGAATGTAATTCGGGTCGGTGTCTCCGCAAGGCTGGGCGGGGCGCCAGCCGTAGTTGCCTCCGGCGGTGAGGCGGTTCAGCTCGTCGTCGCAGTCCGGGCCGTTCTCCGACACGTACAGGATGCCGGTGAAAGGATTGACAGCGAGCCCGTAGGGGTTGCGATGGCCGAGGGTGAAGATCGGATTGCCGGCAATCGGATTGTCGGCGGGGATGGTTCCATCCGGGTTGTAGCGCAGCACCTTGCCGGCGAGGTTGGAGGTGGTCTGCGAGTTCGCGGGGTCGAAGGCGTCGCCGGTCGTGACGTAAAACTTGCCGTCGAGCCCAAACGCGAGTCGGCCGCCGTTGTGGATGAACCCGCGCCGCAAGTTATCGACGATCACCGTCCGATTCGTTCCGACGTTATTGACGTCGGTGTAGCGCACCACCCGGTTCAGATTCTCGCCGAGGGCGCAATAGAAGATGTACACGTAGTGGTTGGCCGAGAAGTTGGGATCGAGAGTCATGCCATCAAGGCCAAGCTCGTTGTCGGTTTCGACGGCATCGGTGGAGAAGGGCTGCGGCAGGAGGGCGCCGTTTAGGATGATGCGGATGCTGCCGGTGTTCTTCTCGGTGTAGAAGAGCCGGCCGTCGGGGGCGAAGCGGATGGTGGTGGGGAAGTTGGCGCTGGCGAAGATGGTGAACCGAGGCACCTGCAGCCCGCCGCTTCCTCCGCAGCCGAGGAGGAGGAGCATGGAGGCGGAGATGGTCAACGCGCGCAACACGGACATCACTTTATCCGGTCATTGTTTTGAGTTCTTCGATCTGCCCCGGTTGTGCTCGGCTCAGGAACTCTAGGAGCACGGGAGCGCTCGCCAAGACAGTAGGGACGCGGCTGTTTGCAACCCTGAGAACCGCAATGATCAATGAATGACCCTTATGATTCTGTTGGTGCAGGATGCCACGATCTAGCGTCACGAAAGCGTCGAATTCCTGCCTCACATGCTGGATAAGCTCACCGTTGTGCAACGCTGCCCAGCCCATTTTGATGCACCGTCCGGCAGTCGTGCCCTTGAAGTTGGCTGCCGAGTTCAGCTGGCAGAGTTTCGTCGAAGATGACTCGCATTGAGCCGCAAGTCCGACGAGTTTCAGGAAAGCATCTCGCGAGAGATTCACGACGGCAACCGCCTGTTCGCGGGCTACAGATGGAAAGCTCGCCAGGAACTGGTCGATACTGTCGCCGCCTTCTATATAGTCGAACAGAGCCTGGACCGGTACTCGTGTGCCATAAAAACACACGGCACCACTAACGCGATCAGCATCGCGCCATAGAAGGTGCTCGTACGTCCACTCCGCTTCGGCCACGAGCCCATTGTACGACAGGCTCGGCATCGCTACTCTCTTGACTTAGCGGGCTGGCGCGGGTATCATTCATCGGTTGCTCGCTTCACAGGTGCGCAGGCTGAATGACCCAATCCCTTACGGGCAACATTCGTTGAGTCTGCCGAGCCAGCAGGGATTCGTCCCGAAAGAAGCGAAAAGGAAGGTGAATGAATGCTTCAGGGAATCCTGGGTACGAAAGTTGGCATGACACACCTCTTCACCGAAGAGGGCAGAATGGTTCCGGTGACGGTTATTCAGGCCGGGCCGGTTTACGTAACGCAGATCAAGACGACTGACATCGACGGCTACAACGCCGTCCAGGTGGGCTTTGGCGAGGCGCGTGATAAGAAGCTCACGTTCCCCAAGTTTGGCCACCTGAAGAAGGCCGGCCTTACTCAAAACCTCCGCACCCTGCGCGAATTTCGCGTGGAAGGCACGGACGGGCTCGAGCTCGGGCAGGAGATCAAGGCGGACGTTTTCGCTGAGGGCGACGTGATCACCGTCACCGCAACCAGCAAGGGCAAAGGCTTCCAGGGCGGCGTGAAGCGCTACCACTTTAAGGGCCAGCACATGACCCACGGCTACATGACCCACCGACGCCCGCTCTCGAACGGCGCGACGGGTCCGCAGAGGGTTTTCAAAGGCTCTCGCAGGCCGGGCCGGATGGGCGGCGACACCGTCACCCAGAAGGGCCTCAAAGTGGTGCGAGTCGATGCCGAGCGCAATTTGATTCTCGTCGATGGCAGCGTGCCCGGGCCAAACGGCACCCTCGTGACCATTAACAAGGCGGCTCGCTGATGAAATTAGACGTTAAAGACAAGAAAGGCAAGAGCGCCGGTTCGGTCGAGATCAGCGATAAGATCGCGAAGGCTGAGGCCAGCCATACGACGGTCCACCGCGCCATCGTCGCCGAAGAGGCGAACTTGAGGCAGGGAACGCAGAAGACCAAGACCCGCAGCGAAGTTCGCGGCGGCGGCCGCAAGCCGTACAAGCAGAAGAAGACCGGAAACGCCCGACAGGGAACGATCCGCGCTCCCCACTATGCGCACGGCGGCATGGCTCTCGCGCTCACGCCTCGCGATTACGAAAAGAAGGTCAACCGCAAGGAGCGCCGCGCGGCGATCCTCACCGCGTTCGCCGCGCATCTCGATGCGGGCAACGTGACGGTGGCGGATGCACTAGCCTTCGCGGCTCCGAAAACATCGGAAGCGCTCGCGCTCCTGAAGGTTCACGGGCTGGACGGGATTCGGCGTGTGCTGGTCGTGCTCCCGGCTTACGACGAGGTCACCTTCAAGAGCTTCCGAAACATCAAGAATGTGACGGTGCGCACGGCACCGACCGCGAACAAGGAAGAGAAGGCGCAGCCATTCTCAGCCCGCGACATTCTGGTCGCGCACAAAATTCTGATCGCCAAGGACGCGCTGGCGAAGGTCGAGGAGGTTTGGGCGAACTGAGCTTAATTTAGAGTTTGGAATTTAGAATTCCATCCCCTTAATTCAAAAATTCCAAATTCCAAAGTCCAAATTTGAAAATGAAGAATCCGCACGAAATAATTATCAGGCCGCGCATCACCGAGAAGACGGTTGCGCTGAGCTATGGCGACCGGCGCATCCAGGATGAGACCAAGATCGTTCGCAAGTACACCTTCGAGGTGGCGACAAGCGCGAACAAGCTCGAAATCAAGAGCGCGATCGAGGCCATTTACAATGCCGGCCGCAAGAAGGATGAGGCAATCGTCGTCGGTTCCGTCCGCACCATCAAGGTGCTGGGCAAGAAGCGACGCCGCGGCCAGAAGAGCACCGGCTACGAGCCCGACCGCAAGAAAGCGGTCATCACCCTCGCGGCTGGACAGGTGCTGGAGGATTACGGAGTCTAAAGATGCCGACCAAACAATACAAACCGACATCGCCAGGCCGGCGCTTCATGATTTCCGCGACATACGAGGAAGTCACCAAGTCGAAGCCGGAAAAGTCGCTGACGGCTCCCAAGCCGAAGAGCGGCGGACGCAACCACTACGGCCGCATCACCTCGTTCAACCGGGGCGGCGGAAATAAGCAGCGGTACCGCATCATCGACTTCAAGCGCAAGAAGGACGGGATTGAGGCCAAGGTCGCGGCGATCGAATACGATCCAAACCGCACCTGCCGCATCGCGCTGCTCCATTACATGGACGGCGAGAAGGCGTACATCCTGGCTCCGAAGGGCCTTGACGTGGGTACGCGCATTCTGAGCGGGGAAGGGGCGGACATTCTGCCCGGCAACTGCCTGGCGCTCAAGAATATCCCGCTTGGAACGCTCGTGCACAACATCGAGCTGCAGCCCGGAAAGGGCGGGCAGATGGTGCGCAGCGCGGGCGGATCGGCGCAGGTGATGGCGAAGGAAGGCGACTACGTCACCCTTCGACTGCCAAGCGGCGAGATGCGCATGGTGTTCAACACCTGCCGCGCGACCGTTGGCGAGGTCGGCAATGCTGAGCACGAAAACGAGTCGATCGGTAAGGCGGGCAAGAACCGCGGCCTCGGCCGCAAGCCGCACGTGCGCGGCGTCGTCAAGTCTCCCCGCGACCATCCCCACGGTGGTGGTGAGGCGAAGTCGCCGATCGGCCGTAAGAAGGGCCCCGTCGACCGCTGGGGCAACAAGGCCCTCGGCCAGAAGACGCGGCACAACAAGCGCACGAACAAGTACATCGTCCGCCGCCGCGGCGCGAAGTAAGCCTTCGCGGGTTTTGAATTGGAGACCACCCTCGGGTGGTCTCCTTTTTTGTCAGCCCCGCGCGGCGCGGTTCACAGCATTCTGCAACTACGTTACAATAGTTACCGTGGCGGAGAACACTCGGCTCATCACTTGCCCATCCTGTGGCAAACGGGAGCAAAGTGGCTGGATTATGAACAAGCCAACCCTCCCCCACCCCTACCGGAGCGAGAGGGGAGCCGCAAGCCCTCCCTCAAGTGAGGGAGCGTAGCGGGGTTTCAGCTTCCTGAGGTATCATTTGTCGGTTCGGCCAAGGGTGCCGATCGCAGTGCACTGCCCCCCTCGATGGGGTTGGTTAACACAGGAGAACGGAATTTGGAAACTTGGAATTTGGAATTTGGAGTTGAACTCCCGATTCCAAATTACAAACTCTAAATTCCAAATTAGAAATGGCTAGAAGCTTAAAGAAAGGGTTCTTTGTCGATGATCACCTACTCAAGAAGGTGAATTCGATGAACGAGCGCAACGAGAAAAAGTTGATCAAGACGTGGAGCCGGCGCTCCACCGTCATTCCCGACATGATCGGGCACACGTTTGCCGTCCACGATGGGCGCAAGCACGTGCCGGTCTTCGTCACCGAAAACATGATCGGGCACAAGCTGGGCGAGTTCGCCCCGACGCGCACGTATCGCGGCCACGGCGGAGTGCTCGCCGATAGGGGGACGAAGATTCGCTAATGGAAGTAAAAGCTATAGCCAAATATGTCCGGGTGCAGCCCCGCAAGGTGCGCATCATCGCGGACGAGGTGCGCGGCAAGAATGCCGAGCACGCGGCGCATCTGCTGCGCTACCACACCGGCAAGGGCGCGAAGGCCCTTCGCAAGGTGCTGATCAACGCGATGGCCAACGCTCAGGAGAATAACAACCTTGCTCCCGAGGTGCTGAAGATCGCCACGATCACGGTCGACGAGGGTCCGCGCCTGAAGCGGATGCAAGCCAAGGCCATGGGCCGAGGCGCGAGGATTTTCAAGCGGACCAGCCACATCACGGTTATCGTGGATGACACGGCGGTAAACGTGGTGGTCAAGCCGCACGGCACCAAGGCCAAAGCCCGGCCGACATTTGCCGCATTGGCGAAGGGCAAGAAGGCCGCCGCCAAGCCGAAGAAGGACGAGGCAGTCGAGCAGCCGGTCGATGAAGTCACTGAACCAGTAGCCGCCGCCGAACCGGAAGCAGCAGTCGAAGCTCAGGCCGAAGAAGCGACTCCGGTCGAAGCATCGGAGGCTCCTGAAGAAGCAGGAAGCGCCGAGCCGGAAGCATCGGCAGACGAGACGACATCTAGCGCGGACAAGAAGGGAGCGGACAAAGAGTAATGGGTCAAAAGATTCATCCCGTAGGATTTCGCGTCGGAGTCATTCGCGGCTTCGATAGCCACTGGTACTACAACAAGAAGGGCTACCCGGCCGCCTTGCTGCAGGACCACAAGATTCGCGAGTTCATCAAGCGCCGAGTCGGCTTGGGCAACGTATCCCGAGTTGAGATCGAGCGCGCGGCGAACCGCATCAAGGTCAACATCTTCACCGCCCGGCCCGGCGCGATCATTGGTCGCGGCGGCAAGGGCATCGACGAGCTGACGGACATCATGAACCGCGCCGTGCGCCGCGACGATCCGACCAGCGTGGTCCAGGTGAACGTCACCGAAGTCCGGCAACCAGAGCTCGACGCTCAGCTCGTGGCGGAGAATATCTGCCTGCAGCTCGAGAAGCGAATCAGCCACCGCCGCGCGATGCGACAGGCCATGACCCGCGCCATGCGAATGAATGGCCGCGGCATCAAGGTTCAGGTTGCCGGACGACTGGGCGGCTCAGAAATCGCTCGCCGCGAGGGCGACAAGGTGGGCAAGATCCCGCTTCACACGCTCCGCGCCGACATCGATTACGGCATCGCGACCGCGCACACTGTGTATGGCTCGGTGGGCTGCAAAGTTTGGATCTACAAGGGCGAGGTTCTCCCCGAGCGCCGCGTTCACGATGCGTTGACGAAGGGTCAGCGCGAGGCCGAGGAGCGACGCGAGAAGCGCGCATCCGAGACGCCGGAAGCATTTGGCGCGACCAAGACGGATGGCATCTTAGAGCCGACGGAATCGCCAATGGCGGCGATCGAAACGGTGGTTGAGACGCCCGAAGCCGAAGCCCCGACACCAGAAGGAGGACAGGCGTAAATGTTAATGCCCAAAAGGGTGAAAGAGGGCCGGCGCAAGATGCACCGCGGCCGAATGAAAGGCAAGGCCACGCAGGGCAACAAGATCAGCTTTGGCGATTTCGCTCTGATTGCTCTCGAGCCCTCCTGGATTACGTCCCGCCAGATCGAAGCCGCCCGTATCGCCATGACGCGCCACATCAAGCGCGGTGGAAAGGTCTGGATCCGCATCTTCCCCGACAAGAGTTACACAAAGAAGCCGCTCGAAACCCGTATGGGCAAGGGTAAGGCGCCGGTGGAAGGCTGGGTGGCCGTGGTCAAGCCGGGCCGCGTTCTGTTCGAGATGAACGGCGTCGCGGAGGACGTGGCCAAGGAAGCGATGCGCCTGGCGATGTTCAAGCTGCCGATCAAGTGCAAGTTCGCGACGAAGCGAGACTTCGAAGCGATGCCTTTGCCGGCTCACGCATCCGAAGACGCGGCGTAGGTAATTGATTTTAATAAGCCCCGGTCGAGGACCGGGGCTTTTTTGTTACTTGCCTTTTTCAGCCTGGGTTTCGGAGGGCGGCGTTTCTCTGTCTGACGCCTCTCGACTGCCTGACGGTACGTTAATCCACCCTTGGTCTGGCACGTGGGATCGCACTGTGGATAATAGACCTTGCACTCCAGGTTCCCTAAGCACCAGTCTCCGTCGCCATCCAGGTGGACTATCGGCTGAAGGCACGGGCAGATGCACGGGGCCCGAGAGGCCTTCCATAACGATTCTGATGGGCTCGTTATTCCCAGAACTGAATTGCACATTCGGCCGCTGTTCCGGCATCGGATTTGCCCTCATTGGCTCGTCCTCTTTGGAAAAAAAGGGTCGCCACAATTCGAGTTCTTCGGGAGGGTTCTTCAGGACATCCGCCAAATGTTGCCGGTTCTCGAGGTAGTCCATTACGAAGGCCGCCAAGAGACCATCGCGCAGGCGTGGGAACTCCCTTCGATGTCGGAACACAGAAAGGTCACAGTGCCTGTCGGATGCTCCATCTCCATTCGTCCGCACGGATATTGTACAGGCGGCTGCTGAGCAGCGCCAGCCCGCTTGCGAAGCGGTTGACCCGCAGCGTCCATTCGGGTATCATCTACCGGTTGCCAGGAGCGATTGCGTCTGGTGAGCGGGTGAATTCCTCCATGATGCCCGGAGGTCCCCATGCCATGAAAGATTACAAAGCGACAGATTTGAGAGACAAGTCCGTGCCGGAGCTGGAAGAGATGATCCTGCAGGAGCGTGCGGCGCTGTACAAAGCTCGGCGCGACCTGGTGTTTAGGCAGATCACGGACACCGCGAGCCTCAAGGTGAGGCGACACAACATTGCCCGCATCCTTGGCGTCATCACGGAAAAGAAGCGGGGTAGCGCGTAATGGCAGCAGCCAAGAAGCCGGTCAAGAAGGCAGTCGCAGCTAAAACGAAGACCGCCGAAGCCAAGCCGAAGGTTGCAGAAGCCAAACCGAAGGCCGTCGCCGCCAAACCGGCAGCCAAGCCGGCCGGGAAAAAGGCTCCCGCTAAGGGCAAATCCGGCGCGAAAGCTCCGGCGAAGGCTCATGCCCCGGTTGCGGTTGTCAAGAAGGCTCCGAAAGCCGTCGCTCCGGTCAAGCCGGCCCGCGTTCGGAAGTCGAAGGATCAAGGCGCGGTAGCCATCGAGCGCAGCGATCGCAAGATCCGTACGGGCGTGGTGGTCTCCAACAAGATGGAGAAGACGGTGGTCGTGAAAATCGAGCGGCGCACCCAGCATCCGCTGTACGGCAAGGTTGTCATCCGCTCGAACAAGTTCAAGGCGCACGATCTTGTCGGATGCGATGAGGGTGACCTGGTCGAGATCATGGAAACGCGTCCGATGAGCCGCGACAAGCGCTGGCGAGTCACGCAGATTTTGGAGAAAGTCAAATAGAATTTGGAATTTTGAATTTGGAATTTGGACTGGATTCAATTCCAAACTCCAAATTCTAAATTCCAATTTTCCCAAGACAAGCCTCCACCCCCTTGGGGAATGGCCTCTGTAAACAGGAAGTAGAAAATGGTTCAGCAGTTCACACGGCTTAAAGTGGCCGACAATTCAGGAGCGCGCGATGTCATGTGCATTCGCGTGCTAAAGGGATCCCAGCCTCGCTATGGCCGGGTGGGCGATGTAATCGTCGCATCTGTCAAGGTGGCCACGCCGAACATGCCGGTCAAGAAGGGCGACGTTATCCGGGCGGTAATCGTGCGGACGAAGAAGCCGACGCGGCGCGTGGACGGTTCGACGCTCAAGTTCGACGACAATGCCTGCGTGCTCATCAACCCGCAGAACATGGAGCCGCGCGGCACTCGCATCTTCGGCCCGGTGGCCCGCGAGCTGCGCGATCACAACTTTATGAAGATTGTTTCGCTCGCACCGGAGGTGCTGTAATGCCTACCAAAGCCGAACTCAAGGCAAAAGCCACGCATATCAAGCTCAAGGTCCGCAAGGGCGATCAAGTCATGATCATCTCCGGCAAAGACCGGGGCGAGATCGGCTACATCTACGCGGTTGCGCCTAAAGAGCAAAAAGCGATCGTGCTCAAGCAGAACGAAGAGAACCCGGATCAGCCGCTGCCGCTTAATGCGGCGGTGAAGCATCGCAAGGCGAAGACGCAGAACGAGCGTAGCGCTCGCATCCGCATCCCTGTTCCCATCCACATTTCTAATTTGATGGTGCTCGACCCGAAGGACGGAAAGCCAACGCGGGTTGGCAGGAAAGTTGAGAAGGGCAAGATCGTGCGCTACGCCAAGAAGAGCGGAGAGAAGCTGGTCGAGGCGAAGTACGAGAAAGCGAATCAGTAATCGGTGATCCGAAATTAGTGATCTGCCCCGATCACCGACTACGGGAAGGGCCTGGTCAGCAATCAGGCAAATAGGAAAGACAATGGCTCGAAAAGACAAAGAAGAAGAATCAAAGGGCGAGTTGCAAACCGGCACGCCTAAGCTGCCCAGGCCGCGGCTGCGCAAGCGCTACGCGGAGGAAGTTGTTCCTAAGCTTAAGGAGCAATTCAGCTACACGTCCCTCATGCAGGTGCCGAAGCTCGATAAGATCGTGATCAACATGGGCACGGGAACCGGTGAGAAGGATCCGAAGCACCTCGATAACTCGATTCGCGACATGCAGCTCATCTCGGGCCAGAAGCCGATCGTGACGACGGCGAAGACTGCGATTTCGAACTTTAAGCTCCGCGAGGGCATGAAGGTTGGCGCCAAGGTGACCCTGCGCGGCGACCGGATGTATCACTTCTTCGACAAGCTCGCCTCCGTCGTGCTGCCCCGAATTCGCGACTTCCAGGGTCTTTCGCCCAAGTCCTTCGATGGCCGAGGCAACTATGCGCTGGGCCTGAAAGAGCAGCTCGTGTTTCCTGAGATTCCCTACGACACGTTCGATCGGATTCGGGGCATGGATATCATTATCTGCACCACCGCGAATACGGATGAAGAGGCGCGGGTCTTTCTGAAGGCCATGGGATTCCCGATCCGCGAGACCGAAGCAGCAAGGTAACCCAATCTTGTTTCTGATTTAAGCCTAGACGACCATCTCGGCTCTTTCTATTTTCGGTTGTATAGCGCTGCCGTTCTGCCGCGATTTCGAGAGTAACATGGCGTCGGAGAGCATGGAATTGACTGCGGACCGAGCGGGGGCGACGTGGGATGACCACCGTCGCCTTGCGTTTCTGTTGGAGGCGGCGAGGCAGCTTGGCAGCACTCTCGACCTCGAGCGCATTTACGCGTCGCTCCAAGCACTCCTCAGCTCGGCATTGCCGTTGGACGGCCTTATTGTCTCCTCGTTTGATACGGACACCGAGATCATCCGCTGCGAGCACGTCTGGTCGGACGGCGTGGTGGGAGATGCGTCGGCGTTCCCGCCCTTGCCTTGGGACCGGACCGGGCAGGGGATGCAGAGCGGCGTTATCTTGACGCGCAAGGCACAGATGTTCGATATCGCCCAGAAGGTCCGCGAGCGGAAGACGACGTACCTGCAGGTGAGCCCGGAGGGCGGTTCGGCACCAGTGGTTGACGAGCCTGCGAGCAAGACCGCCATGATGGCGCCCATCATGCTCGAGGGACAGGTGACAGGGGTGGTGCAGGCTATGAGCGATAAGCCGAACGCCTACAGCCCCGACGATCTGGCCGTTTTTGATGGCGTCGTGCTGCAGATGGCGGCGGCGTGGCACCACGCCAGGCTGTACCGCGAGATGGAGCGCCGGGTGGAGAAGCGGACCGCCGAATTGCAGGACGCCGTGAAGGAGCTGGAGGGGTTCACTTACACAGTTTCTCACGACCTCAGAGGGCCGTTAAGAGCGATCAGCGCGGCAAGCATGATCCTGCGCGAGGACTTCGGCGACCAGCTACCAGAGGATGCTCACCAGCATCTGCAACGGCAAGCCGATGCGGCGAAGCGGATGGGCGCGCTCATCGACGATCTGCTCAAGCTGTCGCGCCTCGGGAGGCAGGAGTTGACACCCGCCGAGTTCGACATGTCGGCTCTGGGGGTTGATGTCGCCGAGGAGCTTGGGATCCAGGCACGGGTGGTCGTGCAGCCTCAGATGGAGGCATGGGGAGACGCGCGACTGATCAAGTTCGTGATGCTGAACCTACTGGAGAACTCGGCGAAGTTCTCCGAAGGTAAGTCCCCAATTCGGGTTGGATTCGACGGCGGCGAGTTTTTCGTTGCCGACGCCGGTATCGGGTTCGACATGGAGTATGTCGACAAGGTGTTTCGACCATTCGAGCGACTCGTGCGCAACGACGAGTATCCCGGCACCGGCATAGGGCTCGCTAACGTGCAGCGCATCATTCATCGGCACGGCGGCAAGGTGCGCGCGGAGTCAGAGGTTGGCAAGGGCGCAACCTTCTTTTTCAGCTTGCCGAAGACCTAGCGCAAATATTCGCCCGTATGCGCATCTTCGATGTATCTCGCCAGAACAGCGATACAGGCCTGCACGTCGTCTCGGTGCACCGTTTCGTTGACCGTGTGCACGTAGCGCGTCGGGATCGATAGGGTGAAGGCAGGGATGCCGCCGTGGAGGCGCTGGATCCCTCCGGCATCGGTGCCGCCGAGCGAAAGGATTTCCATCTGGTACTTGATCTTGTTCTTCTCGGCAAGCGTCCGAAAGTGGTTGACGACGCCTGGGTGACAGAGCAGGGAAGAGTCCATGATTTTGATTGCAGCGCCCTCGCCCAGACGAGTGACGTAGTCCTGCTCTGACATGCCGGGGATATCGTTGGCGAGCGTGATGTCAATCGCCACCGCCACATCAGGCGCAACCGCCCATCCACTCGCGGCGGCTCCGCGCAAACCGATCTCTTCTTGCACGGTCGCGACGGCATGGACCTCGACCTCGTGGCTCTTTGCTGCCTTGACGGCTTCGATCATGATGAACACCGCAACACGGTCGTCCATGCATTTGCAGGTCATATACGGCCCCATCTCCTGGAACGAGCGGTCCATCGTGACCATGTCGCCGAGGCGAACCTTCTTTTTCGCCTCGTCGCCTGTCATGCCCATATCGATAAAGAAGTTGTCGATCTCAGGCTTCTTGTTGGCCTCGGCCTCGGTAAGCAGGTGCTTCGGTTTGGTGCTGTAGCTGAGCAGGCCGTTGACCATGCCGCCTTGTGTGTGGACTTTCACACGTTGGGAGAACATTTGGCGCGGATCGAATCCCCCGAGCGGCTGGATACGGGCGAAGCCCTTGTCGTCGATGTGCTTGACCATGAAGCCAATCTCATCCATGTGGGCCGCGAGCATCAGCTTCTTCGGCTTGGCCCCTTTACCTTTCTTGACGCAGTGCAGATTGCCCATCCGATCGGTCCGTAGATCGCAGATGCCCTTGAGCTCTGCGGCGACGATCTCTCGGATCGCATCTTCCTGCCCGGGGATGCCGTGGGCCTCGGTGAGCCGTCGAAGAAGGTCGGTATTCATTCCGTCGTAATCTACCGCAGATCACCGCGCCATAGGTTCCGATTGCGTGAACACATCATAATCTCATCGTGAGCGAAATCATCGTCCGCCCATATGAACCTAAGGATCAGGAGCAAACCTGGCATGTGCGGGCGATGACCTACAACTCGGGCGTGCCGATCCCGCCGGACAAGCAGGTGTACAAGACCTCAACGCCATTCATTGCGGAGATCGGCGGGAGGGTCGTGGGCACATTCGTCGTCATGGACATGAACGTCACGCGCGGCATGGCGGCCGAATTCAAGACAGGCGGCATTGCCGGCGTCGCGGTGCTGCCGGAGGCGCGACACACCGGCGTGGGCAGCGAGATGATGAAGTGGGCGCTTCGGCATATGAGGTCCGAGGGCTACATCCTTGCCGCCCTCTACGCCTTCCGAGAGAGCTACTACCGGCGGTTTGGATACGAGGTGTGCGGTCTCCGCATGAAGGTTCACTGCAATCAAGCGCAGCTTCCTCGAACCGCACCATCGCTGCCAATCCGCAAGCTCCCCGCGGGCGAATATCAGGAGATCGTCTCGTGCTATGAGAAATTCGCGCGGTCGAGATCGGGCGCGAATCTGCGCGATGCCATGCACTGGGGCCGGGTTGTGGGCGAGAAGCACCACATTTATGTCGCGGGCGATCCGGTTGAAGCGTATGTGATCGTCGAGCATGATTGGACCTTCTGGCAGGAGCAAGACGTGCACGAGATTGGCTGGTCATCGGCCCGGGGATACGAGAGCATTCTCTCGCTGATCCGTTCGGTCGCGATCAACAAAACGGCGGCTACGTGGTTCGAGCCCAGCGACGGACCGATGGCGTCGGCCCATCTCGACACGGGCGTCGAACTTACGTCGGAGAAGCCGGTCATGTTCCGGCTCTTGAACGCTGCGGGAGCGCTCTTGGCGCTTCGCACGCAGGCGGAGGGTGATTTTTCTTTTGCCATCGTCGATCCTGATCTGCCCGAGAACAACGGGCCTTGGAAAGTGTGTTTTGGAGATGGGCGGACGGACGTTCGCGCCTGCGACGCGGCTGCCCTTACGCTGACTCCGCACGTGGCGGTCCAGGCCCTCCTCGGGCAGCCTTCACTGGATTCGCTGGCTGGAAACGGGTTGATCGAAGGGCCGGCGGAAGCTCTGAGCGCGGCATCGCGGCTCTTGCCAGCGGCCTCGGTGTATTGTCTCGACTTTTTCTGATCCCCGCCTCTTCGTGTTAAACCACGAAGGGCACTAGGGGGACACTAGGGAGCACGAGGAGTTGGGAGGGTTTTTCTCCTACTCTCTGCCACAAACTCGTTTGAAGCTCTACTCTTAGTCTATGGAGCAGGAACGACTGCGTCTCATCGAGGATCGGCTGTACGGAATCGAGCGGCAGCTTGCCTATTTCGACCAGCGGCTAAAGCGCCTAGAGCCGGAGGTAGCGCCTCCCCCGCAGGTAACGCCCATGACGGCGCTTGCAACGCCACCGGCGGCGGCGCCTCCCGCAATGGCTCGGTCTCCCATCACGCTGCCTCCTCCACGGGAATTTCAACCGGCTTCCCGGCAGGACACGGAGTATCTCATCGGCGCCAAGCTCCTGCCAAAACTATGGCTGTTCGTTTTCCGGTATTTCTGAACTCGCGAATGAGCGCTAGCAAGGCCGCCACTCTCTCCAACCTGCGTCAGTGCTTTGTAGCATTGTCTCTTTATACTGCAGACTATGATGGCGACCAGTCTATGCCGCGCTACGAGGTCGCCGTCGCAGTAATCCCTCCGGAGGCGACTTGCGATAACGCTGATTACTGGCGTCGCGGCTGTGCGGAAGCCACAGAGCAGCCTCTCATCGGCAGCTACGGATACGTGAGAGGGACTGCAATGGGTCTTACCGAACAGGACTGGAGGGATTACCTTGCGGCCGGTCCTGAGGGTAAGACCCTCTTAATCTGTCCCTTTTACGCTTCGACGCACTTACAGAGGTTTACGGGCGAGTCCATTCCGTCGACGTGTGGCCCACCCGTACAGCAATGCATGTTTCCCGACCGATTGATCGGTCTGAGACTTGACGGCTCGGTAGTGTCGCGCAGCAACTCCATTGGGGGCCCCTATCCGCGAGGTGGACTGCTCTTCACATGGTCAGTCGCATTCGCGCTCCGGTTGTTAATATGTCTAATCAAGACTCTATTCCACTCGAAACGGCCTTGAGAGGCATTTCTACTCCTACTAAGCTCAGCCTCGGAATCTGCTTGGCGACCGTCCTAGGTGTTTTCGCGCCACTCCTGATGCTCAACCTCTTTGCAATTTGGACGAATGCTTTGAGCGCGATGGGAGACCACGCCCTCATCGCCATCACCTGCATTCTCGCAAATTTGCTGGGGTTCGCCACAAGACGAGTGTGGCTGAGCATCGCCTGGTGCTTCGGTCTCCTCATTGGGGTCAGTTCATAATGCTCGGCGCAGCTAAGCCATTCAATGACTGGTGGAGCGCATACCCGGCTTTCACGCGCACTGTTGGAGCGCTTTTCGTAGATGGGTTCTTCTTCGCATGGTATGCGAAGCAATTGCAGCTTGTTCCTGGGGAGCATGTTCCTGCCAAGTAGAGTGCTGGTGGGACCGAATCTTCGAGATTCTTCTGAGGAGTGACATCAGGGGGTAATGAGGCGGAGAATAGCAACCATCCGCGAGCGACTCGAAAGGGCATGCGAGTCCTCTGGGCGCGGTCCTTCCCAAGTCACGCTGATCGCGGTCTCCAAGACTCAGCCGGCCGAGGCGATCCGGGAGGCGTACGATCTTGGGCTGCGCGATTTTGGCGAGAGCAGGCTGCAAGAAGCGCTGCCTAAAATCGAAGCGTTGCCAAACGATATCACCTGGCACTTCATCGGCCATCTCCAATCGAACAAAGCGAGGAAAGTGGCCAGCCTTTTTGATGTGATTCACACGATCGAATCCGAGGCTCAGCTTAGGGAAATCGAGAAGGCGGGGCGGGAGATTCAGGCATTCATCGAGCTAAATGTAGCAGAAGAGGCACAAAAACATGGCATTTTCCCGGCTGCGCTTGACGATCTGGTGGAGAAGGTCATACACTACCAACACGTTCATCTACGTGGCCTGATGACCATTGGCCCGGCGCTCGAGCCAGAAATGATGCGACCTTTCTTCGGGCAGGTCCGTCATTTCAACGAGCGAATCCGTGGCGAGTGGCTCAGCATGGGGATGAGCGGTGACTTTGAGGTGGCGATCCAAGAGGGATCGACCCACATCAGAGTTGGAACCGCGCTCTTTGGAGAGCGAAGCTAAGGACAGCGCCCGACTTAATCGGGATCGGAGGATAAATCATGGAAGAGATGCAGATCCAGGACAAACCTGGCCTATTCGGTCGCCTTGCGAACATCTTCACCCGCACGGAAGAAGTGGAGGAAGAAATGGAAGAGCATGAGGGCGGCCGGCCCACGTCGGTTACGCTCAAATCGGCCTATCGCTACACCATTACGGTGCGCCGACAGATTGTGTCGTTCGACGACGCGATGGCCGCGGCGAACGGCCTGAAGCGAGGGGAGCAGCAGATCCTCAATCTTGCCGGCACCGACCCGGCGATTAGGCAGAAGATTGTCGACTTTATGTGCGGCGTCAACTTCGCCCAGGAAGGCACTTGGGAGGAGCTTGGCGAGAACATCTACATGGTCGTTCCCGCCAGCGCCTACGTCGAAGTCGCCCCCGCGACACCGCGCATGACGGCGATTAAGAACTAACCAAACCTCGGGACCAGCGATCTCTCCTTGAAGCAGCCCCGCAGCCTAGCGCTGCGGGGCTCTTTCTGCTGGCTTGGGAGTGGGACGTGAATGGATTAATGGGTGAATGCGTTAATGGGTAAACCTGGATCAAGCTCATTTTCATATTCACCCCATTCTCCTATTCACTCTCCGGCACTCCCAGGCTCCGCCCCATGCACAATAACCCCATGAAGCGCATCGAGGCGTTTATCCGGGTTAACAAGCTCGACAATGTGAAGCTGGCGCTTGAAGAGGCTGGCGTGGCGGGAATGTCGGTGGAGCAGGTGCGCGGGTATGGCCGGCAGCTCGGTCGGACCGACAAGTACCGCGGATCGACCTATGCGATCAATTTGCTTCCGAAGCTGAAGCTTGAAATCGTCGTCAAGGATGAGGATCTCGATTCGGCGGTCCAGACGATCGTCTCGGCGGCAAAGAGCGGCGAGATCGGGGATGGCAAGATCTTCGTCTCCGACGTGCTGGACGCAATCCGGATTCGAACCGACGAGCGGGGCGACGCCGCGGTTTCGTAGTGATTAGAACTCAGACGGGCGGCTTTTCTTCCAAGGAATGTGGGATGGGGATTGCCTTGGAGGACGAGGTCCGTTTTAAGGCTGGCCGGCACGATGTCGTGCGTGGTCGGCTTAGTGATGCTGATTGCCGCTTTAATGAGCAACTTCGCCTACCTGTCCCTAGGTCTCGGGCTAATGGCTCTTGGCGTGATCTGCTTTCTAATCGGCCATGCGCTGCGGAAGTCGAATGACTCTAGGCGGCGGGACAGGTTCTCCAGTTGACCGTAGGGAAGGAGTCGCGCCAAGGCTTGGACTCGGCGCGGCTGCGAAGATATTGCTCCACCTGCGCGCGGTCCTCGAGATAGAAAGCCAGCACCAAGAAGACGTCTTTTAGCCTTAACCCTGGGTGTCGTGCCACGATTTCGTCCGCGATGGCTCCGTCTTCAAACATGGCGATGATTTCATCGAGCGATGCCTGGCACCCATGCACGCGCGCGACACCGTCGGCACCGATCGCGAGAGGCACGGTCAAATTGATCACTGTTAAGGACATCCCGAAAGCCGTTTCTTCCTACGCTTGGCTCATAGTGTTGGACACACCATGAAGTGAAGAATTGCTTCCTAAGACTTAATCTTCGGTGGACAATGTCGTTTGATGGATGCCGTAAATCGCAGTTTTGTTGGAATTCGCATTCCTCTGCCGCTCATCGACCGGATGCAGGAAGGAATCATGATGCTTAAGCGCAAGCCGGGGGTCAACGATGTGCGCTGGAACGCGCCGAGCGAATACCTGATCACACTTGGAAACCTGGGCGAGCTGAGCCTGATGACGCTCACTCAGCTCAAGCAGGTTCTTCCGCCGGTCATCGCGCGCTATCCCTGTTTGCGTCTAAGCATCCAGGGCTTCGGCGGTTTGCCCAACATGATTCAGCCACGATATGCCTACGCGAATCTGGCCGGCGATACGGAGATGCTCTGCGATATCGCTCACGCTGTCGATAGAGCGGCCGCGCCATACGCGCAGAATCGAGATCAGAAGCCCTTCCACCCGCATATCTTGATCGGGCGGTTGAAGACCGAGTCGGAGCCGCTTCGGGTGGCCTTAGGTCGAGCCCTCAAGATGAATGAGCAGCCTGCCATGGGCGACTTTGAGGTCACCGGCGTCGAGCTGCTCACGAGCCACGCGGATACGAGCGGAGTGGGTTACTCCGTGTTTGCCCAGATGCGCCTCGGGGCGGTGGCTTGACGGTGCCGAACCGATCCGAGTATCATTAAACTTCATTGCCCGACCTGTCGGGACGGGAACTGTCATGGCAAAGATCTGTCAGGTTAGCGGAAAGAAGGGAAACAACGCGAAGCACATTCGCAACCAGCACTCGCAGGGTTGGAAGTACAAGGCACCGCACAAGAACCGTGTGCAGCATCCGAACTTGCATGTTGTGCGCGTGAAGACCGCTCACGGAACGGTTTGCCTGAAGGTGGCCACCTCAGTCATCAAGAGCCCTGAATTCAACGCAGTGGCTTGCGGACTGAAGCAGATTCCCAAAGCCTGGCTGAAGAAACCCGGCTACGGCGTCTGACGACTGCTAATTTAGGATAAGGAAGAGTGCCTCCCAAAAGTGGGAGGCACTCTTGCTTTATAGCTGAAACGCCCAGAGGCTAATGTTCTTGGTACCGTCGTGGATGCTTATCGCCACCACGTATTGGGTGTTGGTTTGGAACAGACTCTCCGGAATCTCGAAGGTGAAGCGGTACCAGTTGTTTCCATGGTGGGTCGCATCCGGAGTGATGTGCACAAGTTTGATCTTGTCCTTGTAGAGAACGGCCCCTCTAAGCCCAATTTCGGGTCCGTCTCCAGTGTCGGGGCTTTCTTTTCCAAGCGGCTTGAAGTCTCCGTATGCGTAGAGGCCCGCCCGGGCGTGCCTGTTTTTCAGGTCGCCTTCATGGTCAATTCTCCCTGACAGCTCGACGAAACGCGTAACGGTTCGCAACGGGGTCGCCGGACTCATCTCTTGCATCGACTCAGTCATGCCAGGGGTGCCGCCGGAGCCGGGGCTGGGAGGATCAATCCCTACTATGGGAATGTACGAGGTCACAAGGGGTCTCGCCTTCAAATGAGTCTTAGCACCCGACAATAAAACGGCGCAGGCCAACAAGGTTGCGAGGGCAAGAAACAGCTTCAGGTAACGCAGCACCGCAACAAAGTACATCAGCTTGCCGAATAAGTCAAGCGCCGCTGGCTTCACTTTCGATCAGCAGGACCACTTCTTCCTATTGAGGCTGCACGAAATCCACTCCCCAAAAATGCGTTTTCGGCAACCTATACGTGAGACTACCGAAAGTTCCAGTGTAGGTGTATTCAAGTTCCCCTGACACGGCAACGGTGATCACATACGAATCGGGGCCGACATCATTGACTTTTATCTTCATGACGTATCCGTAGGCGGTCTTTCCCGCGTACTGCACCGCGCCCAAAGCTCGCAGTTCTGGCTTCTCCCTGTGAAATTGATGTTGACCCTTGTGCGTTTTACGGGCCAAAATCGCATTTTCAACGTCGCCAGTGTCCTCGTAAAGCGCATTGCCTAGCGTTTCTTCGGTTGACCACACTATGTAGGCTCGAACATGATCTGATTTGAACGTTCGGCCAACGTGGGTTGGTTCGTCTTCTGGTAACGGTTGTGGAAGATACACAGTCAGAGTTACCCAATCCTTGCTCCTCGTGAAGCCCATGGGCTGTAGAGCGAAATAGTAGTTATAGCCAGACGGTGGCTCTACTCCAACTATCGGTATGTACGTGCCAGTGTAGATTTTGCTGGGCACAGCTCTCCGGATTGCGGGTGCCGGGCCGGCGAAGGCCATCAAAGAAAGCAGGGCCATCAATATTGTAAATGAGACAATCAAACGCAGCATGACAACCAAAGTACAAGAACTCGCGCACAATGTCAAGCGAATTGATCTTGCAAGTTGCGCCCATTTCGGAGAATCTCCAACGCGTCTGTGGCGGCTCTGAGGGCTGATTCTGCCTGTAACTTCTCGCCTTCTTCCGTCCGGCTTGTCAACTCAACCTTCGTCAAGTTGCGCTCGACGGATGCATAGGTGGTCTTCCATATCCCTTCCGCCCGCGGCTCGGTGCCGAGTTCCATATCTCTGCGCAAGACGCGATCTGCCGCCAAGAGCACGACCGCCACGCCATAGTTTCCCATTTCCGCGCAAATGGCGGACACTGTGGCCAGA
>JBBREM010000017.1:0-31594 GCA_038202925.1 Fimbriimonadales bacterium | reverse complement strand
GCATTGGGAGACTGCGTCGTCACCACTCCGGCGATCGCGTTGCTTCGCGAACAATATCCTGACGCCCAAATAATCCTTGTCGGTAAGCCCTCGACAAGTCAACTGTATCAGGGATCACCGCTGATCGATCGCGTCGTCGGGGCATCCGATCGGGAAGAAAAAGTGTCGAGCTACATTCAGAAACTGCTCGACCTTCGCCAGGAAGAGCCCGATTTGCTTATCGACTTCCAAAACACCGGCGGGAGCCGGCTGCGCACAACCATAATTGCGGCAAAGAAGCGCGTCGGGTTCATAAAGCCGTGGCCCCGGACCATTTTCTACACCGATATCGGCCCCTATCGGAAGGATCGCCACGCGGTGCTTCGCTTTACCAGCATGCTCGAACCGTTAGGCTTCCCAACCGACGATGCCCCGCCCGTGCAGGTCTACGTGCCCGAAACCTTTAAGGCTGAGGCCCGCCGCCTGCTTCGGAAGGCTAGAATCGACGGGCCCTACGTGGTCATTCATCCCAGCACCGGACCACGGCCCGATTTCAGGAAATGGCCCTCGGAACGCTTTGCCGCGATGGCCGATTACATGACGAGTCGAGGTTACAGCGTCGTCGTTACCTCCCGCGATCCTATGGAGCTCGCCGTTCAAGAGGTGATGCGCGAGTCGCGCTGTCCGATATTCAATTTCGCCGGCGACACCCACGTTCTCACACTGGCCGGGGTTCTCCAAGGCGCCGAGGCATACATTGGCTATAACACCGGGCCGATGCATCTTGCGGCGGCGGTGAAAACGCCGATCGTTGCCCTTTTCGACGTGCCCACCGACTCCTATGAGTGGCACCCGTGGACGGACAGTCCCTATCGGATAGTCTTCGCCGGCGCGGTTGATGGGGAGTCTGGATTTCGAATGGACACGGTTCGCGTCGATGCCGTCGCCGAAGCATTCGATCAGCTCGTGGCCCGCCCCGCAGTCGCTAGCCCATTGGGTGGCGATTGAACGCCGAGTAGCGGCCTGTCACGAAGTGCTCCAGCTGCCGCTCAATGTCCGAAAGCAGCGTGCTGGCGCCCAGCCGGAAAAGCTCCGGCTCCAGCCAATCGTTCCCCAACTCTTCCTTCATGAGGATCAGCCAGTCCAAGCTCTGCTTTGCCGTGCGTATGCCGCCAGCCGGCTTGAATCCAACCTTGTAGCCGGTCCGGTCCAGATACTCGCGAATGGCCCGCGCCATGACGAGGCCGAAGGGCAGCGTCGCGTTGACGCTTTCCTTTCCCGTCGAGGTCTTGATGAAGTCCGCGCCCGCCATCATCGCGACGGCGCTCGCTTTCTGCACATTCGTCAGGGTAGCCAGTTCCCCAGTCGCAAGGATCGCCTTGAGATGCGCCTCGCCGGCAGCCTCCCGAAAGGCCGCGACTTCGTCATAGAGCGAGTGCCACTGAGAGTTCAACACATGGGCTCGCGTGATAACAATGTCGATCTCCCGCGCTCCCGCCGCCACACTCGCTTTGATCTCGGCCAGGCGCTCGTGCATCGGGGATAGGCCGTGGGGGAAACCGGCGGCTACCGCCGCGACCGGGATGTCGGTCCCTTCCAGCGCCGCCACTGCCGTAGCAACCATCGCATGGTACACGCACACTGCCGCCACCGTAAGTCCCAGCTCTTGGATTCCGAGCGACTCGACGAGGTCGGCCCGCATAGGCCGCTTCGCCTTTCCGCATAGCCGCTCCACCGTCCCGGGCGTGTCGTCGCCGCTCAGGGTGGTGAGGTCCATGCACGAAACAGCCTTGAGCAGCCACGCCGCCTGCCATGCCTTCTTCACGGTTCGCCGCGCGGGCAGCGTTGCCGTCCGTCGTTCCACCGCACTCCGGTTCACCCGGATCGACTCGACCCAATCGAGATCGAGCGGGATGCCGGGGTTGCGGTCAACGGGAGCCAGCAGCTGCTTCAGGTCGTGGGAGGCCATACGTTTATTGTACGTTCCCTTGCCACGCGGAGTGAGTTCCGCTACTATGGTCGCAGCATGGGTTCCCTTCTCGCCGTTTATCGCCGCACCCCTCTCTACATCCGCATCCTCATCGGCCTCGCTCTTGGCGTTGTGCTCGGACTGGCGATGGGCAAGGATGCGCAGTCCTTGAAGCCGGTGTCGGACACGGTCCTGCAGTTGCTGCGGCTGCTCGCCACGCCACTGATCTTCATCGCGCTGATGCACTCGCTCTTACGCGCCAACGTGACCGGACGGAAGGCGGGGAGACTGCTGTGGCTCTTGATGAGCAACACCGTCGTCGCCATTCTGGTTGGCCTGCTTGTCGCAAACGTCGTCCGTCCCGGCGACTGGATCAAGCTCTCCCCGCCCGGAGGGGCGCCCGACAAGAAGGCATACGACATCGGCACCGACCTCCTCAGCCGGATTCCGGCGGACTGGTTCTCACCCTTCGTCAAGAACGACATCATATCGGTGATCATTGTCGCGATCGCCCTCGCCCTCGCCCTAAGGCAGGTGAGAGCGAAGCAGAAAGAGCGCGGCGACAACGGCTACGCCTCAATTGAGCGGTTCCTCGATACGGCCTACGACATGGTCATGGTCCTGTTGCACTGGATCTTCGACATCGTGCCCCTCGCGGTTCTAGCCGTTGTAGCACGGACAGTCGGAACGCAGGGCATCGAGAAGCTAACCGGCATGGCCGCGTTTGTGCTCGCCGTCGTTCTCGCTCTCTCGCTGCAGGCGATCTTCTACTTAGTTCGCTTGCGATTGGGCTCATGGGTGAGACCCTTGAAGTTCCTGCGAGGCGGGACCGACGCATTCGCGATGGCGTTCTCTACGGCGAGTTCCGCCGCGACCCTGCCGATCACCTTCGGTTGTGCCCGCGAGAAGATCGGGGTGCAAGAAGAATCGGCCAGCCTCGGCGTTATGGTCGGCGGCACATTCAACCACGACGGGACCGCGCTCTATGAGGCGATGGCAGCGCTGTTCATCTCCCAAGCGCTCGGCATGCATCTGGACCTAGCCCAGCAGGCACTCGTTGTTCTGATGTCCGTCGTCGCCTCGGTCGGCGCGGCTGGCATCCCGGAAGCAGGTCTGGTAACCATGCTCGCGGTGTTTTCGGCGGTCCATCTGCCCGTGGAGTACATCCCGCTGCTTCTGCCGCTCGACTGGTTCCTCGATCGCTGCCGCACCACGATCAACGTGATGGGCGACCTGAGCGTGACGTGCTTGCTCGACGGCAAGAAAGCTCCCGTATCGATGGAAGATCGGGAGCTAGTTGCCGAGCCCTAGTTGCCGGTCTGGGGTACATCCTTCTTCGGTCGATCCGCACGGTTCGCTAGGTCCAGCCCGACGAGGTAGTACAGCTTCGCCGCGTTCGTCAGCTTGACCCAGTCGATCTTGTCCACCGTATCCGTAGGCTGGTGATAGTCCGGGTGGAACCCGTCGAAGAGGAAGGCGATCGGGATGCCGTGCTTGGCGAAATTGTAATGATCACTGCGCGTATACACGTCTTCGGCGTCCCATTTGAAGCGGAAGTTGATGTACTTGTTGTTCTCCTGAACCGCCTTATCGAGGTCGGTCGAGATGCGCTTCGACCCGACGAGCCGAATGGTATCGATATTGTCCGCCTTCACATCGACCCGTTTCGCATCGCCGTTCTGAACGCCGTCAGAATCCCGGCCAACCATGTCCATCTGAAGCTCAGCGACCATGTTATCGTGGGGAAAGATCGGATGGTCGGAATAGTAGCCCGAGCCGATCAGCCCCATTTCCTCGCCGCAAAAGGTCATGAAAAGGATCCCGCGCTTGGGCTTGATCCCGCTCGCCTTAATCGCCTTTGCGATCTCGATGACCGCCGTTGACCCCGAGCCATCGTCGTCCGCGCCGGGGTAGACCACCTCTCCCGTCTTGCCGAGATGGTCGAGGTGCCCCCCGATGCCAATCAGCTCAGCTTTAAGCTTAGGGTCCGAGCCGGGAATGTAGCCCACAACGTTCGGCACCCCGAAAGTCGTTTCGATCCCCTTGGTGACAAGGTGCAGCTTGCCGGTGCCGGGAATCGCCTCGGCCTTGCCCTCCATTGCCGGCATCAAGACGGATGGGTCCGGACCGACTGCGGTAACAAGGCGCTGAGCGGCGCTCTTCGAGATCGTGAGCGATGAGGCGCTGGAAGAGCCCCGGCCCTGAGTCCGGCTTACCGAGCCAACATTCGTCGGCACGACATCGGCAACGTATACGACCGCCGTCGCGAGTGAGCTACGCAGTTGGCGGCGAAACGCCGAGCTCGCGGTTTGGCCGACCACGATGACGATTTTGCCATCCAGCACATCGGCGTTATCCAGCTTCGCATCCGCACCGCTTTCCTTCACGAAGACCACGTTTGAGGTCTTATCTGTATCCGCCCCGAGCCGGCCGAAGGCGATGTTGCCCGCGCCGATAACTTTGACCGAGCCATCTTCGGTTGCGAGGAAGCTCTGCCCGGGTTCGACGGTGTACTTGTAAAACGGCACGTTCTGGAAGTAGCTACCGTTGTCCCCGACTGGTTTGAGGCCGATCGCCTTGAATTGAGCGGCGACGAAGTCGGCAGCTTTCGCAAACCCCGGCTGGCCCGTCCCCCGGCCATCGCACTGGGTGGCGAGGAAGGTCAGAATCTTCTTCGCATCGTCGATCTTGATGTTGTCGAAGCCCTTCTTCAGGTTCTTCGGTACCGGCTGCGAGCCCGGATATTGGGCTTGAGCAAAGACGCAGATCAGGGCGAGCAGGCAAACGGGCGCAAACTTCATAAGGTGGAGTTCCTAACGCATAAGTGTTTACCATGCGTTGCCGAAAGTTCATGAAAACTTCCTAAGCTGCCCCTCGGCTTCTCCTTGGGAGTGCGGCGACCTGGCACCGCTTTTCGGTTGCGAACCTGCGAGCACTGCGCAACAGCAACAGTGCGCCAAGTCGCCGCGCTCCATATCAAATCACCGTCTTGCGTGAGAACTCTTCGCCGCGGTTCCGGCCGATCGGCTTCACCGATGCGACGTTTTCGGGCGGGTAGTCGAGGAGTTGAAGCCAGTCTTCCTGGGTGTCGCCCTTAGGGAAGATCTCGTTCTCCTTGTATTCCTGGTCCGCCGCCGAGAGTAAATCTTGAAGGCTGACGCCCGCCTCAGATTTTGGATTTTGGATTTTGGATTTCGGATTCTCGCTATCCGTCACGGCAGTGATAGCCCTCTTGATTGCCGCGTCTTTGGCTCGGTCGACCACCGATTTCAGGAGCGCGCCGCTGACGAGGTCCTTGAAATATAGCGTCTCGCTGGAGCCGTTGCGCAGGTAGACCTTGAGAAATTCGTTCTCCTTGCGCTTGCTCCAAATATGCTCGGTGGTGGCTTCGATCAGCTCGCTGCGGGCGCAGTCGATCTCGCCGCCGTACTTCTTGAGGATTTCCGGATCGAGCGGGATACCTTCGTGCAGGTAGATGCCGAGGATTTGCCGGGTCGCCATCTTGTCCGGCCGATTGACCTTCACCTTGCGGTCGATGCGCTCGGGCCTTAGCACGGCGGGGTCGATATAGTCGGGCCGGTTGCTGGTGAGGATCAGCACCACGTTCTCCAGGGTCTGCAGGCCATCGAGCTCGGCGCAGAACTGCGGCACGACGGTGTTGCTGATGTTTAGATATCGCCCGCTCGTGCGGGTGCGTAGCACCGACTCCGCCTCATCCATGAAGATGAAAACCAACCGGCCTTCCTTCGCCTTTTCCCGCGCCGTCTTGAAGATCTCGCGCACCATCCGCTCCGTCTCGCCGAGCCACATATTGAGGATTTTCGGGCCAGAGATCGCCATGAAGTATTCCTTCACGTCTTTGCCTGTGCGCTTGCTGTATTCCTTCGTGAGGTTGTGGGCGGTAGCTTTGCCGATCAGCGTCTTGCCGCAGCCGGGCGGGCCATAGAGCAGGATGCCCTTGATCGGCTTCTGGTCGAACTTCGCGAAGATTTCCGGATAGAGCAGCGGTTGCTCGATGGTCTCGCGGATGAGCTTGATCGCCTGATCCTGCCCGCCGACCTTCTCCCAAGGGATGTCGGGGACCTGCTCGAGGAAGTAGTCGCGGGATTCCTGGCGGGGGAAGTGTTCGAGGGCGACGCGTCCGCTCGGGTCGAGTCTCACTTCGTCGCCGACACCGATTTTCGTCTCTTTGAGGGCCTCAGATCGCGACACGATCCGGCCATCCGAGCCCGGCGTATCGCTGCCGACACGCAACCGGCCATCGTCTAGCACGAGCCCGACCTTGATCATGCTGCCGTTCCGCGCCGGAGGCAGGGTGCCGACGACGGCGTAGGCGTCGTTCACCTTCACGCGGGCTCCGGCGGTCAGGTCTTCCTGATTGGCTTTGGGGTCAACGAGGCTGACAAATTCCTGGTCACCAAGGGCAATGAGGGCCGTCCGATTGCTGGATTGCTCGATTGCTGGATTGCCCGAATCCGCTTCCTCTTTCCTCTTTCCTCTTTCCCCTTCCCCCTCAATCCACTGCAAGAACACCCCCAAACGATTCGCGGGCTGGGTGAGCTTCGTGTACGCGTCCTCGTACTCCGCCATCAGCTTCTCGGCCTCGGCGCGCTCCTTCGCATCCCCCTCCAACGCGCTCTTGAGCGCGGAAAGATAGTTCTGCAGCCGCGCATTGTCGGCGGGCGCGACTTCGAGAGTCTTCTGGAGGAGGTCAAGGGAGTCGGAGCCTTCGGACGAGGGCATATCCAATATTACGACGAGCACCCGCCCAGGATCGCGGAATTCATTCCGCTCCCGATTCACAGCTTTCAGCAGCTCACATTTCCGGGCCATGACCGTAGCCGCCGGTCTTTAGCCGGCGCACCGTAGCCGCCGGTCTTTAGCCGGCGCCCACGCGTTGTCATTCCGAGCGAGTTACTCGACCCGGAGGGCGAGTCGAGGAATCTGCCTGTACTCGGCACGCTGTCTACAAGCAAGCGGCGTCAGTGTCAGATCCCTCGGCTACGCTCGGGATGACCGCCTGCCCTTCACCCCGGCCCGCAGCCGGCTGAAATCGGCAGATACGAGTAGCGGACTGATGTCCGCGCTCCGGTTATTGGCCGTCGCGGATGGCTTCGAGGTTGGTGAACGCTTGGACAGTTGCTTCGGCAACCGTGAGATAAAGGTTGCGGCCGACGGTGCCGACTCCGCCGATCGGGTGGCTTTCTCCGTCGATGTCGCTGGTGCCGATCACGCTGATGAACCGGACGCCGGTTTCGCTCTCGGTGAGATTCACCTCGCGAATCTCTAGCTTCACGTCGGGGCGGACCTGCGCAATCGCGTTGGCGGTGGCGAGGGCGACCGATTTGACGACGCTGCCGCCTTTGCGCGGGCAGACTCCGGTGACGGTCTGTCCGTTCACCTCGATGCCGACCTGAGTGACCGAGTTGGCGTCGGCGGCGTCCGCCACGACTTCCGTGACTCGCATCGCCGTCGGTGCGGCTCGCTCGGGTTTGGCTTTCTTGGCGGGCTTGGCGGGGACGGCTTCGACCGGCTCCGGCGTCGCGGCTTCTGCGATGTCGGCTTGGGTCTCCGGCGTGATCTCCTCTTCTTCCTCCTCAATCACGGGCGGCGCAGGCGGCTTGGGAAGTTCGACGAGGGCGGAAGGGCTCATCCGGCGGGCTTCCTTGGTGCGCTGGGTGTCCCGGCTGGCGAGGTTGATCAGGTTGTCGAGGGTGGCGGCGTAGTGGACGTTCTCGCGCTCCAGGGTGCGCTTGCCGCCCTGCACGCCGATCGAGAAGCTAACCGGCTCGTCGCTGCCCTCGACCGTAAGCTCAGCCATGCCGTCCTCAAGCCGCTTGGCGAGGACCATCGCGCCGGGCTGATCGCGCAGACTGCCGATGGCGAACTCATCGCCGGCATATCGCACGAGCAGATCGCGCTTGGGATCGATGGTCTGCTTGATCAGGTTTGCGACCGACTGCAGCACGCGGTCTCCCACGATGTGGCCGTACTTCTTGTTGTAGTTGCCGAAGTCGTCGAGGTCGATAAAAAGAATCGTGATCTCGCGGCCCTCTTTCAGGTTGTCTACACCCCACTCGCGCAGGCTGTCGCTCCAGGAAAGCTCGGTGAGCGGGTCCCACGAACGGGCCATCTCCTTGAGTAGCATGTTCGGCGTGACGATGCCTCGGAAGCGCTCACGGTCGACGACCGGGAGGAAGTCGAGATCCTGCTCATAGAACAATTCGGCGATTTTGCGAAGCGGTTGGGAAGCCTCGACGGTTTCGCCTTTGTCATCCATAAAGTCGGCGACCAGGGCGCTGTCGGGCTCAGCTTCAGTTCGCGCGGCGGTGATGATGCCGACGAGTTCGTGGTTATCGACGACGCCGAGCACCTTCATGCGGTGGCCGGCGAGGATGATCTTCGCCGTGGCCGCCAGATGTTCGGGGTTCACCCACACCGGCATCAGATTCAAGGCGTCGAGAGACTGCATTTATTTGCCCAACCAAAGCGCAACGCGCAAAACCACTACTCTGGAAGGGTAATCAAGTCTTGTGCCGCATCTGCACGACACAAATGCGGGTTTTAGTCCGAAAGGAGGCCTTCGACGACCGATTCGGCGAAATTGCGCACTCCGAGCACGGCACTCTCCGATTCAGCGCACCGTTTTTCGAACCGCGTGCAGCTCAAATACGCCTCGCCCGGCTCGACCCGCATGATGCGGGCGACGTCGAGTTCGCACAGGCATGCCTGACGAAGCATCGCGTAGGTGGCAAGCTCCTCACGGGTGAGCCCGAACTCGTGGGCGGGAAAGGTCTTGGCGACGCTGAGGATGTGGCCGCGCAGGTCCCAACTGCCGCTATCGGCGAAGAAGGGCTCAAGGACTCCGAACGCCTTAAGTGTGCCGTTGACGTCGAGCCACAGCGGACCATTCAGCCTGAGCCGCCTAAGCGCTCCGACGAGTGTGCGCCCGTTGCCTCGCATTTTGTTGGCGATGACCTTGGTGAGCGCGGTGGAAAGACTGAGGCCCTGTGTTTGTGCAAGCTCGGCGATGACGAGCATGCGCTCGGTCGGAGCGGGCTCAGAGATGACGCCGATGCTCCAATCCTTGACGCTGGGGAGGATCGCGCTGAGGTTGCGCGACTTCTTCGCGGCGGCAAAGGTCATGATCGTCGGCCGGCCGGAGCGAACGCGTCGCTCAAGGGCGAGACGCAGTTGAATCCGAGCGCGAGGCCGGCTGGCGATCTCCTGCACGTCGTCGAGCAGGAGCGGAAGGGTTGGATCGGTGTTCGCAGTTGCGGCCAGCCAATCGGTGGCGGAGACGACGGTCGGCGTATTCCTGTTGCGCTCCGCCAGTTTCTCGTAGACGCCGTCGAGGATGTGGCTCTTGCCCCAGCCGCTCGGGCCGAGGATAACGGTGAAATTGTTAAGCCCCATCGCGAAGTGCAGCGCGGCTTCGACGGCACCCACATTCGACGGCAGGACGGCCAGCGATCCAAACGTGCGGCTCGATCCTTTGAACAGGACACCCGACAAAATCGGTTGTTGAGCGGCGGCGGAAGGTCTGGTTAACGATAACGACTGCACGAGTTCCCCTTTACACACCGCCGGCGCGAATGCACCGGCAGCCCCCTTGATGTCGTGCCTTGTGAGCACTGGAAATGATTGTGCGCCACTGTTTCCGAGCAGAAGTACCTGTTCTGCATTTGGCGGTTTTTCGCGCAAAGATCGTAGGCACGTTAATACAGATATCCACAGCTTTTCCCGCCGAAGCCTATTTATGGGCGATCTTCTTCCAATAGGACGGGAAGTCGAAATTGGGGCTGTTTTGCGGGTTGTGGCAGGTCACGCATTGGCGGGGATGCACCTTCGCGAGGCGGTAGCGCGGGGGGGACCATGCATGATCAAGCGACGGCCCGTGGCAGCTCTCGCAGCCGACGCCGGCGAGCTGAGGCGTTTGCTCCTTGGTCCGGAATCCCGCGGTGCTTTCGAGTCCGACGACGTGACAGCTCACACAGTCGGGATCCTTGCCGTGGCCTGCCCTCTCCAGGGTTTGATAGGCGATTCGGTGGCCCGAGTGCTTCCAGATCCGGGTGCCGTTCGTGTGGCAGTTCACGCATGACCAGGAACCTGCGAAAGCGGCCGTTCCTTTGCGCGGAAGCTGTTCGAGGAGGTGCTCGGCGGTCACCCGACGGAGATACGCGTTGTAGAAGCGCGAGGCGGTGGGATCGTCGCTGACCTCCGGCCCCAGAGCAACGACGGTATAGCCCCCGAAACTCTGGCCGTCCCAGGTGAGGCGGATGATGTGTTTGCCCTGCTCGCCCGGAGTCGCGAGGATCGTTTTGCCGACTCGGACGGGGGCCGCCGGCGGGTCCCCGGCCGAACTATATTCGATCAGTCGCAGGTCGGGAAACTGGGCGGCCAGGGCCTTTGCATCGGTGCCGTTGCCACGGAGCATGAGGATGGGAACGAGGCGGTGTTCCTTCGCTGCATCGACCAACTTGCCCACGGCTTGATCGACGCTGACTCCAACTGCACCCAAGGGCTTTCCCACATCATCTCGGCTCGCTCCGCCTACGAGGAACGGCCCGTTTTCCACAAAGGGGCTCACACCTTCGTATCCATCGAGGCTCGCGGAGATGAGTTTTCCACCGGAAAGGCGGGATATCTGTGAGACCAAGCCCGGGCCGATGCGCGCTTCTTCCGTACCCAGATTTATCGCGGTGGCTCCCGAGGCGCCCAAAATCTGCGCGACCGTCTCGGCCTTGATCTCGTCTTGGCGTCCGAGCCCCCTGATTGAGCCTCCATTGTCGAGGATGGTGGCATGCGCACCTTGAGACAGCGCCCGGATCGCCGAGACGCGACGCTTGATGCCGCCAATCATCGGAGACGTGCAGCCGCAGGGGGCAAGATAGCCGGCGGTATCGCCGCTTAGGATAACGACTTGCTTCGGGGACGTCTGCAGCGCGACGATCGCGCCGGCGAGAGCCAATCCACCGAGAATGAGGAGCTTCATCGCACGCTGGCGTTCACACGGATTTCCACCGTTGGCTGCTTAACGTCGTCCGTCTTCACGACGATGGTCGACGTGTAGTCGCCCGGCGTGGCTTTGCCATCGAAGCGCACTCTCAGCTTGTATTCGGTTGGCTTCGTGGAGTCCTGGGTAATCGTGATGTGTTTGGAGAGCGTCTCGATCGAAGTGATCTTGAAAGGGCGATCCGGACGGCTGAGTGTAACCACCGCCTCGACCGGCTTGGAGCCGACTTCGCCGAAGAACACCGACGCCGGCATCGCCAATATGCCGCGCTGGAAGAACATGAGGTAGCGAATTTCGGGAATGGTTGGATCGTCGGTCGCCATGATGAGGCCGGTGGCTACCCGCTGCCCTTCCGGAATCTCATCGAGCGTCAGGCGGATGCGATAGCCTTCGCGGGGCATCGGGCCCTCTCCGTTGGCGGGATCGGCGAGCGTCCCCTTCCATGGCTGGATGTCGATCAGGGGGGTCAGTCCCATCGGGTCGGAGCGGAGGATCCTGATCGGGTGTCCCGGCGGCGTGAACAGATAGGTCTCAAACGTGCCTGAGGCGGTGTCGCTCGATACGACCTGGCCCTTCTCCGGAAGTATCCGGTAGCGGGCCACCAGTTGCACTTCGACCGGGATAATCCGCACCGGCTGCTTGGCGTCGTTGGAAACCAGATAGAGCTCCTTCGCCACTTGGCCGAAGTATTCCTTCGTGTCCATCCCGATCTGAACGGTCTTAGTCGCGCCGGGTACGACGTTCTCCGGCTGCGGACTGGCAAAGCAGCTGCAGTCGGGAATGACGCGAAATCGCAGGATGCCGGTCCCCCGATTGGTTACTGAGATTGGCCATTTAAGTGGCTGACCTTGAACCAGCGGACCATCCTTGATGCCCGAAACGGTAGTCGACAGGGAGGCGCTGGCGGGTTCGATCACGCGATTCGCATTGACGCGCATCCGAAGGTCGTCGGCCGCATCGAGGATTGAGTTCGCGAGGCCGACTTCCATCGGGTGAGCTTGGAGCCGCGCGGAGGCAGCGGGATTCTTGGGGCCGACGATGAAGGTAGTCACCGGCATCTCGGCAATGCCAAGCGAGAGGCCGAAAATCTTTGCAAGGTCGTTGTGGACGGCGGCTAGCGAATCCTTGTCGGGGAGACCGACGGTGGCGCTGATGAGGGGCTCGCCGGCGGCGTGGCCGTAGGACCACTTCGTGGTCGCGCCGAATCCAATCTTGATGTCCGCGTTGGCGGTGCCAACCATCATGCGCAGATCGTGGACGCCCTTGGTCCACGCGCCGAAGGCGGCATCGCGAGTTTTCGCCATCGTCGCCTTCAGGGCCGAAGGGACGGCCGAATCGTCCCAGCTCACGACAAGCTGGCGCTTGGGAAGAATCCGCACCAACGACTTCGCGCCTGCAAAGTCCCTCTTATAAGCAAGCGTTTCGATCGCCAAGACATTAGCCTGCACCTCGGGCGCGATGGCCATGGGCATTACCGGAGCCTTGGTGCCGATCTGAGCGACGGCGGCGGCAACGACGAGCGAGAGCATATAAGTCAACCTACCTCGTTAAACGTCCGTAACGGCCTGGCGCGTTCAGCCTGGAGCTATTCAACGAAAGCGTCCTCGGCGGGCTTCTGGCGGAGGAAGGCTTCGATGAAGCCGTCGATCTCGCCGTCCATGACGCCGATCACGTTGCCGGTCTCGTAACCCGTCCGGTGGTCCTTCACCAGGGTGTAGGGCTGTATGACGTAGCTGCGTATCTGCCTTCCCCACTCGGCCGGACCCGAATCGCCCCTGAGCATTTTCGTGCGCTGATCCACGGAAACTTTCTCAAGCTCTCCGAGGCGGGCAAGGAGGACGGTCATGGCGCTTGCCTTATTGGCGTGCTGGCTGCGCTCGTTTTGGCAGGTGACGACGAGGCCGCTGGGAAGGTGGGTCAGACGGACGGCGGACTCCGTCTTGTTGACGTGCTGCCCTCCCGCGCCCCCGGCTCTTAACGTTTCGACTTTGACGTCGGCGAGATCGATCTCCACTTCGCTCGGCTCGATCTCCGGAAGCACCTCGACCCTGGCGAACGACGTGTGCCGGCGCGCGGCAGCGTCAAAGGGCGAAATGCGCACCAGCCGGTGCACGCCATTCTCCGCCTTGAGATAGCCATAGGCGTTGTCCGCTTTGACAAGAAAGCTGATCGTGCGGTAGCCGGTGACATCGCCGGGGTTCTCGCTGAGGATATCCATCTTGTAGCCCCGAAGCTGCACCCATCGGGAATACATGCGGAAGAGGATTGAGGCCCAGTCGCATGCCTCGCTGCCTCCCGCGCCGGCATTGATCTCGACGAGCGCGTTGCGCCCGTCGTGCTCGCCGCTCATCAGAGTGCGCAATTCGTAGGCGTCAAGCTCTTTGAGAAAGGCGAGCGCCATCTGATCCGCTTCCTTCTCGAGATCGGGGGACGGCTGCTCGCGCAGCATCTCGAAAACCTCCGACACATCCCGCTCCTGTTTGTCGAGGATTGCAAAGGGCGTGACGATGCCTTTCAGGCGCGAGAGCTTCTGCAGCGTCTTGTTGGCCTGATTCGGGTCGGTCCAGAAATCTTGTTGGGAAGAGAGCTGTTCGAGCTCGGTTATCTGTTGGTGCAGGTGAGGTAGGTCAAAGATGACCTCCAATAGCGTCGAGTCGCCCGCGCGACTTGGACAGCGCTTCCTGCTGATCGGGGTGCAGCATACGGCTAGCGTACCGAAATTGCGATTTTCTTCTCACAAAGAACTAATCCCGGAAAAGATTGGCGTCTAGTACAATGAAACATACCAGTGGCACCTTGTCACAACGGAGGCATTTTCTTTTGATTCGTCCATTTGAAATTTCAAAGATCGTGGGCCGGATGGGCGTGTTGGCGGCGTTGGCGTTTGCCGCCACTGCATTCGCGGGCACCACGACTACAATTAAGCCCTCGGGGTCCTTCCGGACCTCGCAGCCGGTCGAGTTCTCTACGCTCGAGGTTCAGCCGCAGATTCAAGGCGCGGCGCCATTCTCGACGCAGGAAGAGCACGAGAACCCGCTGGTCCGAATGAACGACCCAGGAGCCGTGCAGAATGCGCTTCGCCCAGGTGGAATCGGCTCGACGCCCCGCGGCATACCGGGGGCGAAATTCGCCGGCCCAGTCGACTTCCGATATGCTCCTCCCGACTGCGATATGGCGGTTGGACCGGGTTTCGTCGTCGCCACTGTGAACACAACCGTCGGCTTCTTTTCGAAGAAAGGCGTCATGACGTTCTCGATGGATCTTAATGGCCTGAACGGCGGCTTCTTCAAGGGAATCCAAACTGCGCCGGTTATCTCCGATCCGAAGGTTATGTACGACCCGATTGCGCGTCGTTTCTTCCTCACGATTATCGAGATTAACTTCAACACAAACGAGGCCGGCATGCTCGTTGCCGTCTCGCAGGACAGTAACCCGAACGGCGTGTGGCGCAAGTATCGAATCGACAACGTTATGTTCGTCGGATTCAATCCTTTTTGGCTGGACTACCCGACGGTAGGCTTCACCAAGGACGCCATCATCATCTCGGGCAACATGTTTGGCTTCTTCGGAGGCTTCGCCGGCACCCAGGTGTTTTCGGTCACTAAAGCCGATCTCGTCGCAGGCTTGCCAGCTCAGGTCACTAGGTTTACGGTTCCGACGGCGAGCACCATTCAGTTCGCACGAACCACGGATCGCGGCGTGACAACTGCATATGGACTGTCGACTGGCACCACGGCAAACCTTGCGGGGACGCACTTCGATCTGAAGGCATTCGCCTTGCTAAATCCGGGCTCTCCGGGCGCGCTCCTCAAAACCACCACGGTGGCGGTTCCTGGCTACAAGCTGCCGCAAGGCCCTGTTTCCGGCAAGAACGCCACAATGGACGCGCTCGACGGGCGACTGTACAACGCGCACTATCGCTATGGGCACGTCGTCGCAGCGCACACCATCGGCCTGACGGGTCGCACTGGTGTCGGCTGGTACGACATCGACATGACGACCTGGAACCCGATGTTGAACACGGGATCCCCGACGCGGACCCAGTCCGGACAGCTCATCTCGCCGACACCAAGTGAGTCGTATCACATGCCGGCCGTGAATGTGAATCAATACGGAGATATCTCCGTTCTCTATTCGCGCTCCGGCCCGGCGATCGTTGCCGATCTGGTTGTTTCCTCGCGAATAAAGACCGATCCTCTCGGCACCTTGAGCCCACCGCTCTTGCTCGACAAGAGCACCGGCTCGGGTTACTTCTTCTTCCGCTGGGGCGACTACTTCGCGGTCGAAATCGACCCCAACGACGATCGAACCTTCTGGGGCCTCGGCATGACCGGAGACCCGGGTGGATTCTGGAAGACCGGCTTCTTTAGCTGGACCGTCACGGGCAGCGGGGTGACCGGCACACCGGTCCCGGCCGATTCGATCGGCGTGTATGTCCGCAGCGGCACGCCCGATGGAACGTATGTCAGCGGCGACGAGACGAACGTCGCGACTGAAGACGGAACGTTCTATGAAGTCAGCTCCATTCAGGATGCGCAGTTCGGCCAGCTCGCCGCCGTCGAGGCCTCGTTCACGGTTCCGTCGGGCACGACTCAGCTGAAGATTAACCTCCGCGCCGCCTCCGGCGTCTCGGGTGGCACCAATCTGATTTGGCTGTTCAACTGGAATACCGGTCTGTACGAAAACGTCGGCGCAATGTCGCTGAGCGCGACAGGATCGGCGGCCCAGCAGTACACCATCCTGCCGACGACCCTCACCAAGTACGTCAACGGAGGCACCGGTCAGTTGAAGGCAGTGATTCGAGCTCAAATCTCGAAGAAGCCGCCTCAGAACCTGATGCCGGCGCCCTTTACCTACGACGTCGACCTGCTCCAACTGCTCGCCAAATAAGGCGAGCAACTGGACGCACGAGTGGCCCCGCCTGATTAGGCGGGGTCTTGTGCTTTGTGTCGACAGGTGAACACGCCGAACTAGGCGGCGAGATCGCTAATCTGATTACTGGATCGGAGCTGATTTTCGATCTCAGCCCAGCTATCTCGCAGTTCGCCCATCACTTGGATCGCTCGGTCCACCGCTTCGGACGAACTCTTTGAGTTGGCCTCAGTGAGCTGCTCCAGAACATAGGTATAGAGCGCCATCAGGTTCACTGCAATGTCCGAACCTCGCTGCAAATCGAGGCAGGACATCAACTCGGTGACAATTTCTTGGGCTCTCTGGAGGTTCTTGGCCCGCCCTTCCAGATCGCCCGACGATGCAGAATGTTTGCTCGCTACCATAAAGCGAAGCGCGCCATCGTACAGCATGATGACAAGCTGTAGCGGCGAGGCGACGTTTGAAGAGCCGTCTTGGTGATCCCGAGCAATCGTTCGTTGTGCCAAATCTGCGAATCCTGGGGCGGTCCCCAAGCACGATTATCGGCGTGCAAGGCGAAAAGCTCATGGGTGGCGCTTCTGCTGATCCAAGACCCTCTGGGAAAATGCAAAAGACGAGAGAGGAAAAAACTAGAGACGCTCACCCCCTGTCGTAGCGGGGCAAGATCACTCGGCGTTGGCTGCGAGGCGCTTCGCGAGGAGGTCTCGAAAAGTCCCACCAGCACGCGGCAGATATTGCCCACTCGAGGAGCCAACAAACCAGGCCCTCGAAAAGCATGTTCATGTGAACACCTACAACCACCGATCGTGAGCGGTTCCAAGACCCAAAGCAGCTGAGCTCGGAGTCGGGTATTATCTCCCCTTGGTCCCAGCGGGGATCAAACACAATCAAGCCACGGGCCAGGCACGCCGCGCAATATGCCAAGGCGACGCGAACCGGCTCGATAACGGCGGGAGATCTATGGCAAAACAATGTCTTATTAATAAACAGAAGGAGAAGCCGAAGTTCGGCGTGCGCGGCTACAACCGCTGCAGCCTTTGCGGGCGACGCCACGGCTATTTCCGTTTCTTCGGCATCTGCCGAATCTGCCTTCGAGAGAAGGCCCATCGCGGCGAACTGCCCGGTGTGAAGAAGTCGAGCTGGTAAAAGCTCAGGAGGTTCATGAATCATGCATAGCGATCCCATCGCGGACCTTCTGACGCGTATCAGGAATGGCGCGCGAGCGCACCTGGTGACCGTCGATATTCCGCACAGCAAAATCAAAGTCGAGATCGTGAAGATCCTCGAGGCCGAGGGTTACATCAAGGGCCACGAGATCACGACCGAGACCAAATTCCCCACGATCAAGGTGCACATGCGCTACGACAGCAAGCGCAAGCCCCTCATCAACCACATCGCTCGCGTAAGCAAGCCTGGTCTGCGCATTTACAAGGGCTCTGCCGAGCTCAAACCCGTGCGCAGCGGACTTGCCACCCGGATCATCTCCACGAGCACCGGCCTGATGACCGACCGCGAAGCGCGCAAGCTCAAAGTCGGCGGCGAAGTCATCTGCGAGGTGTACTAAGATGTCTCGAGTTGGACGACAGGCAATCGCCGTTCCCGCCGGCGTCACGATTAGCGTCGACGAGCGGACGAACGTGGTCACCGTGAAGGGCCCCAAAGGCGAACTGACTCAGCCGATCAGCCGGTTGCTTACGGTTGCGCAGGAAGACGGCAACCTCACCCTTGACCGCCCGAACAATCTGCGTGAGGCACGAAGCCAGCATGGCCTCGCCCGCACGCTCATCAACAATATGGTCGAAGGCGTCACGAAAGGCCATGCCAAGACGCTCGAGATCATCGGTGTCGGCTACCGGGTGCAACTCGAAGGCAGGAACCTCCTGCTGAACATGGGCTACTCGCACCCGATCCGCGTCGAGGCTCCGGAGGGCATCGCCTTCGAAGTCAAGGCGGATGAGAAGACTCGCGCGCAGACCGTAACCGTGGTCGGCATCGACAAGCAGTCGGTGGGCCAGGTGGCGGCAGACGTGCGCAAGGTGCGCAAGCCAGAGCCATACAAGGGCAAGGGCATTCGCTACCGAGGCGAGATTATCAAGCTTAAGGCCGGTAAGCGAGCGGCCGCGAAGAAATAAAGGAGCTATTGAACAGTGCCAACTAAGACACGAGGAGAGCTCAGGGTTGCGCGGCACGATCGCCTGCGCAAGAAGGTCTCCGGTACTCCGGAACGGCCGCGGCTTGCTGTGTATCGCAGCCTGAAGCATATCTCCGCACAGCTTATCGACGATACGACGGGCACCACTCTCGTTGCCGCAAGCAGCGTGGAGAAGACCCTCGACACGAAGGGCAACGCCGGCGGCGCGAAAACCGTCGGTACGAAGCTCGCGGAGCGGGCGAGGGAGAAAGGAATTTCTGCCGTCGTCTTCGATCGCGGCGGCTTCCGATACCACGGCCGAGTGGCCGCCCTGGCTCAGGGCGCTCGCGACGGCGGGTTGGAGTTTTAAGCGATGAGAATGATGAATCGCCTGAGCGGCAAGCGCGAGAGCCGCAACACCGAGGGACCGCAGCTCGACGTCCGCGTCGTGCGCACGAACAAGGTGTTCAAGACCCACAAGGGTGGCAAGACGGCTTCCTGGTCGATCCTGGTTGTAGTCGGCGACAACAAGGGTCAGGTCGGGGTCGGCCTCGGCAAGGCGCGCGGCATCCCGGATGCCATTCGCAAGGCCGAAGAAGCTGCCCGAAAGAACATGTTTTTGGTGCCGATGATCGGCACCACGATCCCGCACGCCATCGTGGCCAAGTCCGGCACGGCTCAGATCATTCTGAAGCCAGCCGCGCAGGGCACCGGCGTTAAGGCGGGCGGCGCGGTTCGCGCCTGCCTGGAAGCCTGCGGCATCCACGATGTAATCGCTAAAAGCCTCGGATCGCGCAACGCCATCAACATGGCGTACGCGACGATCGAGGCGTTCAAGAGCCTGAGCGAGCCCGAGAAGCTTGCCGAGGCGCGCGGAATGGACGTCCATGAGCTCGTTCCGTGGCTGAAGAAAGCACGCAAGGAGGAAGCCGATGCTGCGTATTAAGCTAGTCAAAAGCCCAATTGGCAACAATTGGCGCAACCGCCGCACGGTGGTGGCCCTGGGTCTTCGCAAGGTGAATCAGACCGTCGAACAACCGGACAATCCGAGCGTGCGCGGCATGATCCACCACGTCCAGCACATGGTGACCTTCGAGGTCGTCGAGGGCGAGGTCTCGAAGGGCAAAGCTTCGAGCCCGAGCAAGGGCGAAGCCAAGGCTAAGGACAACGACGCTCCTAGGGCGGAAGCTCCGGCCAAAAAAGCCGCTGAGAAGCCAGTCGAGAAGAAGGTAGAAGCTCCGGTGCCGAAGGCCGCTGCTAAGCCCAAGGCAGGAAAGAAGCCCAAGCCGCCGGCGAAGGCCAAGCCCGCTGCGAAACCCGTGAAAAAGACTAAGGGGAAAGCGTAATGGGTCTCCATAACTTTCAGCCGAGCCCTGGCAGTTCGTTCCCGAAGCGCCGCGTCGGTCGCGGCATCGGCAGCGGCATGGGCAAGACGGCAACCCGCGGAACCAAGGGCCAGAAGGCTCGCCGACAAATCCACCCGAACTTCGAGGGTGGCCAGTCGCCGATCCAGCGCCGCCTGCCCGTCAAGAAGGGGTTCAAGAATATCAACCACAAGGAATTCGACATCGTCAACCTTGACGACCTCAGCAAGCTGTTTAAGGACGGCGATGAGGTCACCGTGGAGACGCTGGTGAAGTCCGGCATCATCCCCGGCAACAAGGACGGCGTCAAGATCCTCGGTTTTGGCAAGCTCGATAAGAAGCTCACCGTTCACGCGCATAAGTTCAGCAAGAGCGCAGCAGAGGCGATTGCCAGCAAGGGAGGCCAAGCGGTCACGCTTTAAGCGAGACTGCTCAACCCACCATGTTTGGCGGCGGCCCAGTTGGACCGGGCGGTGGACGAGGCGACAAGTCGCTGAGCCTCGGCCTTATCGATACCTTTAGAAAGGCATGGGCGGACCCGGAATTACGGGCCCGCTTGCTGTTTGTGCTTTACATGTTCACGGTGTTCGTGATCGGCATACACATTCCGGTACCCATTCCGGGGGTTGCGTCGTCGAGCATTGAGAACCTGCTCAAGGGCAACACCGCCCTCGAGCTTTACAATATCTTCGGAGGCAACGCGCTGCGGCGCGTGTCGATCTTCGCGCTGGGCCTCGGCCCATACATTACGTCGTCCATCATCATGCAAATCCTCACCACCGCATTCCCGCAGTGGAAGAAGGAGCTGCAGGAAGGCGGCGAGTACGCGCGCAAACAGCAGAATCGGCGAACCCGAATTCTCACGCTGTTCCTGTGCGTGTTTCAGGGCATTGGCATCTTCAATATCATTGGCCGCGCCTTGGGGCCGGAGGCGCACACACCGCTGGCCACGTTTACCGTACTTGCCTGCTGGACGGGCGGCGCGATGTTCACGCTTTGGATCGGCGAGCAGATCAGCGAGAAGGGCATCGGCAACGGCGTCTCGCTCATGATCTTCGCCGGCATTATCCTTTCGATGCCGAATCAGTTTGGACTCATGGCGCAAGGCGTGGCCGACGGCCAGGTCGATTGGTGGCGCGTCGCGCTTATGATCCTCATTCTCCTTGCGACCACCTGGGTGATCATCTACTTCACGGTAGCTCAGCGCCGCATTCCGATCCAGCATATGCGCCGGATGGTGGGGACCAAGATGATGGGAGGGCAAACAAGCTATCTGCCGCTTTCCGTCAACATGGTCGGCGTCATACCGATTATCTTTGCGTCTTCCCTTCTCTGGATTCCCTCGCAAATCAGCACGATGTTCCGATCGTCGGCACCTGGCTTCGCTCAAGCGCTGGAGAACATTCAGGGGTGGATCAGCCCGCTGCAGCCGCAATTCTGGGGTTCGCTTCGCGTGCCCTTCAATCCTGGCGGCGCGCTGTTCTATACGATGCTGATCTTCTTCTTCACGTACTTCTACACGGCCATTCAATACAACGTCGAGGACATCAGCAACAACTTGAAGCGCGGCGGCTCGTTCATTCCTGGCGTCCGGCCTGGGAAGCAAACAAAGGACTTTCTCGACGGCGTCATTTCGCGAATCACCGTGGTCGGCGCATTCTTCCTCGCGATGATCGCCCTCGTCCAGTATCTCGCGCCAGGCATCGTCGGCATCCCGTTCCGATATGTCAGCGTGCTCGGCGGCACGTCGCTGCTCATCGTGGTGAGCGTCGCGCTTGAAACGCTGCGACAAATCGAGGCCAACCTGCTTATGAAGCAGTATGGGACGTAAGTTGCGGGGTCAGAGATTTTGAGCGGCTGCGCGCAGGGTTGCCACCTCATCCTCATCGGCCCTCCTGGCGTGGGCAAGGGAACGCAGGCCGCGATGCTCGAAGAGCGTCTTGGGCTTCGCCCCCTCTCTTCCGGCACGATCTTCCGCGCCGAGATCGAGGCACGCACCGATCTGGGCGAGCTTGCCGAAAGCTATATCAAGCGAGGCGACTTGGTGCCGAACGGCATCACGATCCAGATGATGGCCAAGCGCATTCGGACCGATGAAGTGCGCAAAAGCGGTTTCATTCTCGATGGCTTTCCTCGCACCATCCGGCAGGCCGACGCGCTCGAAGTGATGCTCGAGGAAATGGGCGAGAAGCTCGATAAAGTCGTCTCGATCGACGCGCCGGACTCCTTGGTGATCAGCCGTCTTGGCGGTCGCATGGGATGCACGAAGTGCGGCGAAATCTACCACGCCAAGAACAAGCCGCCCAAGCGCGAAGGGCTCTGCGATAAGTGCAACGGTCCGCTATTCATCCGCACCGACGACAAGCCGGCAACGATCCTGGAGCGCCTGCGCGTGTTTCGGGAGCAAACGGCACCAGTGATCGACTTTTACCGGGAAAAGGGGCTACTGCAGCAGGTCGACGGAAGCCTTGAGGCGGAAGATGTCTACACGGCAATCGTCAAAGGATAGTTGATGGTGGATTGAAGATTGTGGATTGTGGAAGTCCTTCGCAATCCCCAATCCAAGATCGCCAATCGACAATCCCCAATCCCCAATCCCCAATCCCCAATCAAGATGGTTCACTACAAGAGCAAAGCCGAGATCGATAAGATGCGCGAGTCGGGGCGGGTTGTGGCTCGGACGCTCAGGCTTGTCAGCGAAGCAATCGCGCCGGGGGTTACGCCGCGCGATCTCGATGCAAAGGCCAATCGGCTAATCGAGGAAGAAGGCGGCGCGCCAAGCTTTCTCGAATATCGCGGCTACCCCGCCGCGACCTGCATCTCGGTGAACGACGTCGTCGTCCACGGCATCCCCAACGACGACCCGCTCAAAGAAGGCGATATCATCAGCCTCGATTTCGGGGTGGTGAAGGATGGTTGGCATGCGGATGGCGCTTGGACCTACGGCGTCGGCGCCATCAGCACGGATGCCCAGCGGCTGATGAACATCACCCGCGAAAGCCTCATGCAGGGCATTTCAAAGGCCAAGATCGGCAACCGGATCGGCGATATTTCCTCGGCGGTGCAGCGGTACGTGGAATCGAACGGCTACTCAGTCGTGCGTGATCTCGTCGGCCACGGCATCGGCCGCCGGCTGCACGAGGACCCCTCGAGCGTTCCCATGTTCGGCAAGCCGGGCAAAGGCGAACTGATTCGGGAGGGCCTCACGATCTGCATCGAGCCGATGATCAACCAGGGCGGCTGGCAAGTGGATTTTCTCGACGACAAGTGGACGGTCCGCACGCGCGACAGGAAGCTATCGGCCCATTTTGAGCACACGGTGGCGATCACGAAGCATGGGCCTGAAATACTTACAGCCGAGTAGGGGTGATCAATGCGGAGGCGCAGAGGCGCGGACTGCTTTATGAAACTCCTCTGCGTCTCCGTGTCTTTGCGTTGAAAGACTCCCCAGCGGCTCACGCCATAATGAAGGTAAGCCACATCGGCATTGGAGATCTATGGGTAGAAGGCGACCGCAGTATAAGCCGCAGGACGATAAAGAAAAAGGCATCGAGCTCGAGGGCGTGGTTCTGGAAAACCTCCCCAACGCGCGCTTCCGCGTGAAGCTGGACGAGGGAGAAATGGCGATTCTTGCCCACGTCAGCGGAAAGATGCGCATGAACTACATCCGAATCCTCCCCGGCGACCGCGTCCGCGTCGAGCTTTCGCCTTATGATCTGACGATGGGCCGCATCGTTTACCGGTATCGGTGATCGACACCGGTCCAGACTCATCCATCTAACTCAGCACTCCTTCGCCTCGTAGAAAATAGGCGTTGGCAGGGTAAACGAATCCGATGTACGTTTTTACCGATAACGCCTTTCTCAGCATTGTTTCCCACTCGCACGATGAGCGGTTGCTCGAGGTGAGGGGCAAGTGCTCCGGCGACATCGAGCGAACCTTTCCCGAAGCGGAAGTGGCCCGCTCCGAGGACGAGGAATACCCCTACAGCGCGAGCATCGCGCGCGACCGCGTGGCCGACCGGATCGCTCTGCGGGTGAAGCACGTGGGGTACCGCAAGTTCAACCCGACAGCGGAAGAGCCGTGGCGGCAGACTATGTACCGCGACGTGGAAGAGGCCATCCGCAAGTCCGCGCCTTAACTTTGGGAGTGCGCGTAGCATCCGCGCGTTGATTTGCGGCAAAGCCGCCCGCGAAGCAGCTATGCCGTTAGGGGTCGCTCGGTATGACGAGCAGAAACAGACGAAGCAGCGGCTCAGAAGGTAGCAAAGCCGAGCCGAGATAGGTATAATCACTCCTTGCGTTCCCTCGCGCCGCTTGTGCGTGCGTCAGGCGAACCGGACGGTTTCGAAATGAAAGTAAGGGCCAGTGTCAAGAAGATTTGCGACAAGTGCAAGGTCATCAAGCGCGAAGGTGTCGTGCGTGTGATATGCATCAACCCTAAGCATAAGCAGCGCCAGGGCTGAGGCCATTGACCATTAACTATTGACCATTGAGTAACCGACCGACAAACACGAAGATTTATGGCACGTATAGCAGGTATCGACCTTCCGCGGGATAAGACGGCGCAGTATGCGCTCCCGCTGATCTATGGCATCGGCAAGCACAATGTCCTACAACTGTGCGAGAAGGCCGGCGTTGACCCTCGTAAGAAGGTGAGCGACCTTAACGAGACCGAGGTCGGACACCTGCGCGAAGTTCTCGACCGTGATTACCAGATCGAAGGCGATCTTCGCCGTGAAGTGCAGGGCAACATCCGCCGGCTGATCGAGATTGGCTCGTACCGGGGACTGCGACACCGCCGCGGACTGCCGACACGCGGCCAAAACACCCGCCACAACGCTCGAACCCGCAAGGGCAAGGCGAAGACGGTCGCCGGCAAGAAGAAGGCTAAGAAGTAAGCATTAACGGTTGAGGGTTAAGCCTCGACCTTCAACCCAAACCCTAACCATGGCAAGAAAGCAAGTATCGAAGGGCAAGCAGAAAGAGAAGAAGAACGTGCCCGTTGGCGTGGCGCACATCCATGCGTCGTTCAACAACACGATCATCACGATCACCGACCCGCAGGGCAACACGCTTAGCTGGGGGAGCTCGGGGAACGTGAACTTCAAGGGAAGTCGCAAGGGCACGCCATTTGCCGCCCAGGTGGCTGCCGACAAGGCCTCGCGCCTCGCTCAAGAGCATGGCCTTCGCCGCGTCGAGGTCCTCGTCCGAGGTCCCGGCTCCGGCCGCGAGACCGCCATCCGCTCCCTGCAGGCTTCTGGCCTCGAAGTGACCAGCATTATCGACGTAACCCCAGTCCCCCACAACGGCTGCCGCCCGCCGAAGAGGCGCCGAGTCTAACCAATTTGGAGTTTGGAATTTGGAATTTGGAAAAGCGACGGCGCTGATCCAAATTCCAAATTCCAAATTCAGAATTCCAAAGTTAACATGCCCCATATTTCAACTCTCGACATCAACACCGAATACGGCAAGTTCGTCCTCGAGCCGCTGGAGCGCGGTTACGGACAGACGATCGGCAACGCCCTTCGCCGTGTTCTGCTCAGCTCGATCCAGGGCGCGGCCGTCGCGGCTGTGCGCATCGACAAGGTCTTCCATGAGTTCGCCCCGATCCCGGGCGTGAAGGAAGACACCACCGAGCTGCTCCTAAACCTGAAGGACCTCGCGATCGACATCGATACCGAGAATGGCCTTCCTCAGGAAGATCAGGTGCTGCGCCTCGACGTCACCGGGCCTGGCCGCGTGACCGGCGCCGACATCGTTTGCCCCGAGGGCATCACGATTGTCAACCCCGAGGTGTACATCGCCACGATCTCCGACAGCAAGGCCTCGCTGAACGTGGAACTGTATGTCGGCTGGGGAATCGGATACGTCCTCCCCGAGAAGCAGGAGCGCTACAAGGGCATCATCGGCGTCATCCCCGCGGGCAGCCAGTACACGCCGGTTAAGAAGGTGAATTACACCGTCGAGCCGACCCGCGTGGGCATGCGCACCGACTACGAGCGACTGGTGCTCGATGTCTGGACCAACGGCGCGGTGAAGCCGAACGACGCGCTTTCGCAGTCGGCTCATATTCTCGACAAGTATTTCCGCATGTTCTTCGACCTCGGCGCCGCCGGATTTGAGGGCGACACGCTCGAGGAAGAGGACACGATGCCGGAGTTGGCGAACATTCCCGATCTGCGGATCGAGGAACTCGACTTCAGCCAGCGCACATTCAACTGCCTTCGCCGGGCCGGCCTGCTCACACTGCGGGCGCTCGCGCTGGCGACGGAAAGCGACCTCACCAGCATCCGCGGCTTCGGCAAGAAGTCGCTGCTAGAAGTCCGAGACAAGCTGGTCGAGCATGGCCTCGAGCTCAAGCCGCCGAAGGGTGGATACCGGGCCCTCGACGCCTTCGATGATGACGACGACGATTTCTAGGAGACGATGGGCTGGAAGCCCATCCCACGTAAAGCAATGAGACATCTTGTAGATCGAAGAAAGCTAGGACTGCCGAGCGACCAGCGTCGCGCACTGCTGACGAACCTGCAGCGCCAGTTCGTGCGGCATGGCTACGTGCGCACGACCTTTGGCCGCGCCAAGGAATTGCAGCGCCTGGTCGAGAAGCTGATTACCCTTTCCAGGCAAGACACACTCACCGCCCGCCGCGAAGCGCGCAAGGTGCTCGTCGGCCACTCCAGTTCCAGCCCGCGCCCGAAGAAGGCGCTCCTCGGCAAGACCGATCTTGAGAAGACGCAGTATCTGATCTCGCAAAGCCTGCTGAACGGCGAGGACCTAGTCAAGCATCTCTTCGACAACATCGGCCCGCGATTTAAGGATCGCAACGGCGGCTACACCAGGCTGACCAAGATCGGACCTCGCCGGGGCGACGCCGCTCCGCAGGCCGTACTCGAATTAGTCGACTGATCAGAAGGCTAGAGGTTAAAGGCTAGAGCTGTTCAGCTCTGGCCTTTTTTGCTTCTCTCTCCTCTCTTCTCTCTAACCTCTCACCTTGTCTTATGAGAATCAAGCTAACCGTTGCCTATGACGGCACCGACTTTTGCGGCTGGGCACTTCAGGCGCGGCGGCGGACCGTGCAGGGAGTTCTCAGCGACGCCATCCTGGAAGCCTGCGGACAGGCGGTCGAACTTGTCGCCGCGAGCCGCACAGACAGCGGCGCCCACGCGCGAGGCCAGGTTTGCCACTTCGATTCTAACGTCGCGATCGAGCCGGCCAAATGGCCGCTCATCCTCAACCGCCTCCTCCCCGACGATCTCGCCGTCGTCAGATCGACAAAGGTCATGGAAGCCTTTCACAGCCGGTTTTGCGGGGAGGATCGCTGGTACCGCTACCGCATCAGCGAAGCCCCTCGCAATCCGCTGACCGCCCGGTACGTCCATGACCACGGACGCACGCTCGATCTCGGTTTGATGCAGGTTGCCGGGCAGCTTCTCGTAGGACGGCACGATTTTCGGGCATACACCGAGGAACTGGATCCCATGATCGAGAACACGACGCGCAAGCTCAGGAGCGTCCAGATCGGGCGGCGAAATTCGGAGATTTGGATCGACATCGTCGGGACCGCCTTTCTAAGAGGCATGATGCGGCGAATGTCAGGCGTTCTCGTCGAGGTTGGAAGCGGGCGCCGCACGGTTAAGGACGTCGCCGACCTCTTGACCAAGAAGCGCGAAACCATGCAGCTGCCCGTGGTGCTCCCTGCGAAGGGCCTCTGCCTCATGCGCGTTCGTTATGGCAATCCTCTCCGCGATAACCGGCGCAACGGCGACGAGGGCTAAGCTTAGCTTGTGATTTCGATCGTCACCTGTAGCGCGGACCCGGCCCGCGCAGAGCTATTTCAGAGCCATATCGAGCACGTATTCGAGGGTGCCGACTACGAGCTAATTCTCATCCGCGACGCCCAGTCCCTGACAAGCGGTTACAACCGCGGACTGATGGAACCGAAAGGGGACGTGATCGTATTCTGTCACGACGATATCGAGTTCCTGGGCGCAGACGTGCCCCGGAGGATCGAGAAGCATGCTCAAACATTCGACGCCTTCGGCGTAGCCGGCACGGACCTATTGATCGGGCCGAGCTGGATCTCGGCGGGGCCGCCGCATATCTTTGGCCATGTGGCTCATCCACTTCCTAACAAGGGCGGCTATCACGTCATGATCAGCGGAGTCACCGGTCTCGTTACGCCGGGGATTCAGGCGCTCGACGGCCTGTTCCTTGCCTTTCGGCGGCCGGTCATCGATGCTATTGGCTGGGATGAGGCGACCTTCGACGCTTGGCACCTCTACGACGTCGACACGACCTTCAGGGCGCACCTCGCCGGCTACAAGCTGGCGGTGGTGAACGACATTCCGATCCTCCACGACTCTCCCGGTAGCTACGGTGGCCAGTGGATGGAACAGGCGACGAAATTCAACGCCAAGTTTAAGGGCCAGTTGCCCTCCTTCCCTGCGCGCAAGTCCGGCTCGGGCTACGTTCAGGTGCGAACGAAAGCCGAAGCACTTGAGGTGATGAGTCCGGCTTGGCTTGATATGCCATAATAATCCGCTTCACAACTTAGGCTTATCCCGAATGCGGGAAGCCGGAAGCGAGGGAACGACACCCTCGGCTGCAGCGAGTTTGGAATTTTGAATTTGGAATTTGGAGTACGGCTACTCCAAAATCTAAAGTCCAAAGTCCAAAGTCGCTCGCGCAGGAAGAAACGAAATGAATAGAACCTATACCAATAAGGAAGGGCAGATCGACCAGAAGTGGCACGTGGTCGATGCGGCGGGGATTCCCGTTGGCCGCCTCGCTTCCCAGGTCGCGCAGGTTCTGCGCGGCAAGCACAAGCCAAACTTCCAGTACAACTGCGACTGTGGCGATTTCGTCGTCATCATCAACGCCGAACAGGTCGTGCTCACCGGCAACAAGAAGGATGAGCTGATTTACTGGCACACCGGATGGCCAGGAGGCCTAAAGAACATCTCTCGCGGCAAGATGCTCGAGGATGATCCCGTCAAACTCGTCGAGAAGGCCATTTGGGGCATGACGCCCAAGACCAAGCTCGGCCACCAGCTTTTCAAGAAGCTGAAAGTGTACAAGGGGTCGGAGCACCCGCATGAGGCCCAGAATCCTCAGCCGCTGGAGGTTAAGAAGAGCTAATGGCAGCAGATCAAACTTATGGAACCGGCCGACGCAAGAGCGCCATCGCTCGCGTTTGGCTTCAGCCCGGTGAGGGCAAAATCAGCATCAATGGCCGCGAGCTTAAGGCATACCTCGGCCGCCCCGTCCTCGAGATCCTCGTTAAGAGTCCGCTCGTGCAGATTGGCATGGACGGCCGCTTCGACGTGAAGGCGTTCACCAAAGGCGGTGGCATCACCGGCCAGGCGGGCGCGGTCAAGCTCGGCATCTCACGGGCCTTGCTCGAGTACGACGAAACCCTGCGCAAAGAGCTCCGCGCCGGAGGCTTCCTCACCCGCGATCCGCGCGTGAAGGAAAGCAAGAAGTACGGCCACAAGAAGGCGCGTCGCGGCTTCCAGTTCGTTAAGCGATAAAGTTGTGTGGCTTCGGCTTCCAGGCGAAGAGAGTCGGCGGCATCGTGCCGCTTAGCGAGCTAGAAGCTCGCGCTCACTCTCCGGCTGGAAGCCGGAGCCACATTCTTATGTAAACTGTGCAACCTGAATTGGGGATGATCACCTCCGACCCTACGCCTCCACAACTTGCCAAAGCTGCCTCATGCTTCCGCCGGCCGGCGGTGAGGCATTTGCTGATCGTTGCCCTGCTCGCGGAGATCGGCTATGCCGTTCTCAACATCTCCACGATGCCCGTCTACCTGCGGGCGGCGCCGACTCCGAGTTGGATCTCCAACGGGCGCGGCTTCGGCGAGTCCCTTATCGGCCTCGTCCTCGTTGCCTTCCTGCTGAGCGAGGCGATCTTCAAGAGCCCGATGGGGCACCTTGCGGATCGGATCGGGCCGAAGAAGCTGATGTTCATCGGCCCGGGAATCAGCGTCGTGACGTCGATCCTCACCTTCCTCGTCCCGCACGGCGGCGGATGGTGGGAGGTGCTTGCGTTTCTCGTGCTTCGAGCCTTCGACGGCCTCGGCGCGGCGATGCTGTGGCCGGCGGCGTTCTCGGAGATGGGAGCGGTCGTCGAGGATGAGCAGCGGCAGCAGGCGATGTCGCTGCTTAACCTCTGCTACATGCTGGGCATCGCGCTCGCCCTGCCGATCGGCGGCTGGGTGAACGACCTGAGCGGGGTCAAGTGGGCGGGCCTCATCCTGGCCGCCGTCCTCTTCGCCGGCGTATCGCTCTCGGTCTACTTCCTGCTGCCCTCGGTGCCAAAGGTTACGCACACCGAAGCTGAGTCGCACGGCGAATTCAAACTGGGCGACTTCATCCAGAGCGTCCGGCAGATCCCGACTTTTCTGCTGCTCGCGGTGATCATCTATTGCGGCATTGGCTTCCCGATGGCGGTCATCAAGATTTTCGCCCAAGATGCGCTTCACATGAGCGAATCCGGCTTCGGCTCACTCGTGCTTCCCGCCGCCGCGCTGATGGCGGGGTTGAGTGTGCCGATGTCGAAGTTCGGCGACCGAATGGGTCGGATCAAGGCGGTTCACTTCGGCATCGGCGCATGTTCGATCGGGCTGATGATCATCGCCTCCGGGGCGATCCTGCCGTTTATGCGGCAGGCGTGGGTGCTGGCGGTCGCCGGCATGCCAGTGGGGCTTGGTTTCCTGCTCGCTATTCCGGCCTGGATGGCGAGCGTCAGCGACATCGACCCCAAGAAGCGCGGCGCGAACCTCGGTGCCGTGATGACGGCGCAGGGGCTAGGAGCGATCATCGGCGCGCCTATTGGTGCGACGCTGTACGAGAAGCTGCAGCCGGTCGGAGTGCAACTCGGGCTCGGCAAGGGTTTCGGCTACTACTCGCCCTGGGTCGGCTGCGCGGCGTGCGTTACGCTCGGCTGGCTGATCGGGATGCGGATTCTTCGCGAGCCGAAGTAGCTCGAGCGCCGTCATCCTGGAACTGCACGAGGCACGAGCGCGAGTGGAAGGATCTGATGCTGGGGACTCTTGCTTGTTGGCAAGGGGCCAGCTCCGGGCAGATCCTTTCAGTTCGCAGGCTCACTTCCAGGATGACGCTACGTGATTACATCGCGGGTTCGACGCTCGCAGGGGCGATGTCGGGGGTGTAGTCCTCGTCGTTCGATCGAAGCGACTCTCTGGCGGCCTGGATATGGCCGCGCAGCTTCTGCAACTGGCTCTTTTTCGGATTCACCATGTGGTCCGAAGTTGGCTTCAGCTTGTCCTTGCCGAGAAGCTGATTCCAAATCCAGAGATGCGAGTGCTGAACCCGATCAAGGATCCGGCGCTGCTGGCGTCGCCGCCATGCCCGATTGCGCTGCGTTGTCACAACAATTCCTCCTTGGCTGTTGCGCCCGAGGCCGCGTGGCCTCAACCACATTATCCGGCACTTTTAGCGAGACGAACCGATAGTGTGACTCCCGTCTATCAGATCTCGAAGAAGAGCATACGCAAGTCAAAGCCATAAATCTCTCTCAAGACCGAGCCCGCAGTCCGATTCGGGTCCGCGTTTCCGCCTGCTCTTGAGTGCGCCGCAAGAGCTCGTTCAAGCTTGTCGATCCCTCCGCGGGCAAGTAACTTTTGCCCGAGGGTGCGAGCCTGAGCTGTCGCAGCATCTAGCGCAAAACAATCTTCATCGTGAATTAAAGGGCCAGCCAGTGCCCTTTCCAGTTCGATGGGCGAGTGGCGGCTCGCACCAGCTGCGGGCGACATATTGAGAACCGCTGTCGCGGCCTCAAGTAGCCACAGCGGGCATTGACCCGCGCCCAGTTCGAATCCCCATTGATAGACCAATCCTCGCTGCAATTGATACGGATCGAACTCTACGGGAAGAACCACCTTCCCGTAGGCCTTCTTCGGCGTGAAATAGCCCTTCCGCCATTGCGGGTAGGCGCTTCCGAGTCTCGCAGGAGGACCGTGACGAGCGTGTCAACCTTAGGAGCATAAGCGCCTAAAATGGTCCGAACCGTATGCGAGGCAGCCGCGACGAACCTCAATAGATCGTCGGTCGGCCCAAAGTTGCTCCGAACCACCTCCAGCTCTACGGTTTGCCCGGCCCTGATGATCTCGCTCTCACACGCGACCGCTGCCTTGAGCCAAACGATGTCCCCTGCCATGGAATAGTCGCTATACATGCCGCTGCCAATGCGCCCCATGACTTTGGCCGCCCGAACTACCTCGTCATCGCGATAGAGACT
>JBBREM010000016.1:0-32911 GCA_038202925.1 Fimbriimonadales bacterium | reverse complement strand
ATCGGCTACCTCATCGCGAGCGGGATCAATGCCTTCTTCCAGATCAACAAGAAGCTCGGTCCGGGCGTGCTGCGCAATTGGATGCTCGGCAAATACCACGAGCCGAAGGAAGAGGAGCGCATCTTCATGTTCCTCGACATGCGCGATTCGACCATGCTTGCCGAGAAGCTGGGCACCATCCGGTTCAGCGGACTCGTCAAGGACTTCTTCTTCGATCTGACCGGACCCGTTACGAAGACCAAGGGAGAAGTAAGCCACTACATTGGCGACGAGGTCGTGCTGACCTGGACGCCCGCTCGGGGAGTGCAAAAGGGGAATTGCATCCAGCTCTTCTTTCTCATGCGCGAGGCGATCGAGGCGAGGCGCGACTACTATCTCGGCAAGTTCGGGGTGGTGCCAACCTTCAAAGCGGGCATCCACATCGGGCCGGTGGTCGCGACGGAAGTGGGGGAGATCAAGAGCGAGATCGTCTTCCACGGAGACGTGCTGAACACCACGGCCCGAATTCAGGGATTATGCAACGAATCGGGGTTCGATCTGCTGGTGTCCCGCGACCTGCTCGAGCGGCTCGAACTGCCCTCGGGGCTGCGAGCGGTGGAGTTGGGTTCTCAGCTTCTGAAGGGCAAGGAGCAAGCGGTGGATGTCTGCGGAATCACGGACGAGGGTATGCCGGCGGCGACCGGCGAAGAAACCGCCACCGCAACCCTTCTACGGTGACCCCGACAGTGTATGCGGCGACGAAAAGGCGGGTGGCTTCGCCACCCGCCTGATCGGCAGGGATGCCGATCCTACTTGGCTCCCGCGAGTTCCTTCTTGGCCTTCTTCGGCGGCTCCGCCTTGATATCCTTGAAGATGACCGTGCCCGTCTCGTCCAGGTCAGCGAGAATGTCGTCGCCTGAGTGGAACCGGCCCAGCAGCATCTCTTCGGACAGCGGATCCTCTATGAAGCGCTGGACGGCGCGGCGCAGGGGTCGGGCCCCCATGTTCGGATCGTAGCCATCGCTCACCAGCTTGTCCTTGACGGTTTCGCTGAGGCTGATCGTGATGCCCATCGAGGCGGCCTGCTCGTTCACCCGCTTCAGATAAAGGTCCGCGATCTGCAAAATTTCTTCCCGTTTCAGGTGCTGGAAGACGATGACCTCATCCACACGGTTGAGGAACTCGGGGCGGAAGAGCTTCTTCATCTCGTCCAGCATCTTGTTCTTCATGCTCTCGTACATCTTGGGGTCGCTCGGGTCCATCTTGATGTCGCGGAAGCCTAGTCCCTTGTCCATCTCGATTGGCCGAACGCCGACGTTCGACGTCATGATCAGCAACGTGTTGCGGAAGTCGACGGTGCGTCCCTGGCTGTCCGTGAGCTGCCCATCTTCCATGACTTGCAGGAGGATGTTGAACACCTCGGGGTGCGCCTTCTCGATCTCATCGAGAAGCACGACCGTGTACGGATTGCGGCGAACCTGCTCGGTGAGCTGGCCGCCCTCATCGTAGCCGACGTATCCGGGAGGGGCTCCCACGAGGCGCGAGACGGCGAACCGCTCCATGTATTCGGACATGTCGATCCGAACCATGTTGCTTTCCTTCTCGTACAGGTAAGCCGCGAGCGCCTTGGCGAGCTCGGTCTTTCCGACACCGGTGGGGCCGAGGAAGATGAAGCTGCCCATCGGCCGCTTCGGATCCTTCAAACCGGAGCGGGCTCGGCGAATGGCCCGCGAGACGGAAACTACCGCATCGTGTTGGCCGATAATGCGCTGGTGGAGATCCTCCTCCATGCGCAGGAGCTTCGCGCTCTCCGCCTCGACAAGCTTGGTGACCGGGATGCCCGTCCAGGATTGGACGATCGAGGCGATTTCCGCCTCGCCGACAATCGGCTCCTTCTTTTCGAGCGCATTCCAAATCTCTTCGCGCTCGCCGATGCTCTTCTCGAGCTTCTCGACTTCCTCGCGCATTTTGGCCACGGCGTCGTCGTCACTGCGCTTGGCGGCGTGGTCGACCTCGTTGCGCAGCTTGTTCAGCTTCACCCGGTCCGCGCGGACGTCGTCCGGCGGGAGGCTCTGCTGAAGGCGCACGCGAGAGGCGGCCTCGTCGACAAGGTCGATCGCCTTGTCGGGCAGGCTCCGGTCGCTGATGTAGCGCTGACTAAGCGTGACGGCGGCAATGATTGCGTCGTCGGTGATCTCGACCTGGTGATGCGCCTCGTAGCGCTCGCGTAGGCCCTTCATGATGTCGATCGCCTCTTCTTCGGTCGGTTCCTTGACCCTGACGGCCTGGAAGCGTCGCTCGAGGGCGGCGTCGCGCTCGATGTACTTGCGGAACTCGTCCTGCGTTGTCGCGCCGATGCACTGCAGCTCGCCTCTTGCAAGGGCGGGCTTCATGATGTTGCTGGCGTCGATCGCGCCCTCGGCGGCGCCTGCGCCGACCAAGGTGTGCAGTTCGTCGATGAAGAGGACCACCGCGCCTTCGGCTTTGCGGACTTCCTCCATCACCTTCTTCATCCGCTCTTCAAATTCGCCGCGGTACTTCGTGCCGGCAACGAGGCCGGCGAGATCCAACGCCACGATCCGCTTGTTGGCGAGCAGCTCGGGAATATCGCCGCTGACGATGCGAAGGGCGAGGCCCTCGGCGATGGCGGTCTTGCCGACGCCAGGCTCGCCGATGAGGCATGGGTTGTTCTTCGTGCGCCGGCAGAGAATCTGCATCACGCGCTCGATTTCGCTCTGGCGGCCGACGACGGGATCAAGTTTGCCTTCCCGCGCCAGCTCCGTCAGATCGCGACCGAACTCGTCCAGGGTCTGGGTCTTGGTGCTGCCGCCGCCACTGCTGGACGACCGGCCGCCGCCAGACTTGGTCTGGGTCTCGTTGTCCTGAAGGGCCATGACTTCTCGTCGCGCCTTCTCCAGTTCGACTCCCAGTTTGGCGAGCACTCGGCCGGCGAGACCGTCACCCTCTCGGATGAGGCCAAGCAGCAGATGCTCGGTGCCGATGTAGTTGTTGTTCAGGTTCCGGGCCTCGTCGTATGCGAGATCGATGACGCGCTTCGCCCTTGGCGTCAGCGTCATATCTTGCGAAGGTCGAGCATCTCCGCGAGGGAGCTGCTTTTCGACTTCGGCACGGATGCGGTTCAGGCTGACGCCCAGCTTCTCGAGGACTCGGGCCGCGACGCTGTCGCTTTCGCGGACCAGACCCAGCAGAAGATGCTCGGTCGAGACGTATCCCTCGCCAAACTTCTGAGCCTCCTCCTGCGCGTAGAACACAACCTTCCTTGCGCGTTCTGTAAAGCGTTGCCACATATTAGTTTCTGTTCACCTTCAAGCCCTTTCGGTAACGTCGGGCCTGCCTTTTCTACGCGTCCTCCGCCTCCCTTGTTTTGGCGTCCGAGCCGCGCTGTATGGATTTGACGAGCGCCTGTTCCCTCAAGCTTCGCTGGTCCTAAAGGTTACCTATAGGACGGCTGCCTGCCTGTATTGTTGGCAGGTTCTGCCAGGTTCAGCATGAGGGATTTTTGTGGAGCCCAGAGGCGAACCGCAGCGCGTCATCCTGAGCGAAGCCGCGAGCCGTGCGAGCGGCGCAGTCGAAGGATCTCGATTCCATTGCGAGGTGGTCACCGAGGTCCTTCGGCTCCGTTCCGACCGGGGTCGGGACTGCGCTCAGGATGACGGTTAAGGAGGAGTGTCCAGGTCAACGATTTTCGTGGGCTTCTTCTCGGCCTCAACTGCCGCCTGATCCTCGGGCGATCCGACAATCATGTCAACCCCCGGGCCAGCGACCTTTTCCCACTTCCCCGCTTCCGCTCGCCGCCACGTCGAGAGCCCCTTTGCGGCGGCCTGGTCGGCGTTGCCGCCCTTCTGCATCTTAAATGAGACTCGGCTGATGACGCGGCGCACTTCGAGGCCGCAATCCGGGCAGAATTGAAGCGGCTCCTCGTCGATGCCTTGAATTACCGCCACCCGGCCCTCGCACATCAGGCAGTCACGGTCATCCGGCTCGTATTCGTAGATCGGCATGAGTCTTCAAATTGACGTATAGGTCATATAGGGCCTATATGTCTTATACGACTTAGAGACGGATGAACAACCTTCAGCTACTCAACGAAGAAATCATTGCCTGTCGCGCGTGTCCACGGCTAGTCGAGTGGCGCGAGCGGGTGGCTCGGGAGAAGCGGAAGTCGTACCTGGACGAGACCTACTGGGGGCGACCCGTGCCGAACTTCGGCGACCCCGAGGCGGACCGGCTCATTGTTGGCCTTGCTCCCGCCGCGCACGGGGCGAACCGGACCGGGCAGATGTTCACCGGCGACCGCAGCGGCGAATGGCTGTTCCGCGCTCTCCACAAGGCGGGAGTAGCGAGCATCGCGAAGGCTGACCGAGTCGAAGATGGATTGCGGCTCAAAGGTGTCCTCATCACCGCGACCGCCCACTGCGCCCCGCCGGACAACAAGCCCCTGCCGACCGAGACGAGCAACTGCGCGGCATTCCTAATCACAACCCTTCAAAGCCGCGAGTGGAAATCGATTCTGTGCTTGGGCTCGATCGCTTGGAACCATACGTTTCACGCACTCGGCGGGAAACCGCCTGCATTCGGGCATGGAGCGGTCCATGCGGTTGGCGGTATGGACAGAGTGGTCAGGCAGGATGCCTGTCCTACTCGGGTCGTTGCGAGCTACCATCCTAGCCAACAGAACACCTTTACCGGCAGACTAACGGAGCCAATGCTGGACGATGCCATCCGCGAATTCCTCGCTTAGCCTCTACAATGAGCAAAGATGTCGCGCGTTAAGAATAAGCCGCAGCCATGGCAAAACCACCTTCGGGGACTTTATGAGTTTTCGGCCACCTGCACGAGCAGCGTGCTTAGCCGAGGAGCCGACGCGCAATCGACCCAACGGTTGATCCGTAAACTCGACTTGGTCGCGGACGGCGAGATCGGTGAGTTCTTGCGGCAGGAAGCGGCAAACGGCCGACAACCGGACTGCCGCGAGGGTTGTTGTCACTGCTGTTATCAAGTCGCATCCGTCACGCCGCTCGAGGCGATTGCGATCTTTGAGTACATCTCTACCAGTTTCACCACGGCGGACCTGCAGCGCGTCAGAGGGGCCTCGCGAGAGTATCACGCCAAGATGGCCGGGTTGGCTCCAGACGAGTACCGGGCCGAACCTTGCCCACTGCTGGAAAATGACCGATGCTCGGTCCATGCCGATCGGCCTGCCGCGTGCCGCGGTTTCTTCTCTTACGATGTGAACGCATGCATTGCGCGGCGTGAAACCTCCACGTACTCCGCGGCTCCGCTCGCCATTCCGCCGCTTCACATCACCGATGCCTTCATGGCCGGACAGATGTCGGCACTGTCAGGCAAAGAACTTGCGACCGAGTATCTCATCCTCGGAAGTGCCCTGCACGTTTTGTTTGAGCAGGACCGGGTGGCCGAACGCTTTTTCGCCGGAGAAGATGTCTTCGCGGCTGCCAGGATGCCGGTCAAGGTCGAAGTCTAAAGCTGAGCGGTTTCCTTCCAGTGGGGGATCATGGTGTTCCAGCCCAGTTCCTTCTGAATCCGCGCCTGCAGGGCCGCCTGCGCCGGCGGCTCGCCGTGGACGATGAAAGTCTTCCTTGGCGGCGCTTTGAAGTGCTTAAGCCAAGTCATGATCTCCTCTTGATCGGCATGAGCGGATAGGGCATTTAGCTTTTCGATCCGCGCCCCGACCTTGACTGCTTTGCCGTAGATATTCACCTCGGGTGCACCTTCGAGAATCTTCCGTCCAAGGGTGCCCTCTGCCTGATAGCCGGTAAAGACGACAAGTGTGGTTGGATCATCAAGCCGTTGCAGGAAGTGGTGGAGGATGCGGCCGCCGTTGGCCATGCCGCTGCCGGCGATGATCACCATCGGCCCGCGCTGGCTGTTGAGCCCCTTGGATTCCTGCGCGTCCCGCACCATCTTCAAGCCTCTCGGCTCGAGCGGCTTCTGGTGAAGGTCGATCTTAAGCTGCGTCTCCTCGTCGTGCTCCTCAAGGGCTTGCGCATAGAGCTGCGTCGCGCTGATTCCCATTGGGGAGTCCACGTAAATCGGAATGTTAGGAAGACGCCCCGCGTCCTCGATCTGCTTGAGATAGTAAAGCAGCTCCTGGGTTCGTCCGATCGAGAAGCTCGGGATCAGCACGGCGGAGCCGTTTTGCATCGCCCAACCGAGCAACTCTTCGAGCTTGGGCACGACTGGCTCGTGAGAATGCATCCGGTCACCGTAGGTGCTCTCGATCACGAGGTATTCGGCGTTTTCGATGATCGTGGGGTCTTTGATGATCGGCGTGTTGAATCGGCCGAGATCGCCGGACATCAGAATGCGCTCGCCATTGTCGAAGTAGATCTCCGCGAACGCCGAGCCGAGAATATGCCCGGCTGGAAGGTAGCGGAACTTCGCGCCCCCAGGAAGGTCGGTGAAAGTGTCGTACTTCACGCTGTGGAATCGGGCGAGACACTCGATCGCCTCGCGCTCGGTATAGAGCGGCAGCGCCATGCCATGCCGGTTGCCATGCTTGTTGTGGTGCCGCGCGTCTTCTTCTTGCAAGTGGCCCGAATCGGGCAGGCTGATGCGGGCGAGCCCGAGCGTGGCGCGCGTGCAAAGGATCGTGCCGTTGAACCCCTCGCGGATGAAGCGGGGGATGTAGCCAATATGATCGAGGTGCGCGTGAGTAAGCACGAGCAGGTCGATTGAACTCGGATCGACCGGGAACGGCTGCCAGTTTCGATCGCGCAGCTCGCGCGAGCCCTGGAACAGGCCGCAATCGACAAGCACCTTCTTGTCATTCAGATGCAGCAGATGGCGCGAGCCGGTGACGGTCTCCGCCGCGCCGAGGAAGGTGATGGATTGAGCCACGGCTCAGGATACATCGCGGAAGAAGGCGTTGGGTATTGGGGGGGCCGGCTACTTCTTGAAATCCCCTCAATACTCAATACTCATTACTCGGCTCCCTACCAGTAGGGCGGGAAAGTGTATCCGTCTTTGTTCAGTCTTTCGCAGGATAGAACCTTGTACGAGTCGGCCTTCCATGCGCCATTTGAGCTGACGAGGTGAACGCAGACGACGGGCCGGTCGGTCCCGCCCCATCCTTCCGTCTCTTTGCCGATCACGTAGGCCGTTGCTTCCTTATCCGGCTTGACGCCAATGACCCGGAAATATTGAAGCGGACCGTCGATGGGCGAGCTTTCGTAGGCTTCCTGGATCGCGTCCTTCATCTTCGGGCCGTACATCTTGGTGAGCACCTCGACGTATCCGTAAGGCGCGATGAAGCAGAGCACAAAGAAGATGAAGGCGAGCGACCACGGTTTGGAGTCGCCCTTCCTGTGGATTGGCTTGAACAACTGGCTGAGCACCGTCAAAATAGCAGCTATCGCCCCGCAGCCAAACGTATAAACAATCAGCGTAAACATCTTCTCTCTAAGAGGTCATTCCATATTTCGCTGATGTTGCTTGGATTCGTCGTACGGATCGACGTGAACCGTGATGACCGCCGGCGTCAGCTCCTTTTCGATTTCGGTTTCCAAGCGGTCGGCAAGCTCGTGGGCTTCGACCACCGACCATGTGTTCGGCACTACGATATGAACGTCCACGTAGCGCAGATCGCCCGACAGGCGCGAGCGGAGACGATGGTAGCTCAGGAGGCTCTTTTGTGAGCGCAATATCTGGTCGATCTTTGCGAGGTCCTCTCCCGGAAGGCGGCGATCGATTAGCTGGTGGAAGGCTTCGCGGCTTAGCTTCCAAGCGCTGAAGGCGATCCAGACTGCCAAGAGGATGGCCATGATCCCGTCGGCCTGCTTCCAGCCGCTGAACTGGGTTATGGCGAGGGCGACGAGCACACCCAAGCTCGTAAATGCATCGACGTGCAGATGCTGGCCGTTCGACTGGAGAGCTAGCGACTTGGTGTCCTTAGCGACTCGGGCAACATAGATGCCCACGCTGAAGCTGCCAATGGCGCTCGCCGCCATGACCACCATGCCCAAATTAAGGCGCTCTGCGCTCTCCCCGGCGAGCAGTTTACGGATAGCCTCGAAGACGATGTAGACCACGATGAGCAGCAGCATGATCGACTCGCCGAAGCCGGCGAGGCTCTCGATCTTTCCATGGCCGTAAGGATGCTCCTCGTCGGGCGGGGCGGCAGCTGCTTTGACGCTCACGAACGCGATCAGAGACGCGATGACGTCGGTGATCGAGTGGACGGCTTCGCTGAGCAAGGCGACGGAGCCTGTTAGCATGGCGGCGACGAGCTTGAACAGTGTGCTCAGCAGGTTGAACCCGACCGAGGCACTCGCCGCCTGCTGCTTGCGCTTGTTGGTCGCCTCGCTCATCGCGGGGATAGCTTACAGGAATCGGGACGCCGTGCAGCTTGCCGTGTCATCCCGAGCGAAGCCGAGGGATCTGACACTGGGGATGCTTGTTTGTTAACTGGCATCGGCTTCGGGCAGATTCCTCGACTCACCCTCCGGGTCGACTTCTCGCTCGGAATGACATAGCGCCGCCCAGCGCCGGCTAAAGACCGGCGGCTACTGGCTTCCTCTTGTAGAAATACATCACCCACCCCACGAATGCGCCGATGACGGACAAGCCCGCCGCCAACCATGCCAGTCCAAATTGGTCGAAGAGGAACTTCACATTGAGCCCCGTGATCAACAGACACACGCTATAGGCCAAGACTTGGAGCCAAATCGGGTTCGCGGCTTCGCCCATGCGCTTCCGATCGGACGTGAACATCACAAGCGGGAAGATCGCGAAGGGGAGCTGCATCGACAGGATGATCTGCGAATACACGAGCGTCTCGATATTGTTCTGACCCCCCGTCGCGGTGACGATCAGGACGGCCGGGATCAGCGCGAGGCCGCGCGTGATCATCCTCCGGAGCCATGGCTTCACCTTGACCTGCAGGAAGCCTTCCATCACAATCTGCCCGGCGAGGGTGCCGGTGATTGTCGACGACTGCCCGCTGGCGAGCAGGGCGACCGCGAAGAGAGTCGCCGCAGCGCCCCCGAGTGCGGGCTTGAGCAGCAGGTGCGCCTGCTCGAGCTGGGCCACAAGCTGGCCGCTCTTGTGGAAGACGGCGGCCGCCAAAACCAAGATGGCCGCGTTGACGAAAAAGGCCGCGCCGAGGGCGACAATCACGTCGATGGTTGCCAGGCGGGCGGCCTGCTTCTTCCCCGGCTTTGAGCGATCGAAGTCCCGCGTCTGCACGATCGAGCTGTGCAGATACAGATTGTGCGGCATGACCGTCGCGCCGAGAATCCCCACCGCGATTGCAAGCGCCGTCGGTCCGGGAAGAACCGGCCGGATCAGCCCCATCCCGACCGCGCTCCAGTCCGGTTTGGCCATCCAAATGTCGATGGCGAAGCAGACGAAGATGGTCGCGACGAGGGTAATGACCACGGCCTCGAGCTTGCGGAACCCAAAACGGAGGAGGCCGAGCAACAGCAGAACGTCTAGCCCGGTAATCAGCACGCCCCAGATCAGCGGAATGCCAAACAGCAGGGTAAGAGCCACTGCCGAGCCGATGACCTCCGCCACGTCGCACGCGATGATCGCGATCTCGCATAGGATCCAGAGCGCGATGGCGACGGGGCGTTGGTAGTATTCACGGCATGCCTGAGCGAGGTCCCTTTCGGCGATGATGCCAAGGCGAGCGCAGAGGGTTTGCAGCAGCATCGCCATCAGATTCGAGGCGAGAATGACCCAAAGAAGCGCGTAGCCGAACTTGGAGCCGCCTTCCAGGTCCGTCGCCCAGTTGCCTGGGTCCATATAGCCCACGCTGACCAAATAGCCCGGCCCGGCAAAGGCGAGCAGCTTCTTCAGCCCCGAGGCTCCAACCTTTACGGTTCGGTAGGAATCCGGCAAGGAGGGACGCGGCGCGGGTGCCGCGATTCCACCTGATTCTCTAGGAGCTAAGAAGTTTAACATGTATTACATTTTTCTGTAGACGCTAATTATTATAGGCGATGGCGTGCGAATCCGCAAGGCAAATTGACGGGGCTTAGGCCTTGGACGATACGGAAGGGACCTTTGCTTGCCGATACCTGTCTAGGTAGCCCGATGCACAACCACCCCGAACGCTCGCCTGGACTGCTCGACACTCACCGCCGTTTGGCGGTTGGCAATCTCAAGCGATGCCCGCTCTGCGGCACCGTCAATGCCAAGCTGAATTGCGAATGCTTCGTGTGCCGTTGGTATGGCGCGTTCGACTGCGAGGCGGATTCGGTCGAGGAGGGCCTGATTGAGGTTCTCGAGCAGTGCCCGGAGCTCGCCGACTGCATCCTCTACATCCCCCGACGACGCAACACGCTCTTCGAGCAGGCGAGCGATTGGATGGAGGATCGGATGCGCCGGCACCTCGACTTCGAGGGCTAGAACGGCGCGACGTGCGAGCTGCGCTTGCAACGAGGGCAAACCGGAATCCAGGCCGCGTAGACGTTGCCGCAGTGCGGGCAAATGATGCCTGCATCGTCTTCGACTTCCCCGCTTTCCTCGTCCACGCTCTGGGATTGCTCGTGAATTTCTCGAAGCAGTGAAAGATCGTACGGATCGCGAGGACGCGTCTTCGCCAGCCCGACTCCCAGCCACACCGCTGCGGCGAGCGCGCCCAACGCAAAGGTGGCAGCCCATTGGGGCTGTCCGCCAAATGCGGCGGCTGCCATTAGCAGAAGGCAAAACGCGGCGACGCGCGGGATGAGGTGCTTTGCGAGCACAGCACATTATAGATTGCCCACGGTGCCCGTTTCGTTCGATGGTTCTACCAATCCAGGTTGCGCGGTAATCTCATTCCGCCCCGCGAGCGGGGCGTTCTTATGAGAATTCTCGTTCCCGTGAAGCGCGTCGTCGACCCCTATGCCAAGGTGCGCCCGCTTGCGGACGGCAGCGGTGTGGATACCGGCGGGCTCAAGTTCGAAATCAACCCCTTCGACGAGATCGCGGTCGAGGAAGCGGTGCGGCTGAAGGAGAAGGGCGCTGCGACGGAAATCACGGTGGTCTCGATCGGCAAGACGGAATGCGAGGAGCAGTTGCGCAAAGCGCTCGCGATGGGAGCCGACCGGGCGATTCTCATTGAGAGCAACGCTGCATGGGATTCGTCGAGCGTGGCCAAAGAGCTTGAGGCCCTCGTGCGGGAGCTACAGCCTGACCTCGTTCTCATGGGCAAGCAAGCAACCGACGACGACAACAACCAGGCAGGTCAGATGCTGGCCGCGCGGCTTGACTGGCCGCAGGCGACCTTCGCCTCCAAGATCGAAGCATCGGCAACGAGCATTAAGGTGACGCGCGAGACGGATACCGGCGCGGAAACCCTGGAGATGGATCTGCCGGCGGTTGTGACGACCGACCTGCGGCTCAACGAGCCGCGCTACATCGCCCTGCCCGGCATCATCAAGGCGCGCAGCAAGCCGCTTGAAAGGCGCGCTCCGCTCACCACACCATCGCCCAAGACTCGCATGATCAAGGCGGAAGCGCCGCCGGCGCGGGCCGCGGGCAAGCGGGTCGGCACCGTCGACGAATTGGTATCCGCCCTTCGCGACCGAGGTGCGATCTAGTGTCGCGGCTCTTGCTGATCGCATTCGAAGCCAGCGATGCGCCGCAAGGCGCGGGGTTTGCGCAATCTCTCGGGGTGCCGTTTGACATCCTCTGCGTCTCCGGCGACTGCGCCACCGACTTGGGAGCCGATTCTGTGCTGGCAGCCGGGCTGCCTGAAGTGCCGGCGGCCGATGGGCTGGGGAAGGGCTTGCAAGACGCGGCGGCAGGCTACACGCACATCGCCGCCGTCTCAACCATGCGAAGCAAGGATGTGCTCGCCCGGCTTGCCGGGCTGCTCGACGCCGCCATGGTCACCGATGTGATCGCGGCCCTGTCTCCCACCGTGTTCAAACGGCCAATCGTGGCCGGGGCGGTAATTGCGACCGTCGAGGTTCTGGCAACTCCTGTCGTACTAACCGTACGTCCCGCAGGATTCCCCAAACCGAAGCTTGGCGGCTCGTCGGCGGTCAAGCAGATTTCGCTCGACATCACGAGCAAGATCCGCCGAACCGCTGTTGCTGCCCGGGGCAGTACAAGACCCGACCTGACCCAGGCGAAGGTCATCGTGAGCGGAGGACGTCCGCTCAAAGATGCCGAGACCTTTGAGAAGATCATCGGCGGTCTTGCCGACCAGCTTGGCGGCGCGGTTGGCGCGACGCGGGCGGCGGTCGATTCAGGCATCGCGGCAAACGAGCTTCAGGTCGGCCAGACCGGCAAGATCGTCGCGCCCGACCTCTATATCGCCGCCGGCATTTCAGGCTCGACCCAGCACATGGCGGGCATCAAGGATAGCAAGATCATCGTCGCGATCAACATGGATCCCGACGCTCCGATCATGGAGCTTGCCGACTATGCCTTGACGGCTGACCTTTTTGATGCGATCCCTGAGCTGCGTTCTAAGATTTAGGCTTATTTCTGCAGCTTCGGAACCCATGCAGTGGTCCGTCCGCCCACCGGCTCGCGCACGATGTTGTGGCCCATGATCTGCTTCGCGCCTTTGCCCCCGCCCCAACGGGATGAGAACAGCCAGTCTTCCGGATACTTGGCCGAGTCGGTGCCTGCCTCGACCGCCTTATGGACCACCATGTCGATCGCCTCGCGTAGCCGCTCGGTCTCCTTCGGCTTGAGCGTGTCGCCGGTGCGCTTGGGTGAGAGCCGCGCGTGCCACAGCGCCTCGTCGGCGATCCAATTGCCGACTCCGGCAAAGAGGCCTTGATCCAGGAGGATCGCCTTCACCGGTGCTTTACGCTTGATCAGCAGCGTGTGAAGCTCTTTGGCGGAAGGCAGCTCATCGTAGACATCGAAGCCGAGCTTCTTGATGCGCAGGTCCTGCTCCGGCGACTCGCCGAGCCACAGCCGTCCGAGGCGGCGGCCGTCGGTGAAGACGATGCGTTTGCCTTCGTCGGTCTCGAGCAGCAGCTTGAGAAACTTCGGCGTGCCGTCGGGCTTGTCCAGCGGCGCCTTACCGTGCTCACGCAGGCGCACCGTCGATTCCCCGATCTCTCGTATCCAGCCGGCCATGCCGAGGTGGCCGAAGAGCCACGGCTTCTGATCCAGCTCGATCCACCAGTATTTGCCTTTACGGCCGATCTCGGTGACGGTGCGGCCTTCCAGCGCCTCGCGGAACAGCTCGGGTGGCAGCCCGCCGAGGATGATCTCGTCGCTCGCCACCTCCGCCTTCGCGATCTTGTGCCCCTTAAGCGCGCGCCTCATCACGCGGCGGACGGTCTCGACTTCGGGCAGCTCAGGCATGGATGGATTGTGCCATCCCGACGAACTTCCCGTTTAATTCCCGCTAAGTTCCCGAAGACTTTGAAACTGAGCGTTTAGGTTCCTCTAAGTCTGAGATTCCCGCAATTCCCGCTAGTTTTTGTTTCTTGGGCAGCTAATATCCCGCTCTTCGTCATTCCATTAGCTGTGCCGTCCGCGTCAGTTTTGCCGTAGTCGCGGGAAGCTTGCGATACGGTCAACTCACCCTGACCTACGCGCAACACCATCTGCTTTCTCAAATGCATCTTCGTCAACTCCTGAAACGGCATCCTCTTCCACCCACAGGTGGTAAGGATATATTGTCAGAAGTTGGTAACCATGTGTTGACGCCGGACAAGGGCTGTGGAGGCCTGAAAGCAGGCATAAGACGTTACACCGTGACGGATCGCTGTATCTTAATTGACCGTGCCCAAATCAATCGTCTGTTTTTCTGAGCTCGACCCTTACGCCGTCGAGGCCGCGACTGCCCGCTGTGGCAAAGACTTTCTGAGTAAATTCGGGAGGCAACCAACGTTTGGCAACTGCGGTTTGATCCCGCTCTTGGAGTCGGAGCTGGCACTAGGTTGGGCCCGGGGCCGCTGGTCCAAGTTAGCGGCAGAGTTACTGACAATTGCACGGGAAGGGTCAGTCCCGGTACCCGAAGCAGATGTTCCGCCGGGCTTTTCCGAATTTCGAGCTCCCTTGGAGCGAGACCCGAAGCGCCTCGACTTTGCAGAACTGGCCGTAGCCGAAGTCTTGGAAAGTTGTTATGTACTGGGCGAGCGAATAACGTCGGCCACCACCCAACTTCATGATCTCTCCAGCGGAAAGATCTGGCCAGAGATCAAAAGCAAGCCAGCATCTGGGGGCAAGAACGTTGTCGAACGGAATCTATTTAACCGCTTCAAGATCGCCGGTGGAGCGGTGGCTGCGACAGCGAGCGCCAACATCGCCAACCTCATCGTTCAGCGCGGCAAGCGCACCCATGCTTCCCACTTCTATATGCATGTGGAACTTGAGCCCGATGAAATTGTATTCGCAGACACGCTTCCTTATTCTGAGTACGCACCCACTCAGAGGTTTACGGCGCAGGAGCTAAAGGTCCAAGTTTCCTATCTGGCCGCGTTTCATAGGTGGTGGTGTCCTGTAACCGACCAGATGATCATAGCCTGCTGAACTCTCTATGCAACAGCACCCTTCGGCGCGAAAGCCTCGACAGTTGGTCCGCGCAAGTTGAGGGCTGCGGTTTGCGCCTGCCGTGGCATACAGCAGTCGCTGCCCCGCATGTGTGGCAAGCTCTTTCGTTGGCCAACCTCGCGCCACGGGGCGTGGCGGGGTAGCGATGTTTCTGCTAACGCATGCTCGTCAGCAGCGAGTCTTCCCTCACGCTGATCCTGGCGCCGTCGCGGCCAGTTAGCGAGGCCGTCCAGAAGCCGTCTTTGATCTCATAGTGGAAACCGCTCTTATCGAGCTCGGCGAGCATTGCGGGGCGGCCGTTCTTCTCTCGGGTGATGCGGAGGCGGTAGTAGAGGTCCATTAGGGCGCAGCGCTCCTTCCAGTAGGGGTCTGGTTTTACGGGGGCGGGTTTGTCTTGGAACTCTAAGAACCCCCAGGTCTCGGGGCGGTGCATGTTGATCGCCCATTGCGGGGACCAGACCCAGTTGTGCTCGGGGCGGTTGGGGATTTTGCGATACTTGCCGCCCACGACCTCCAGGTCCCACTCGACGCGCGAGAAGTTGATGCGCCAGCGGTCGCCCTTTTTTGGCGGAAGGGGCTGGCTTGTTTGATCTCGCAAGGCTTTCCACGGGATGGCGATGGTCACGGACCAGCCGTGAGCCCCACTCCTCACTTTGGTTCGTAAGTGAGGAGGGGGGCTGGGGGGTGGAGATTCCGGCGCGTTGAGCGCGCCGGTCAGCTTGACGGCGGTACGCAGCCCCTCGATGTTGAAGGAGTCCAGAGCCGGGCCGCCGTCGCGGTAAGGTTTGGGCAGGAGCAAGTCCCACACCGTGTTCAGGGCGTTCATCTCCAGTTCGACGTAGCGGTGATTGTCGCCGTCGGGGTCGAGGAAGACTTCGAAGTCGTTGTCTTGGAAGATCACGGAGTCGCGCTTGGTGAGGGTCGCCCACAGATTCGGCTCCTCCATCTGGGCGCCAATGTAAAGACACTTGTCGTCCCACAGCATCTTGGCCCGGGTCCTCAAAGCGGGTTTGGCGATGCCTTCGATGTCGATGAAGTCGGCAGTCCAAGGCGCTTTAGCCCATGCCGCGTGATGGAGATCGCCATCCATCGGCGGAACTTTGGCAACCCGCGGGCATCCGTAAGTTCGTGGATGCGGCGGCGATTTCGGCAAGGGCCCGACGGGATCGACTGGGGCCATAGCGATAAAAACGAGTGCGGCAAGCATCGGCTATGCCTTCTCGCGAAGCTCCTGTGGATCGTCAACTGGAGGCGCATCGGCAAGCCGGTCGCGAAGGCTGGTGCCTTCTTCCTCGACGGTCGCGGCCAGTTGCTCGGTCAGCTTTCCGGCGGCTTGATGATTTTTCCTTACGAGCCAGCCAAACGCAGGGATCGCCGCCATCCAGGCGGCGGCGGCAATCGCCGCGCCGATAAGGATGTGGCCGGTTGGGCCGAGCGCGCTGAGGCCGACAATGGTGAGAATCGTGGCCGGATGCAGGCTGAATAGCCATGCCATCACCGAGTTCGACTTGACGTTGATCTTGGTTCTGCCATTGCGCGACGTGACGGTCAGATTGGCGATGCCCCAGCCGGTCCAGACCTGCCCCTGCAGAGTTCGACCCACCTGGGAAAGGGGGCGTCGGCCAGCCGTTTTCAGGTGCTCCAGCAGGGCGTCGAAGTTGTCGGGCCCGATCTCCTTGTCGATCACGCGCTCGAACTCTTCGGTCAGATTGAGCGGACCCTTGGTGACCTTGCTCTGAGCTGCTTCGCGGATGGCCTGCTCGAGGCACTTGGGATCAAGGCCAAGATCACCGGCGATCTTCTGCAGCTCTTCCTGGGTGACGCCGGGCGTATAGTCGCCCGCGTTTTGGGCTTGATCCTGCAGCTCGCTGGCGCGCCGTACGAGAGCCCCGACTTCCTGCTCGCTGAATATGCGCTTGGGCTCGTCCACGGTTATCAGTCTAGCCGTCAAAGCTGACTGGGCTCTTCTCTAAACTCGTCGGTGGTCTTGCCGGTCGTCAGCTCCCACTTTACATCGCGCTTTTCCTGGATGAAGAGCCCGCCGATAATCGCGCAGACGGCGGCGACGGCAATCGGATAGGAAAGCCCCGCGTACAGGTTGCCAGTTCCCTTCTCCAGCGCGGTCGCAATGACCGGCACGAGGCCGCCGAAGATGCCGTTGCCGATATGGTACGGGACGCTCAGCGAGGTGTACCGAACGCGGGTTGGGAACAGCTCGACGAGGAAGGCCGCGATGGGGCCATAAACCATCGTCACGAGCGCGACCTGCACAAAGACAAGTGCGCACAGCAGGGCGTAATTCGGGTTCACGGAGGCTTTACCGTCCCAGCCCGCGGCTTGCACCATTGCCATGTAGATGGGCACATAAAGCACCGCCGCCATGGCGCACCCGGCGACGATGATGCGCTTTCTGCCGATCTTGTCAGATAGTCCGCCGAAGACCACAAACAGAGGCGTGCCAATGAGGAGCGCTACGGCGACGACCATGCTCGCCGCCGCCTTCTCGATCTTGAGCACGGTTTGCAGGAAGTAGAGGGCATAGAACTGGCCGGTGTACCAAACGACACCCTGGCCCATCGTCGCGCCGAAGAGGGCAAGGAGCACATGCTTGCGGTTCTCCGGGTTGCCGAAGCTCTCTTTGAGCGGGTTCTTGGCCAAGTCCCCTCTGGCCTTGAGCTCCATGAACATCGGCGATTCGGCCATCCGCTTGCGGATCGCGTAACTGAAGACCACGAGAATCACGCTGAGCAGGAAGGGGATGCGCCAACCCCAGGCGTCGAAGTCGGCTTTGCTGAGGTTCTTGCTGATCAGCAGTATCACGCCGAGGGAAACGAAGAGGCCGAGGGTGGCGGTGGTCTGGATGAAGCTCGTGTAGTATCCGCGTTTGCCATCGGGCGAGTGCTCTGCGACGTACGTCGCCGCGCCCCCATATTCGCCGCCGAGGGCGAGGCCCTGAACGAGTCGAAGGATTAAAAGCAGCGCCGGAGCCAGGTAGCCGACCTGAGAGTACGTTGGCAGAAGACCGATCAGGAAAGTCGCTGCGCCCATGAGGATGAGCGTGAGCAGGAACGTGTACTTGCGGCCGACCATGTCGCCGATCCGGCCGAACAGCATCGCGCCGAAGGGGCGAACGACGAACCCGGTCGCGAACGTGGCAAGAGTGCTGATCAGGGCCAGGGTTGGATTGCCCTTCGGATAGAACGCGGGAGCCAGGGTGGTGGCGAGGCTCCCAAAGATGTAGAAGTCGTACCACTCGATGAGCGTGCCGGCGGAGCTCGCCCCGATGATTTTCCAAATGCCTTGCGCAGCCTTCTGCATGATTACTGCTACACACGAAGCAGCAACCGGATTCGGCGCGGCCCTGGAATAGAAAAGACCTATATGACCGTTTGGTCATATAGGTCTTGTAAGGAACTGAGGGAGCTTACAGGCCACCACCGCCGCGACCGTTCTGAATGCTGGGGTCGGCCTTGAAAGGCGCACCGCCCATGGCCTTCAGCTTCGCCGCCTGATCGCCGGTGAGCACCTTTGCAAGTTCGTCGTTCATGACCTTGGTGTTCTTTTCGAACGTGGCCTGAGCCTCCTCGCGTGTCAATTCCTGATCTTGCATCTTCTGGAAGATCGCGCGGTTCGCCTCTTGCTGCTTGTCGTTCAAGTCCTTCAGTTTGGCAAGCTGCGCGGCCGACAGGCCGAGGGTTCTCTGGGTCTCGGGATTCTGAATGGCGCGGTTGCCCTGGAGCTGAACTGCAATCTCGGCAAGCCGCTTGAGCTGGCCCGCGTCGAGAATTGCAGCAAGCTGCTTATGCTGCTCGGCGCGCATGTCTTCCATGCGCTTCACCATCGCTGCCCGATCGGCCTCGGACATCGGGGTGCCTTGACCGCGCTGGCCGCGCTGGCCCTGTGCTCCACCTTGTGCGCCGGCTGTGCCCGTGCCGCCGGTTCCGGTTCCACGCGTTCCGGTAGCTCCGGCAGCGCCAGTTGTGCGCTGTCCCCGCTGGCCGCCTTGGCCGCGGCCAGCACCGCGAAGGGCCGTCAGCTTCGTCTTCTGATCCTCAGTGACCTTAAGGTCCGCCTGAACGTCGCTGCGCATCACGAGCTGCAATTCTCCGCCGCCACGCTGGCCGCCCATCTGCCGGCCGAATCCGCCGCCGCGCCGCACTTGACCCTGGCCCTGGCCCTGAACCTGGCCAAAGGCGATTCCCATCGCTGCGACAAGACTGACGACGACGATTCCGCGTTGTACCAATTTCTTCATGTTAAGCACCACTTATCTCTAGGTCTTGACGTCTTTGTAGACCGCCTGTTTACCGTTTCACTTAAACTTCATTGAATTAGGATCAGTCGACCACTTCGACAACGACCGGCGGCACCAGGCCGGCGTCGGCGCCGCGCTTCAGGAGCAGCTTGATGGCGGCGATCCCGTCGTCGCCCATGTCGAGCGTCCGGTCGTTAACGTACATGCCCACGAATTCGTCGCTCGTCGTCACATCCATGCCGCGGGCGAACTGCAAGGCGTAGTCGAGGGCGAGTCCGCGATTGGCAAGGCCAGCGCCGATGCTCTCTCGCATACAGCGGCTGATATCCTTCACGACTTCGGGGCCGAGATCCTTGCGTACGACGTTGACTCCGAGCGGCAATGGCAGCCCGGTTTCCTTCTTCCACCAGACTCCGAGGTCGACGATCAACCCGAGGCCCTCCTTCGCGTAGGTCAGTTGCCCCTCGTGGATGATGAGGCCGCAATCCACGTCGCCTCTCTGGATGGCAGGAATGATCTCGTCGAACGGAATGACTTTGATCTTCGGCTCATCGATGTGGCCAAGAATCTCGGCGAAATACAGGCGGAACTCCAGATAAGCGGAGGTCAGAAGGCCCGGGATGCCGATCGTCTTGTGGCGCAGTTCTTGAGGATCGAAGGCTTCCTTGGAGACCAGCATGGGGCCGTAGTTCTCGCCGAAGGAGCCGCCGTGCCGGAGGAGGGCGTACTTATCGGCGACATGGGCGAAGGCGTGAACGCTGATTGCCGTCGACTCCAACTTCCCTTCCATCGCCCACTCGTTCAGGGTCTGGATATCGCGCAAGATGTGCTCGAACTCGTAGTCCGATTTCACCTCGCCCTTGGCGAGCCCCCAAAACATAAAGGCGTCGTCGGAGTCAGGGCTATGGCCGAGGCGGATCTTAAGGGGAGCTTGAGTCACGCCCGCCAGTTTACCGGCGGGGGTTGAGCGCGTGAATCGGGGATCGTGATTCGGGATTCGTGAGTCATAAATCGTAAATAAGCAGACTGGTGTATACTAACGCGTGCCCCGGAAGCCCACTCTGAGCCCCAGCAAGATCACGACTTACCTCGCCTGCGCGGTGAAGTATCGCTGGACCCATTCCGACGCTCGCGGCAAGCTCTACCTGCGAGCCAAGAGCTACTACTCGTTCGGCGCCACGTTGCACCGAGTGCTCGAGCGGTTTTACAGCGAGGAGGACAGCGGGGTGACCACGACGGCGGAGGCGCTCGCGGCGATGGAGGAGAATTGGATCGATGCCGGCTTTTCCAGCTCCGAGGAGATGGCGGAGGCTTACCACGAGGGCAAGGAAATCCTCGAGCGCCACGTTACAGAGCATGTGAAACGGGAAAGCACCGCCAAGGTGCTGTTTGTCGAGAAACAACTGCGCTCCGACTTCGGCCTGTTCGATCTCGTCGGAAGGATCGACCGGGTCGACGAACATGAAGACGGAACGCTTGAAATCGTCGACTACAAAAGTGGACGCGATGCGGTTACGCCCGAGGATGTGAGCACCGACGTTGCGATGGCCTGCTACCAACTCATGCTGCGCGAGCTCTATCCCGATCGGCCGATTGTCGCAACGATCTACGCGCTACGCTCAGGCATGCACGCCTCGCATTCCATGCCCGAAGTTGAGTTGGATGAGTTTCGGGCGGACATAACGAAGTTGGGAGGCGAGATACTGACCCAAGAATGGTACGACCTTACGCCGCGTCTGAAGCGGCTGTGCGAGCGGTGCGACTTTCTGGCCCTCTGCAAAACCCACGAGGACTTCGCGGAAGCGATTGCTGCAAATACTTCTACAGCCGGATAATCAGACCCCATTCGGGACTCTGATCGGGGTCGTGGCAAATTCGCTCGCCGACCGTCACCGCCCCGAATCGGCCATACAGCCGGTGCGCGTCGACGAACCGCTTATCGCTCCACAGCTCCATCACCGACCGACCGGCCACGCGAGCTTGATCGACTACGTGCTGCGTTAACGCCATTCCCAGCCCAGTTCGGCGCGCGGAAGGGTGAACGTACAGGCGCTCCAAGGAGCAGTCGCTGCCCGCCGCTCGGATCTTGCCGCCATGCTCGGTCGTCGTTCCGGGCTCGCCGGGAATCAGATCGTGATAGCACAACCCCACTACGCCTCCGAGTTCACCATCGTCGGCCACGAAGAACCGGTCGCCGCGCGACTGGTAGTGGGCCTCGGGCTGGTAGAGGTCGGCGTGATACTCCTCGGCGTCCCAGGTGAAGCCGTATTCGTCATAGACCGCCTTCACAACCCGCACGATGCCCGCGGCATCGGCATCCGTCGCCTCTCGAATCATGCCCTTGCAGTCTACAAGGGTCTTGATTTCAGGAGCCCATCAAGGTACATTCTGTGTTCGGATCGTTAGCTCAGTTGGTAGAGCAGCTGACTCTTAATCAGCGGGTCGTAGGTTCGAGCCCTACACGATCCACCAGCCTTCTTTGCCGAGCGGCGAGGAGGCGACCCTGGCACCATATGACGTGCATCCTTCCCGTACTTCTGCTTCTTAACCTTGCTGCGGGCCAGGGCCAGTCTTTGGACCTCATCCGGATGGCGGCTGAGGACCAGGCGGATCGCCAGTTCAAGTCTCGTCCCTCTCCCGAAGAGGAGACGAGGATGAAGACGAACGACCGAGAGCGGCAGATGCGGGCTCGGGAAATCTTGAGGCACGCGGCGAAGCTCAAGGCTGAGGAATTCTCGGCGGCGGCGCTCATTTTCCAGCACGGCCAGACGGCACAGGATTATGCGCTTGCCCACCAGCTATCCATTTGCGCGGGCTCGCTAGGCAAGATCGAGTCGCTTCCGGCATTGACGGAGGACCGTTTCCTCGAGGCGATCCATCGCCTTCAACGGTTTGGAACGCAATTCAGTTGGGCCGGTACCGGTACGAAGCTGAATCCCATCGATTCGGGCAAGCCGACATCGGTGACCGACGATTTGCGGCTGAACTACATGCTTCCGCCCGTCAGCCTCGCAGCCAAGCTTGGTATCGCCGCCAACCAGGCAGCCCAAGTGCAGGTATTTGCCCGTCTCGAGTTGCGCCGCAACCCCCACAAGCCCCTCGCCGGAAACCCTGCGGTCAGCCGCGATCTGAAGCGGCTTAGGCCGAATGCCCGTGGAATCAAGCGAGTTCTTGCCTACTACGCAACTCGCAAGATTGCGACAGACGCCGACTTAGACAACGCCGCACGAGTGCTGCTTGGTTCGTCGGATCCGGACGTGCTGTTGCTGGCGCACGAATTTGCAGCGCTTGCCTTCATGGAGGGCTGTCGCCCTAGCGGACCCTTAGCCTCGGCCGCCTGGGACAAGTTTTGTCAACGCGTACACAGGGAAGACATGACCATACGGACTATGCCCTATTCCTGCTTGGCTACCCAATTGGTGCGACCCTAACCGCCATGCTTGTGGCGCGGCTTCAGGTGCGTCTTCGTCCAGTGCTCGGCGTGCATCGCCGCGTGATGGACTGACTTGTCCTTGTGGCCGCGGTGCGGGTACTTCCTATGATGCTTGTGCGGGTTGGAGTGCTTGTTCACCCAATGCTCCGCATGCATGGCCGCGTGATGGACCGACTTATCTTCCTTCTTCTGAGCGATCGCGCTCGGAACCAGAAGGCAAATCGCGATAAAAATAGCTACCCGGACATTGTTCATTAGTTGCTATGGCTAGGAGCAGGGCAAGAATGTTCGGCGGCGAAAATTCTCCCCCTCTCGTTTTTTATGCAAGAAGCTCTTTTCGGACTTCGCCAAAGACGTCGGTCAGCCTGAAATCCCTTCCCTGATACCGAGTAGTCAACCTTGTATGATCGATGCCCAGCAGGTGGAGCATCGTCGCGTGGAGGTCGTGGACCGTGACCGGATTCTCGACGACGTTGTACGAGTAGTCGTCGGTCTTGCCGTAAGCCAATCCGCCCTTGATGCCGCCGCCGGTCATCCAGATCGTGAAACAGCGAGGATGATGGTCGCGGCCGTAATCGGTCATCGTCAGCGCGCCCTGTGAGTACACGGTGCGCCCAAATTCACCGCCCCAAACAACGAGCGTGTCGTCGAGCATGCCTCGCTCCTTCAGGTCGGTGATCAGCGCGGCCGTGGGCTGGTCCGTGTCGTAGCATTGGCCCTTGATCGCGTTGGGAAGGTTAAAGTGCTGGTCCCAGCCCATGTGGAAGAGCTGGACGAACCTGACCCCGCGCTCAGCCATCCGTCGCGCGAGAAGGCAGTTGTAGGCGTAGGTTCCAGGCTTCTTGACCTCCGGCCCGTATCGCTCCAACACGCTTTCCGGTTCCTTTGAAATATCGGTCAGATCGGGCACGCTGGCCTGCATTCTGAACGCGAGCTCGTATTGCGAGATGCGAGTGGAGATCTCCGGATCGCCGACCACACCGAGGTTTAGCTTGTTGAGCCGGCCGAGATCGTCGAGCATCTCGCGGCGGGTTTGGCGGCTGACGCCGTGCGGGTCGGACAGGAAGAGCACCGGGTCTCCGGCATTTCGGAACTTCACGCCCTGATGCTCGGTGGGCAGGAAGCCCGAGCCCCATAGCCGGTCGTACAAGGGCTGATCGTCGGTTCGTCCGGTGCCGCGCGAAGTGAGCACGACGTATGCGGGCAATTCGCTGTTCTCCGTTCCGAGCCCGTAGGCGAGCCACGAGCCCATGCTGGGACGGCCCGCGATTTGGAAGCCGGTTTGAAAGAACGTGACGGCCGGATCGTGATTGATCGCGTCGGTCTGCATCGAATAGATGAAGCAGAGATCGTCCACGATCTTCGCGGTATGGGGGAGCAACTCACTCAGCCATATCCCATTCTGGCCATGCTGCGCGAAGTCAAAAACGCTTGGGGCTACAGGAAAACTCTTTTGCCCGGAGGTCATGCCGGTGAGGCGTTGGCCCATGCGGATTGAATCCGGCAAGTCCTCGCCACGTCGCTCTTTGAGATGGGGCTTATGATCGAAGAGCTCGAACTGGCTGGGCGCGCCGGATTGGAAGAGGTAGATAACTCGCTTCGCCTTCGGCGTGAAATGCGGGATACCCGGCAAGCCGCCGACGCGCTTCCGGTCAGGCGAAGCCCCCAAGGCTTCGCCCCCAAGCAGTGTAAACAGCGCGGCCAGCCCCATGCCGCCCGCCTGCTTGATGAAGGTCCGCCGGTTCAGCTCGTCCTGGATGGTTAAGATCGGGTCCATAGTCGTCTACTGCTTGGTAATGGCTTCGTCGAGATTCAAGATCGTGCTCGCGGCGAGCGTGTAGGCGGCGAGCACAGCCGGATCGACGCCAGGAGGATTGCGGAGATCGCCTTCCGAAATCAGCTCCTTCGCCGCCTTCGGGTTGACCCGGTAGGCGCTGAGATTGCGCGCGATGCTCGTCAGGAGGATACGGGCCTCTTCGGGCCGAGGCGGACGAATCAGCACGGCTTCGTATGCAAACTTCACGCGGGCGTCGGCGGTCGCGCCTCCCTCTTTGAGCATCCTAATTGCGAGCGCCCGAGCCGCCTCGACATAAGTTGTGTCGTTGAGCATGGCGAGCGCCTGCAGCGGCGTATCCGTGCGCGATCGTCTGACGCGGCAAGTCTCTCTCGAGCCCGAGTCGAAAAGAGTCATCAGGGGCGGAGCGGCGGTGCGCTTCCAGATCGTGTAAAGGCTGCGCCTGCGCAGGCCCGCCCCCATATCGTGCTTGTAGTTGCGCAGGTTGCCGTACACGTTCACCTCATCCCAAACGCCATCCGGCTGATAGGGGCGCACCGACGGCCCGCCGATCTTCTCAGTGAGGATGCCGCCCACCTGCATCGCCTGGTCGCGCAGGACCTCGGCGTTGAGCCTGAACCGAGGGCCACGGGCGAGCAGCCGATTCAGGGGATCGACCGTCGTAAGCTCCCTGCTTACGTGGGCGCTTTGGCGATAGGTCGCGCTCATGACCAACTCCTTCCAGAGCGCCTTTTGATTCCATTTCCGCTGGATGAGCTCCGTCGCGAGCCAGTCCAAAAGCTCCGGGTGTGAAGGAAAGGTGGCGCGGGTGCCGAAGTCCTCACTCGTCTCGACGATGCCGATACCGAACAACCGCTCCCACATGCGGTTCACCGCAACCCTAGCGGTGAGGGGGTTGGCAGGGCTGACCAGCCAGCGGGCGAAGCCGAGGCGGTTGTTCGGCGCACCCTTGGGCAGCGGCGGGAAAGCCTTCGGAATACCTGCGCTTACGTCAACGCCACGCTTGTCATATTGGCCGCGCACGAGCACAAACGCATCGCGCGGCCTGGGAAGCTCGGCCATGATCATTACGGTGCTGATCTGGTTGCTTAACTTCACACGACCGGCGCTCAGCTTGTCGCGCTCCTGGTCCAGCGCTTTGTAGATGACGTTGTTGGCGAGCAGCCATTCGTGGACGACGGTGCGGCGCTGGACGGCTGACCGCTGCTCCTTGGGGAGCCGCAGGATCGGAGCCGCCGCGCTGACGCTTGCAACCTGCTGCACCTCGGCAGCAGAAATGGCGCGGCTGTAGAGGAGCAGATCGTCCACCTTTCCTGCGAACGCATCTGCGCCGGTGCGTCGTCCTACTTTGAGGGTTACATCGGTGTGGATTGATCCGGTGAGGGTGTCCATCTCCGTCTCCTGGCCGACATCTCGGCCATTGATGTAAAAGTGGATTCCCGAGGGTTTCCGGGAGCCATCGTAGGTTACGCAGACGTGGCTCCATGCGCCGTTGGGGATCATGGCCTTCGCGTTCACTTTGAGCGCGTTCTTGGGCCAATCGTTGATGATGTGGATCGCGGGCCGGCCATCGGACAGGAACAGGTCCCAGCCGCGGAAGCCGTGAGCGACGTCCATCTTGGAAATGGGCGCGCCGGAGCCGTTTTTCGGGTTGATCCATACCGCGTAAGTGAAAGGCTGCCACTGGTCGAAATCGCCCTGATTACCCAGATCGATCGAAGCCTTCTCGCCCGTCACGATCGCGCCGGTCGAGCGCCCGATGTCTTTCTTGACGGCCTCGTCGGTTGCCAGCGAGGGCAGATTGGCTCGCAGCAGGAGTTTGTCTTTAGGCGGCTCTGGCATCGAAGCGAGTTGCCATTCTTGCGCTTTTTCCTCGGACGTGTTTCGTAATTGCTGCTGGCGCTCGCGAAGCGCGACCAGCCGTTGGTCGAGCACCAAGAGCTGTGCCTGCTGCTCGGGATAGGGCGCAGAGATCAGGGGCGGATGGTTTACCGGGCGCTCTTCCCCGCTGCCCGTCTCGGGCACGTTGTTGAAGTAGGCGTATAGGCCGTAAAACTCTTTCTGGCTGATCGGGTCGTACTTGTGGTCGTGGCAGCGCGCGCAGCCGGCGGTCAGGCCGAGCCACGTCTGCGAGGTGGTCTCCACGCGGTCGATCACGGTCTCGACGCGCCATTCCTCCACAATCACGCCGCCCTCGGTGTTGATCCGATGATTGCGGTTAAAACCGGTGGCGATGATCTGGTTCATCGTCGCATTCGGGAGCATGTCGCCGGCGATCTGCTCGACGGTGAAGCGGTCGAACGGCATATTCTTGTTGAACGCGTCGATCACCCAATCTCGCCAGCGCCATTGGTAGCGCTCGTAATCGGCCTGGTAGCCGTTCGAGTCTGCGTAGCGGGCATCGTCCATCCAGTCCATCGCCATCCGCTCGCCGTAGCGCGGCGAGGCGAGGAACCGGTCGACAACCTTCTCGTAGGCATTCGGGGCCTTGTTGTCGACGAAGGCCTGAGTCTCGACGGGAGTGGGGAGCAAGCCGGTGAGATCGAGGCTAACTCGACGGATGAGGGTGCGGCGATCGGCTTCGGACGACGGATGTAGACCTTCTTGCTCGAGTCGCTCGGCGACAAAGGCGTCGATCGGACTGCGAGCCCATCGCGAGTTGGCGGCATTGAGATGAGGAATCGCAGGCCGGACCGGCGCCACGAACGCCCAATGAGGCTTGTACTGCGCGCCCTGCTTGATCCACTCGCGCATCATCGCCTTGTCGTCCGCGCTCAGCACTTTGTTGCTCTCCGGAGGGGGCATCAAATCGCCAGGATCCTTGGCGTTGATGCGAGCAATGAGTTCGCTCTGCTCGGGATGGCCAGGGACGATCGCGTACTTGCCATCGGCAAGTCTTAGGGTCGCGGTGTCGCGCTGGTCGAGCCGGAGATCGGCCATGACCGCCTTTGCGTCATGGCCGTGGCAGCTAAAGCACTTGGTGATGATCGGCCGGATATCGCGGTTGTAGTCGATCTTGGGTCGCTTGATCTCGACCGACGAAGCAGCGCCGCTCACGATCATGCCGGCAGCAAGCACACCAATGGAAACAAGAAAAAATAGGTGCCGGCCCAGCGCCATGGGTTAAGGATACATCGGCTAGTCCGCAATGCGGCTTACAATAGCGGTATGAACCCGATGTCCCGCCGCTCGTTTCTCAAAGCTGCCGCCGCAACCGCCGCCGCGCCCGCGCTTTCTGGCTTGGTTGCAGGACAAGATACCTCTATGCAGAAGCGCCTGGTGGTCGGCTCTGGCGATCACGTGTACGAGGTCCACCACGACTGGCTAACGCCGCCCGACAACATCAAGTGGGGCGACACGCACGGCATCGCGACGGACTCGCATCATCGCATTTACATCGCCCACACGGTCGGCTCGGGCTCGGTCAAGCCGGATTCGATCTGCGTCTTCGACGAGAAGGGCAAGTTCGTCAAGAGCTGGGGCAGCCAGTTCGCGGGCGGGGCGCATGGCCTCGATCTGCGCAAGGAGCACGGGCACGAGTTTTTGTACCACTGCGACGTGAACCGCAACGTGATCGCGAAGAGCGATCTCGACGGCAACATGCTGTGGGAGAAAGGCGCTCCGATCGAGAGCGGGCTCTATCCGGAAGGAAATGGCTGGAAGCCGACCAATGTGGCCTTCTTGCCGGATGGCGAGATGTTCGTCGCCGATGGCTATGGCTCGTCGTACATTCATCGCTACTCGGCGGATGGGGTGTGGAAGGCGATGGTGATCGGACCGGGCAGCGACGCCGGCAAGGTGCGAGAGCCTCACGGGCTGTGGGTCGATCACCGGGGCCATCAACCCAAACTGGTGGTGTGCGACCGGGCCAACCACCGGCTGCAAGAATTCACTCTTGACGGGAAGCACCTCGGATTCGTCAGCGAGGGCATGCGCCGGCCTTGCCACGTTCATTACAATCACGATCTCGCACTGGTGCCCGACCTCGACTCGGTGGTCAATATCTTGGACCGCAACAACAAGGTGGTCGCGTCCCTGTGCGACGGGGCCGGCGAGCCGGAGCTGCGGGGCGCGCCGAGAGACAGATTCGTCCCCGGCAAGTTCGTTCATCCCCACGCCGCGGCGTGGATCAATGGGCGGGACATTCTTGTGGTGGAGTGGGTGCCGATTGGGCGGGTTACGCTGCTGAAGAAGGTCTAACGCGGGGATCAGGCGTCGTCCGATACGGGGACAGGAATGTCCCCGCCACTGTTTAACTCGCGGCGATCCATTGTGCGGTCCGCGAAGCCAAGTCGTCCATCGCAACCACCGCCATTTCAAGGTGCTCTTCTCGAGTGTCTTCGATCTTGTTGTGGCTGATTCCGTAGAGGGACTGCACGAACATCATCGCGGTCGGGATGCCTGCACGAGCGACTTCTGCCGCATCGTGCAGGGGCCCAGACGGCAGGCGGTAAGAGGTGCCGGCGGTCTTGCTGATCGCGGCACCGCAGAACTCGATAAGCTCAGGATGGAACGGGATGGGCTCGATGCTCCAGATTCTTGACCATTCGACGGTGCAGCCTTCTTCCTGAGCAAATCGCACGCTCGCCTCTTTAGCCTCGCGGTACATCTGCGCGAGAACGCCCGCGTCGAGATCGCGCTGGTCGAGGGTGGCTTCGCAGCGACCCACGACCGCCGTCACGATGCCGGGGAAGGTCTTGACGCTGCCCATCGTGCACACCGCGTCGGAGTGCTTCTTCGCGATCGGCCGTATCTCAAGTGCGAGCTTCGCGCATGCCGCCAGCGCATCCTTTCTGGCATTCATCGGCGTCGATCCGGAGTGGGCTTCCTGGCCGTGGAAGATGATCCCGTGGCGCTCGACGCCTTTGGTGCCAAGGACTACCCCCAGAGGCAGACCTAGCTTTTCAAGAACAGGGCCCTGCTCGATGTGCAATTCCAGATAGGCGGCGGCATTCTTTTGCTCTTGTTGAGCTTCAGGGAAGCGGTCGATCTCGACATTGCAGCGCCTCAGGGCATCTTCCAGCCGGATGCCATCTCTGTCCATGCGGGCACGGTCGACTTCGATTGACTCCGTACCGGCGAAGGCCGACGAGCCGAGAAGGCTGCGGCCGAAGCGCGCGCCTTCTTCATCGGCCCAGTCGACGAGGCGAATCGTGACCGGCGGGGTTCCTTCGGCGGCGAACCGGCGTAGAATCTCGAGTCCGGCCAGCACGTTGAAGCAGCCGTCGAGCCAGCCGCCGTTCGGCACCGAGTCGAGGTGGCCGCCGATCAGCAGGGCCCTTTCGCTTGCTCCTTTGAGAGTGACCCAATTGTTGCCGGCGGCGTCGTAGTGCCGCTCGACGGGGAGGCCCTCCAGCTTGGAATTGAACCACTCTCGGGCCTTGAGCCACGTGTCGGTCCAGGCGACGCGTTGGGCACCGTCGTCGTCGCCGGTTAAGCCTCGGAGTTCTTTCAGCTCGTCAATTGTTCGTTTGGGATCAAGCATTTTGGAATTTGGAATTTGGAATTTGGAATTTGGAGTCTGGAGTTTGGAACTTAAAGGGTCGAATCCAAATTCCAAATTCTAAACTCCAATTTCCCTAAAAGTGACTCGGCTCGCGCTTTAGGAACTTCCCTCCTCCTCGTTCGCCGACGAACACGCCGTCTTTTACTTGCACCTTTCCGCGCACCGTCACGACCGAGGGGCGGCCCTCGATCTTGAAGCCCTCGAATCCGTTGTAGTCGTTGTTGGTGTGCTGAGTTTGGGCGGAGATCGTCCCGCGATAATCCGTGTCGTACACAACAAGGTCCGCATCGCTACCCACCGCGATCGTGCCCTTGCGCGGGTACAGGCCGAACAGCTTCGCGGCTTTGGTCGAGGCCGCATCGACGAAGCGGTGAATATCCAGAGCGCCGGCCCTCACGCCGTACGTGTAGAGCAGATTTACGCGCTCTTCGATGCCGGGGATGCCGTTTGGGATCGTCGTGAAGGAGGCTTTGCCGAGCAGCTTTTGCGCGGTGTCGAACGGGCAATGGTCGGTGCCCACGGTATCGATCTGACCGGCGGCCAGCGCATCCCAAAGCGCCTTCTGATTCCTCTTGTCCCGTAAGGGCGGAGACATTACGTGCTTCATCCCCTCCACGCCTTCCCTTTCCGCATAGGTCTTGTCGAGTAGAAAGTGGGGCAGTACGGATTCGATCGACAAATCGACGCCGCGCGCCTTGGCGGCGAGGGCGGCCTCCAGGGCGGGCTTGCAGGAGAGGTGGACGACGTAGCCCGCGGCGCCGGTGTTCTCTAGGAACGTCGCGAAGCGCGTTGTGCCCTCCGCCTCTACCGACTCAGGACGGCTCGGCTCGTGCCACTCAGGGCCGGTCTTTCCTTCGGCGATCAGCCGCTGCTGGAGTTGGCTGACCAGTTCGGCGTTTTCGCAGTGGGCTGTCGTGATCACGCCGAGCCGCTTGGCAAGCATCAGCGTCTGGTACATCTCGGCGTCCTCGACACCGAAGAAGTTCTTGTAGGCGAGGAAAATCTTGAACGAGCTGATTCCGTCTCGGACGATCTCCTCAAGCTGGGACGCGGTCTTGTCGTCGTACTTCGTCACCGACATGTGGAAGGTGAAGTCGCAGGCGCTGCTTCCCTTCGCCTTGTTCTTCCAGAGGTGATAGCCCTCGAGCGCGTCATCGTTGCGGGACGGGCAGCACATCTCGATGAAGGTGGTGGTCCCGCCAACGAGCGCGGCGATGCTGCCCGTCTCGTGGGTGTCCTTGGCGAAGGTGGCCATGAACGGCAGGTAGATGTGGACGTGCGGGTCGATGAAGCCTGGGAAAACGAGCTTGCCCACCGCGTCGATTACTTCCGCGCTGGGCGGCGCTTGGAGGTTGGGGCCGATCTGCGTGATCGTTTCGTCCTCAACCAAGATGTCTGCGCGTTGCCGCGAGTCGGCAGTGACGATATCTCCGTTCTTGATCAGAAGAGGCATAGAACTCTCATTTTTGCCCAGTGTAGCGCGATATGGTGTGTCGAATACCCCACGCGTATCTCTTCAAGCATCTCGTCAAGAGTTGTTGAGCCGATCCGGCTTATACTGAACTCATGCTGATGTAGTACATTCAAGCGGCGCTCGCCAAAGCGGCTTTCAAGCAGCTTGACGACGGCTACTACTTCGGCGAAATTCCGGGGCTTCAGGGGCTGTTCGCGCACGAGCCGACGATGGAAGGGTGCCGACTCGAACTAGAAAGCGCACTCGCCGATTGGATTTTGTTCCGCGCCCAGCATGGGATGACGCTGCCCGTCGTCGACGGCTTGGACCTCAATTTCAAAGAATCGGCATAAGCTACTTGGAACACATTCTAAGAAGTAATGCGCAATAAGGCAATCTCTCTTCAAGATGCAGTTCACGCCGATTTCCCGCCGAGAGTTCACAAGCGTTGCGCAAAATTGGATTCGTCGGCCCTTCTTCCGGGGGAAAGCACGAAGTGATGCGACGCGGCGACCAGTCGCTTATCCTGCCGAACCCGCACCGCTGGGGACATCGGTGTGCCGCTGCTTAAGGAAGTTCTTCGGCAAGCCGGAATCTCCTACGATGAATGGCGCGGGGCATGAACAAGGCCGGAATCCGGCGTTAGTGGATGTCGATCCCGACGCTTTCGCGGTACTCCTCCATCGCCTCCCAGTTTTCCGTTACCTCGGGCCGGGTCTCGCATAGCTCGCCCCAGGTGGTCGACGGCCTCTTGGCGGGCACCTCGACCATCTCGATACAGTCCTCGACTGGGCAGATATTGTGGCAGAGCCTGCAGCCGACGCAATCATCTTCGCGCACTACAGGCTGCGGCCGCGTCAGGATGGCGTCGAGCTTGCCGTTCGAACTTGCATCGTAGCTCCCAGGCTGCACGAGCGAGCCATCCATCGCCATGAGATCGATGCATTGGTGGGCAGTGTCGTTGCAGGCCACGTAGCAGAGATTGCACTTGATGCACTTGCTCTGATCGATCCGGGCGATGGCCCGGAACGAGAGATCGAAATCCTTGAAATCGGATATGCGCGGGACGCTCTTGCCGCGGATGTCGGCGATCGAGTCATAACCTTTGGAGTCGAGCCAGTTAGAGAGGCCGTCGCATAGGTCTTCGACGATACGGAATCCATAGTGCATCGCCGCCGTGCAGACCTGCAAACTGCCCGCGCCCAGCAGTAGAAACTCCGCCGCATCACGCCAGGTCGTGATGCCGCCCATGGCCGAAATCGGGATGCCGGACTTGGCCATGATCGGGTCTGTCGCGACCGAAGAAACCATGTTGAGGGCGATCGGCTTGACTGCCGGCCCTGCGTAACCGCCATGCCCGCCCTTGCCTCCGATGCTCGGCACGATTTCAAACGAGTCGAGGTCGACGCCGGTGATCGAGTTGATGGTGTTGATCAGGGACACCGCATCTGCGCCCGCCGCAAGCGCCGCGCGGGCAGGGCTGACGATGTTGGTGATATTCGGCGTGAGCTTGACGATGACGGGAATCTTGGCGGCGTCTTTGACCCAGCGGGTGATCTGCTCGCAGTACTCGGGCACCTGCCCGACCGCGCTGCCCATGCCTCGCTCGCTCATGCCGTGCGGACAGCCATAGTTCAGCTCCATCCCGTCCGCGCCGGTGTCCTCGATCATGCGCACGATGTCGTGCCAGGCCTCGGGCTTCGATTCGACCATGGCCGAAACGATGACAGCGCGATCCGGCCACATGCGCTTGACCTCGGCGATCTCGCGCAGATTGACCTCGATGGGCCGGTCGGAGATTAGCTCGACGTTGTTGATGCCGAGCATCTTCTGGCCGCCGTAATGCCACGCACCGTACCGGTTGGAAACGTTGAGCACGGGCGGGCCGATGGTCTTCCAAACCGCCCCGCCCCACCCGGCCTCGAACGCCTTATGCACCTGCGCGCCCGAATTGCTGGGCGGCGCGGAGGCGAGCCAGAACGGGTTTGGCGACT
>JBBREM010000015.1:0-33411 GCA_038202925.1 Fimbriimonadales bacterium | reverse complement strand
GTGCCGGCCCGGATCGCCTAACCGACGATTTGGTGCTCTACGCATCCTTGCCCGAACCCCGATACTTGCGAATTCAATATTACGGCCGGTACGCAAGGGGCATGTGGCTTCCGCGCGAATTCGATCCTTCGCTTCAGGTGCAGGCTAGCAATCGCGGCCCCCAAGAGCCCTTCGTGCGGAATCAAGGCATTCGGTACAACGCGGATCGGCACACCATCCATTTTCGCATCGACCCGGTACAGATCTTTGGCGGAGTTGTTCCTGCGCCGGGCGAAGTGATTGAACTCGACGCAGAGTCGACCGATTACTACTCCTCGACAAACATGGGGGGCTTTGCAGGTGCCTTCGGCACGAAGGGGCCGTATGCTCCGCTAGCCGGCACGTCTGTGACTTACGGAGGGCGGTCCAACATTGCTGATGCCGCGAAGGACGTGGGCGCCCTTGTGCCGAGCTACGTAAGTTCGGAGGCGATTCCGGCGGACGTCGTGGAATTCGCGCGACAGGTCACAAAGGACGCCAAGACCGATTTGGAGAAAGCCTATGCCATCAAGCAGGCCATCGAACGGACATGCCGCTACAACTTAAACGCCGCGGCAACGCCGTCAGACGCCGACCCGGTCTCGCACTTCCTCTTCGTTTCACATGAGGGCTACTGCGACCTCTTCGCGAGCGCGATGGTCTTGATGTCGCGGGCGGTAAACCTTCCTGCGCGTTACGTGACCGGCTATTATCCGTTCTCGGGCGACCAGGACAAAGGGCGGTTCGTTGTTCGCCAAAATGATGCGCACGCCTGGTCTGAGTTGCTGTTCAAGGGGGGTGGCTGGATGGTCTTCGATGCCACCGAGGGTGCCGCGACGGTTGACGGTAGCGAACGCGGACGCGACAACGCGACGCCGTTCTGGCGCAAGACCTGGTTCCACATAACACTCGCCATCGGTGCCAGCTTGGCCAGTGGAGGCGGTGTCTTCGTCTGGACTCGCACCCGGAAAGCGAACCCGCGCCGAAGGAAATCAAATCAGCGGACCCCCAAACGGGAGGCTGCGATCCGAAAGAGATTGGGCCGGGAATATGAAGCCTTCGAGCGCGTGCTTCGCCGGGCCAACCGGCGTCCCCGCCGGGTCGGCGAGACCGTCGCCGAGTTTGTCGCTGCCGCCCACTCGCTTCCGGAGAGCGCCCGCAACATCTTGCGGCAGTTCTCAGCCGCCCTTTACTTCCGAGGGATCGACGAATCTGAGCTGCGTGAGTTGCGGCGTCAGGTGTCCGATCTCAAGCGGCAACGAAGGAGGCGAGGAGCATGACCGCCGACAAGCTATTTAAGAGCAGGGTCGTGATGCTCACGGGCGAAGAGCACGCCCTGCGCTTGCGCGCGCTTCACGAGCTGATCGCACTTGCGACCGCGGAAGGCGATTTCGATTTGCAAACCTTCGAAAGCGACACGTCGGCACCGTCCGATTGGATCGGCAGCGCCGGCACTGCGCCCTTCCTGAGCCTGCGCCGCACCGTTGTCGTGCGCCACCTCTTGCGCTGTGAAAATTTGGAAGGGATCGAGGCATCCCTCAAGGCGCTTCCCGAGCACGCCCTGTTGATTCTCGTCGCCGACGACGAAAGCGGGGACGACAATCGTCAACGCAAGCTGGGGACTGCGCGAAAGCACTGGGAAAAGCTGGTCAACTCGACCGGTGGGATCGTGGCCGCCTTCGCGGCAGACCCCAAGCAGGTGAAAGCGGCGATCCGCGCCGAGGCCGAGCGACTGGGAAAGAAGCTGAGCGAGGCTGGCGCCGAGAGCATTAGCGAGATGACAGGGGCTAGCCTTAGCCGAGCGATCGAAGAGCTTGAGAAGCTCGCGATCTATGTTGGCGAGGAGCTGCAAATTCGGGAGAGCGACATCCGCGCCGTCGTCGTTCCATCCCGAGAGTGGAACGTGTTCAAGATGGTCGATGCCATCGTCGATGGCAACGTGCACGAGGCGCTCCGGCAACTGCGCGTATTGGTGGGATCGCAGACCAAGGCCGAAGAGGCCGCCTTTTCCCGCATCCTGCCCATGCTCACGCGGCAAATCCGGTTGCTGTGGCAGGCAAGGCTCTGCGTCGAAGCCCGCTGCCAACCTGGCAATGCTCCGGAAAGCATAAACAGGATGTTTCCCGAGAAGCCCAACATCGCGAAGGAGCCGCCCTACCGGCAGTCCCGGCTGATAGCGCAGGCGCGGCGCACAGACCTTCCGACGCTCACCTTTTGTTTCGCCGCCATCAGCGAAGCCGACGGCAAACTCAAGGGTCTCATCGATGCCTTCAGCGCCATCGAGACCCTTGAACACATGGTGCTCTCGATGATCGATACCGTGATGCAGCCTATCTCGGCTTAAGGCCGAGTTCCTTCCACTGCGTCTCGTCGATCGTGCTCGGCGCATCCATCATCGGGTCGTAGCCGCCGCCGATCTTCGGGAAGGCGATCACTTCCCGGATATTCTCCGTGTCGGTCAACACCATCGCAATCCGGTCGATGCCCGGCGCGATCCCGCCATGCGGCGGCGGCCCGTAGCTGAACGCCTCCAGGATATGCCCAAAGCGTTCTTGCTGCGTCGCTTCGTCGATGCCGAGCAGCGTAAACACCTTCGTCTGGATATCCGCGCGGTGGATCCGAATCGAACCACTCGCCATCTCGGTCCCGTTGCACACGATGTCGTAGCAATCGGTCCGTATCTTCGCGGGATTGGTGTCGAGCAGATGCACATCCTGATCCTTCGGAGCGGTAAATGGATGATGAGTCGAGTCCCAGCGCTTCTCATCTTCGTTCCACTCCACCAGCGGAAAGTCGAGGACCCACACAAAGTTGAGCACGCGCGGATCGCGCAATCCGCACCGCTCGCCGATCTCATTCCGCAACCGGTAAAGCACATTGTTGCCGGCCATGTAGTCGTCGGCAACAAAGAGCAGTAGATCGTCCTCGTCGCCCTGGGAAATCCGGAGAATCTCGGCTCGCTCCTGCGCAGTAAAGAACTTGGCAATGGAGCCTCGCAAAGCCCCCTCCCCTAGCGGCGATGTTTGTGCGTCGGTGGGGGAGGGGGTTGGGGGTGGGGGTCCGACCACTAGCGTCGCAATTCCCTTCGCCCCAAATTCCTTCGCAAACTCCTCAAGAACCCCAACATCCTTGCGCGAAAGCTGCGACCCGCCCGGATACCGCACGCCGCGGATTCGTCCACCCCGCTCAGCCGTCGACTTAAACACCCCAAACTCGGACCCCGCCACCGCCTCCGTGATGTCGAAGATCTCCAGACCAAATCGCAGATCGGGCTTGTCGCACGCATACCGCCGCATTGATTCGTCGTAGGTGAGCCGAGGGAAAGCCTGCACCTTCTCCTTGTTCAGCCCGAACTCCTCGATCACCCCGTTGAGCACATCGAGCAGCAGGCCCTCAGCCAGTACGAGGATGTCCTCCTGCGTCACGAAGCTCATCTCCAGATCGAGCTGGGTGAACTCCGGCTGCCGATCTGCGCGCTGGCTCTCGTCGCGGAAGCACTTCGCGATCTGGTAGTACCGCTCGATTCCCGCTACCATCAAGAGCTGCTTGTACTGCTGCGGACTCTGTGGCAATGCGTACCACTTTCCAGGCTCCAACCTATACGCAACCAAATAGTCCCGCGCCCCTTCAGGAGTGGAGCGAGTAATCATCGGCGTCTCCGTCTCGACGAATCCATGCTCGTCCAGATACCGATGCATGCGGCGAATGATCGAAGCCCGGATAGCCATTCGCCGGTACATCGAAGGCCGGCGCAGGTCGAGGTAGCGGTGCTTGATCCGCAGCTCCTCGTTCACGTTCGCCATCTGCTCCTCGTCACTGACGGGGAAGGGAAGTGGCTTGGATTCGCTCAGGATCTGAAGCTCGTCGGCAATCACCTCGATTTCTCCGGTCGGGATCTTCGCGTTCTTCGTTTCAGGCTTGCGCTCCTGGACCGTCCCGCGCACCGCCAGGCAGGTTTCGCTCCGGATTTCCTGTGTGAATTTGGCTGGATCGAGGAAGAGCTGCACGATGCCGGTGCGGTCGCGAAGATCGATAAACAGCAACCCGCCCAGATTGCGCACCTTATGCGCCCACCCGTTCAAAACTACCTGCTGCCCAGCATCTGGGGCGCGCAGTTCACCGCAATTACGCGTCCGCTGGAGGAATGCCATTGAGGCTAGGAGGATACCTGCGCATCTGTAGCATAATGGGTCATGCGTATCGCAACAATCCTGTTCCTATTGCTTCTGACATCGCTCGTTTGCGCGCAACCGGAGAACACCCAGGCTCGCAAGGAGATGGACCGCTTTTATGCGAAATGGGATGCAGCCTTTGGCAAGATGGATGTGAAGACGATGACCTCCATGATCGACCCCTCCTGGGTCATGGTGGATGCGCAAGGAAAGCAGACCACGTATGCGCAGATGAAGCAAATGTTCGGCTCAGGATCGCAGTCGATGCGTGGGATGCAGTCACACATTGTGGTGAATCAGGTTCAGGAGCAGGGAAACGAAGTCGTAGCTTGGCTAACCGTTCACGAATCGATGAAGGTGCAGCAGGGCAAGAAGTGGGTTCTGATCAAGCAAACCCACAAGGTGACGGAGACGCTGAAGCGGGTTGCCGGCGGATGGGTCGTCACGTATACGCAGGAGTTGCCTCCGGAGGGCTAGCGCACTACGGCAGAAACTGGGCTCGCTCTTCGGGCGTGGGAAGGCGGCATGTTTCCTTTTTGCCCGCCCATTTGTAGCGGTTCTTGACCACGAGCTTGTAGAACCAGTCGCGGACCGGGCGCGGCCAAAGCAGCAGGAACGCGCCGACGAACTTCCAAAAGCCGCCGAGCCCCTTGAGAACGCGGCCCACTGCTGCAGAGCGGATAAACTGCCCCTCACCGGTGATCAGCACCACAGTGGAGAGTCCACCCTCCTCCGCATACTGCGGCACCAAGCGGTGCGCGGTTTCCCCTTGCAGCGAAGCGAAGCGGAAGCGCTTCTGCTTGTCACGCTTGATGAGGAAGTCGACGGACCAGTTGCACAGGTTGCAGACGCCGTCGAAGAACAGCACCGGGTGCTCGGCGGCCTCGGTCAGGACGACATCGCCAGTTGGATCAGGTCTCGAGACGGCTTGAATGTGACGTCCTCCTTAACGGTTTCCAGTACGGTCACCGGCACATCTGGCCGGCCCTGCAAGAGCGTGCCGATTACATCTTCTACGAGAGCTTCCGGCGTCGAAGCGCCAGACGATATCCCGACCGTGCGGTAGTCGGTCCGCCACTCCGGCTTTACTTCGTCGGGCATCAAGAGCAGATGCGACTCAGCCCCCAGACTTTCCGCCACCTCGCGCAGCCGGTTTGAATTCGAACTCGTCGCCGAACCCACGATCAGAACCAGATCGCACTGCAATGCCAGTTCGCGGATCGCCATCTGCCGGTTGGTCGTCGCATAGCAGATGTCCTCCTTCTTCGGCATCTCCAAGTGCGGAAACCGCCGCTTGAGCACATCGAGGGTCGCGCGCACCTCGTCAACGCTCAGCGTCGTCTGCGTCAGCACGGCGAGCTTGTCGTAGTGGGGAATCTCAAGCCGTTCGGCATCCTCCGGCGTCTCCACAAGCACCATCCGGTCCGGTGCCTCCCCCATCGTCCCTTCCGCCTCCACATGGCCGGCATGGCCGATGTAAATCATGAAATAGCCCTTCCGGGCAAAGTGCCGCGCCTCGTTGTGAACCTTGGTGACCAGCGGGCAGGTCGCGTCGATGACCGTCAAACTCCGTGCATCTGCCTCAGCCCGAACCGCCGGCGAGACGCCATGCGCCGAATACACCACGACCGATCCCGTCGGGATATCGTCGATATCCTCCACAAACACGACGCCGCGCTCCTCAAACGAACGCACCACATGCTCGTTGTGAACGATCGCATGACGGACGTAAACCGGCGCGCCGTGGATCCTCAAAGCAAGATCGACCACCTCGATCGCGTAGGCAACGCCTGCGCAAAACCCACGGGGGGCAGCGAGAATGATCTTCTCCACGTTCACCAGTTTACTTACGCCACGCGCAAATGTCCTCTGCCCCGCTACCTCCAGTGGGTGAGGCAACGAGCCGCGCCCGCTGCCCCCGCCACGCCCCGTGGCGCGAGGCGCGGTAGCACGAGGCCGACGTGAACCAGCAGGCCCAAGGGCCGACCCGATTGCAGCCCAGGCCGCAGGCCTGGGTGTGGAATTGCACCGAGGGCGGCCTGAAGGGCCGCGATAAAGGACGACCCCCAGACGCCAAATGAAGTTGACGAATGGCCCTGCCGACTGCCTATTAGTAGAGGAACAACAACCTCTAATTCGATCCAACGAGAAGAAACAAGAAATAACGCATGAGGTGGGAGGAAGCAGCGAATCTAGCCTCATAACCTGGGCATTCGACGGGCCGACCAAGGGAATTCCCGACCAAAGCCACCGGGAAACGCGGGAATCCACAGATTCAAACGAACCTGCTGGATTCCCGCAGTATGATTCCAAAGGTGGAACCCGCTCTCCTCAATCGAATGCTCGAAGGCCGAGTGAAGGACCTCGCCTCCACCAAGCGAGGGCTCACCAAGGAGGATCTAGCCGCCCGCCAGATCGCGCTCGAAAGAGCCGCCGGACTGCATCCCATGCCTCCGCGCACCGAGATGAACGCAGCCACCACCGGCATCATCCAGCGCGACGGCTACCGCATCGAGAAGCTCCGCTACGAACCGATGCCCAGCGAGGTAGCGACCGCTCACCTCTACCTGCCGGACGAGCCGCTAAAAGCGCCGCTGATAGTCTCGGCGCACGGCTCGTGGAAAGGCAAGAAGGCTGCGCCGCTGGTGCAGGCGCGAGGCACCGCCTGGGCGCTCAGCGGCTTCGCTTGCCTCATCGTCGATGCCCCCGGCAACTTCGGCGACGACCCGCAGGATGAGCGGTCAGAAATGGGCGATCCCGCCGATCCCGCCCTCCTTATGGGCTCCCCCTGGGTCGGGGTTTACGCCTGGGATCTGATCCGAGGCGCCGAGATGTGTCTGAGCCGAACCGACATCGATAGCGAAAAGCTCGCCATCACCGGAGAAGGAGACGGGGGTATCGCCGCCGCGCTCGCCTTTGCGCTCGAAATCCGCTTCGCCGCCGCCGCCCTTGTCTGCACCGCTCCCAGCCTCGAGCAAAAGTCGCTCGAAAGCATCGCCCAGCTCGGCATCCCCGGCATCGCCCTCGCCGGAGATTTCGCCGACATGCTCGCCCTATGCTGCCCAAGGCCGGTCATGCTCCTCGCCGCCCGAAACGACAACCGCGCTGCTGAAGGCGACGTATCCAGGACCGCTGAGAAGCTGCGTGAAGCCTACAGGAGCGTGGGCCGCTCCGAAGGCAAGGTGAGAAACCAAAGCTTTGAAGGCGCCCTGGACTACAATCGCCGCATGCGCGAAGCCGTCGCAGGTTTCCTCGACGAGCACCTCCGCGGCCAGTCGCCCCGCGAATACCTGCCCGAACCGCGCCCGCTAACCGACGGCGCGCAAAACCCGTACCCCTCGGGCACGCTTCCGGTCGACGATCCCGAGCTTGCAGTGGGTGCCCAGGGATCAAAGACCCTCCGAGACATCCTTGAGATGAAGCTCGAACACCCGTAACCTGAGCCACTGCACATCATCGATCGTCTCGCGGCCTGGATGAAGTACGCCTCGCCTGGAAAGATCGACAGCGCGGTCACTCTCGGCCTCCACGATTCTCAAATCGCAACGCCCAGAATCACCCCGTCGATCGCGCTGCCTTACGAAGCCATCGACCTACGTCTCGCCGCAATGTCAGGGCTCAGCGTCCCCGAGTTCCTGGCCCAAGTCCTCCACCTAGCTCTCCCCGGCAGACCGGAAACCTGGGAAGGCCAGGGTCTTTCTGGAGATGCCCTGACATCGATGGTGGCAAGCATGAAAACTTTGTTTTCCGGAACCACAAACGACCCGATTCCGGCAAAAATTGTCGCCGACGGCCCGGTCGCCAGCCTCACCGCCCGTTTTCTAAAGCTGTACAGACCTTCGCTCGAAATCGACGCTTCGCACTCCTGGACAAGCTGGCGCGATCTCCTCGCGCAACCCGTAACCCAGCTCATCCAGCCTCAGGCGCGATATCTGGAATGGCCCTTCTGAGGACCTATCCGTTGACGATCTCGCCGCCGTTCGGGTGCAGCACCTGCCCACTCATGTAAGTGCTGTCCTGAGAAGCTAAAAATACGTAGCTCGGGGCAATTTCCTCGGGCTGGCCCGCGCGCTTCATTGGAGTGTCTTTCCCAAAGTCCTCAACGTCCTCCTCGGAAAACGTCGACGGGATGAGGGGAGTCCAGATCGGCCCGGGTGCCACCGCGTTGACACGAATGCCCCGATCGGCAAGGCTTTGGGAGAGCGACCGCGTGAAGGCGACGATCGCACCCTTCGTGCTTGAGTAGTCCAAAAGCTCGGGTGATCCGCGATAGGCCGTCACCGACGTCGTGTTGATGATCGCGCTGCCCTCGGCGAGGTGTTCCAACGCGCACTGAGTCAGATAGAAGAACGAGAAGACGTTGGTGCGGAACGTTCGTTCAAGTTGCTCCGGAGCGATGCGCTCGATCGACTCCTGAGGGTGCTGCTCTGCGGCATTGTTGACTAGAACATTCAGCTTGCCAAGCTTTGTCACGGTATCCGAAACAAGGTGCTGACAGAACTCGAAGTTGCCGATATCGCCAGGGAAGCACTCGCATCGCCGGCCTTCTGCTTCGACAAGTCGACGCGTCTCGTCGGCATCGACACCCTCATTTAGGTAGGAAATGGCAATATCCGCGCCTTCCTGCGCGAAGGCGATTGCCACGGCTCGGCCAATGCCGCTGTCGCCGCCGGTAATTAGCGCAACCTTGCCTTCAAGCCTTCGATTCTTCTTCGCCCTGCGAGCTTGCGGCTGAGGGACCATATCCGCTTCGATGCCCGGCTGGTGTTCCTGATGTTGAGGCGGAATATCGAGAGTCTTAGTCTTTGCCATACCTTTCTTCGGGACTTGGCGACCTCTATAGGGGTTCCTGAGCGCTATCGCGTCAGCCGTATCCGAACGCCAACTTCTTCCGCGATCATCGGCGCGGGTGGCAGCCGTTTTGTCAGCGCGATCTCAAGGCTCTTGATGCACAGGTGCTCTTGCAGGAGCTTCTCACCGATTACCCGCGCCAGCTTCTCCACGGTCTTGTACCGATGGCCCTGAGCCACCGACATGATCAACTGCGCTGCCGCACCATAATCGACGGTCCCCACAATATCGTCCGTCTCATCGGTGTCGCCTTCGACATCGAGATCGAGATCGATCTTGAAGCGGTGCCCCACCACCCGCTCCTCCGCCGGCACTCCGTGATAGGCGTAAAACTCAAGGCCCCTGATGATCACGGTGTACATAACGGAAAGGCTACACCAACGTGCTTCTTATACGGACAATGCATTTATCGTAGAGGTCCGTCACTGAGCAACGAGCCCGCAGGTAACGTGGAACCAATCAGTGCGCGTATGACCTATCACTGGTAGCGAATCGCACAGGAGAAATTCTATGAGAAAATTTATTGGATTGGCGCTCGTGCTAGGCCTTTTCGCGGCCGCGAATGCGGGCGACACCGCGCTGGTGCTGGGCGCGCCCGCCCCGTCCGTCAAAGTTGTGAAGTGGCTGAAGGGCAAAGAGCTGAAGAAGTTCGAGCCCGGCAAAGTCTATGTCGTCGAGTTTTGGGCTACCTGGTGCGGCCCCTGCAAGCAGAGCATCCCCCACCTGACCGAGTTGGCCCACAAGTACAAGGACAAGGTTTCTTTTAACGGGATCAGCATCTGGGAAGAGTCGCAACCCGAACCCACCGAACAGGCTCTCTTGGCCCGAGTCGACAAGTTCGTGAAGGATTGGGGTCCAAAGATGGACTACAACGTTGGCTCCGGCGGGTCCAAAGCGACGATGGCTCAGACCTGGATGGCGGCAGCGGGCCAGGGTGGTATTCCCAGTGCGTTCATCGTTGACCAACAAGGCCGCGTTGCTTGGGTCGGCCACCCCATGGCGGGCCTCGAAGAGACGCTGAACAAGGTGCTCGACGGCAGCTGGGACATCCAAGCGGAGGCCAAGAAGCAGTCGTCCGCCATGGAAGCCCAGCGGAAGGCAATGGCCAAGATGAAGCCGTATCGAGACGCGCTGAAGGCCAAGGACTACAAGACCGCGATTGCCGAGATCGACAAGCTCATCGCTGAAGATCCGAAGATGGAAATGGGACTTGCCATGGCCAAGTTCACGGCTCTCCTGAATTCCGACGAGCCAACCGCCTACGCCTATGCGAAGGCGCTTTCGGAAGGCATTTATGCGCACGAATCCAACGCCTTAAACAGCATCGCTTGGGCGATCGTCGACGATAAATCTCCGGCCAAAAACCCGGACTTCCCGACGGCGATCGGCATCGCTCAGAAGGCGGCAGATCTGATCAAGGAAGACGGCGATGAGAAAGCCTACGTCCTCGACACCCTCGCCTACGCCTACTTCAAGAGCGGCGATTACGACAAAGCAATCGCCACCCAGACCAAGGCGGTCGCCCTCGCCGATCGAGAAGGCACTAAGATCGACGACGCAACACGCAAAGAAATCCGAGACCGGCTCGAAGTCTTCAAGAAGAAGAAGGGTGGCGGAGGCTAGGATTAAGGAAAAAGGATCGAGGATTGAGGGGCCGGGTTCCTTAATCCTCAATCCTCAATCCTCACCCTTGTGCTATACTTCAAATCAATTGAAGAGCGCCGAAAGGGTGGCTTTAGGGCCGCCTTTTTCTTTTCAAATTGTAGGAGAAAACTGGGTCGATGGACATTTTGCAGCAGCTGAATCAGATCGCCACCGAGCGCGATATTCCGGTTGAAGAGCTCGTGCGAGAGATCGAAGAATCCCTTGCCGTAGCCTACAAAAAGTTCGTCAATGCCACCGGCGACGTCGAGGTCCACATCGATCCCCTCAAGGGATGGACGGCGTCCGTCGAAAAGGAAGTCGTAGGCATCGTCTCTGAGCCGAGCTTCCAAATGTCCCTGCTGGATGCGCGCAAGCGCAAGCCCGATGCGGAAGTTGGCGATTTCATACCCACCGAGGTCGACCCGAACCGTTTCGGCCGCATTGCCGCGCAGACTTTTAAGCAGGTTCTAAATCAGAAGCTGCGCGAAGCCGAGCAGCGCCAAATTCAGGAAGTCTTCCACGAGAAGATGGGTGAGCTTGTCTCCGGCACGGTCAGCCGAAAGGAAGGGCAGAGCGTGTACATCCAGGTCAACAAGATCGAATGCGAGTTGCCTCGCCGCGAACAAGTCCCAACTGAGCCGTACCGTCCGAACGACCGCCTGCGCGTGTACGTGTACAAGGTTGACGACAGCCGAAAGCGTTTGCAGGTCATCGTCTCGCGCACCCATCCGAATCTTTTGCGGAAGCTGTTCGAGCTGGAAGTCCCCGAGATCGCCGATGGCACCGTCGTGATCAAGAGCGTCGCTCGCGAACCTGGCCAGCGGTCTAAGATTGCCGTGATCAGCACTGATGAGCGGGTCGATCCCGTCGGATCATGCGTTGGTCCACGCGGCAGCCGCGTGCAAGCCATCGTGGATGAACTCTACGACGAGAAGATCGATATTGTGCCGTTTAGCGAAGAGGTCAATGCTTACATCACCAACGCGCTAAGCCCGGCAAAGGTGAACCACATCATCCTCAACGAAGAAGAGCGAAGCGCCTACTGCGTCGTGCCCGACAATCAGCTCTCGCTTGCGATCGGCAAGGGTGGCCAAAATGTGCGACTCGCGGCAAGGCTGACCGAGTGGAAGATCGACATCCGGAGCGAGGCCCAAGCGGCTAGCGAAGGCAAGTTGCAAAAGGCTGCTCCGACGACTTAGCCCAGCCCGCCCAGGTATCCTTGATAGGATGGTGAGCCGCGCGCCGCAGCGCACCTGCATCGGCTGTCGGCTAAAGAGCAGCCAATATCTCCTGATCCGGATTTCCCGTTTGGCGAGCGGAGAACTCGCGGTGACCGAAGGATCAGACCGAACCGGGCGCGGAGCCTACGTGTGCCCGCAACTGGAATGTGTCGCCGCCGCGCTCAAGGGCGATCGCCTCGGCAGGGCGATCCGCTCGCCGGTTTCACCCCAAGACAAGACACGGCTCCACGAAGAATTAGTATGCAAACTGAGGTAAAGAAGACGGATATGGCCCAATCAATCGCGGACCTGGCAAAGGAGTTCGAGCTTGCGCCGGGAACGGTTTACGGCGTGCTCAACGATTTAGGCATCGAGCACGACGGCAACTCGTTTGAAGCGGACGAAGAGACGCTCGGCCTGATCCGCGAAGGGCTTACCGAGCATCTTGGGTCGAAGGATATCGTCCTCAAGTCGGGCGCGACTCCCCGAGACGTCGCCACCGCGCTAGGAGTTGGCCAAAGTGAGATTCAGAAGGCGCTCGTGACCAAGTTTCGGGTCATGGCTACGCTCACCACAGCGCTCAAGGACGACGTCGCGCAAAAGCTTATTGAGAGTTACGGCTACACCTTCAAGGCTGCCGGGGCCGCCAAGGCTCGCCCCGCTTCCAACGGCAAGGCGAAGAAAGCCACTGGCCAGCAGCCTCGCTCTCCGGTCGTCACGATCATGGGACACGTCGATCACGGCAAGACGTCGCTGCTCGACTACATTCGCCAGGCGAACGTCGCGGCCAAAGAGCACGGCGGCATTACCCAACATATCGGCGCCTATCAAGTCGAGCTGCCGGAAGGTCGAATCACCTTCCTCGATACCCCCGGCCACGCTGCTTTCACCGCCATGCGCGCCCGAGGCGCGCAGGTCACCGATATCGCGATCCTAGTCGTCGCCGCCGATGACGGCATCATGCCGCAGACGCGCGAAGCGATCCAGCACATCCAGGCCGCCGACGTTCCCATGATCGTCGCCGTCAACAAGTGCGACAAGCCAGACGCTCAGCCTGACCGCGTGCTGCAACAGCTCACCGAGTTTAATGTCATCCCAGAAGCATTCGGCGGCCAGGTCATGACCCACAATGTCTCCGCGATCACCGGTGACGGCGTCAAGGATTTGCTCGAAGGAATTCGTCTGCAGGCCGAGATCATGGAGCTCAAGGCTGATCCGAAGGGAGAACTTGCCGGCACCGTGGTCGAGGCAAAGCTTGAGCGAGGCCGCGGACCCGTTGCGACTGTGCTGGTGGAGGAAGGGACGCTCAAAATCGGCGACGCGCTGGTCGTGGGTCAAACCTTCGGCCGCATCAAGGCGATGACCGACTACACCGGCGAGAAGATGATCGAGGCCGGGCCGTCGACTCCGGTCGAGCTCCTGGGTCTCAGCGAAGTTCCTGCCGCCGGAGACAAGATTGAGTGGGCAGCGGATGAGCGAGACGCCAGGGCAATTGCTGAGGGCCGCGCCAAGACGGCCCACGCCAAGTCGCTGGAGGCCCCGAGCCGGGGCATGACACTCAGCGATCTGCGTAAGAAGCTGGAAACCGAAGAATTGCGCGAGCTGAACTTGGTGATCAAAGCCGACGTGCAGGGCTCAGTTGAAGCGGTGCGCGGGATGCTCGAACAGGTCAAGAACGACGAAGTCGAGGCGAAGATCATCCTAAGCGGCGTCGGCGGCATCACCGAGTCGGATATCCTCCTCGCCAGCGCCGCGAATGCTATCGTCGTCGGCTTCAACGTGAAGCCGGAAGGCAATGCGAAGAAGGAAGCCGAGCGCCGCAAGGTCGAGATCCGAACCTACACGATCATCTACGAATTGATCGAGGACATCGAGGCTGCTGTCAAGGGCATGCTCGAGCCGAAGTTCGAGGAGAGCTACCTCGGCGCGGTCGAAATCCGCATCCGGTTCCAGTTCGGCCGCAAGGGCGTAATCGCCGGCTGCTACGTGACGGATGGCAAGGTTATCCGCTCTGCGCGTTGCCGGGTCCGGCGAGGGAAGGACATCGTATTCGACGGCCAGATCGGCTCGCTCAAGCACCTGAAGGACGACGTGCGCGAGGTGACGCTAGGCATGGAGTGCGGTATCACGTTCGAGGGCTGGCAGGACTTCAAAGAAGGCGATACCATCGAAGCCTTCGAGATGATCCAAATCAACGCCTAAGTAAAAAAGGGCGACTGCCGCTCGGCAGTCGCCCTTTTCTTGTTTCACTTACATACCGACGGCTGCGCCGATGATGTCGAGACTCTGATGCGCCTGCTGGGAGTTGACGACGCCTTGCTGCTCGCGCCGTCGCTTACGCTTCAGCATCGCCTCCCGAGCCAGATAGAGATGCTCAAGCGCCTCCGAGTTCTCGTCGCACCCGAGATCACGGCCCTGAAAATCAAGCAAACGGTCGACCGCCACATCGATCACATCCTCGATCCGGCAACCGTTCACGCCCACCTCGTTCGGGTGTCCGTGCTGAAAGACAATCTGAATAAACGGGCGGACGACCAGCGCCTCGCTCCCGTCCAGACTCCTAAATTTCTCCATGTTTTCGCTCATAGCGGAATGCCCCCTTGCAGATGAAATCGTTGCCCCTACTTTAACACGGGGATACCGTAGAGACGCACTATTTCGTGCCCATGATCCCGCAAGTTAACATAGGTCTTCCGGAACCGCCGCCCTTCAAGCCTGTCAAAGCCACTATATGCAAGGAAATCGCGAGCAGCAAGAAAGCGCTGCCGAACGCCTCTACGTGATCGGGGGGACGGCTTTGGCCGTATACGGGATGCTCAAGAAAGACGCTTTCGCCGGTGTGCCCTGGATGCTGGCGGGCGGGTTTCTCGTATCCAAAGGGCTGCAGGAACGGCAACGGCTTCAGACCGGCGAACCAAGACCGGTTAAGCGCGAGAAAGCTGGAATTGAAGTCGAGTACGCCCTCCTGATCGATAAACCTTGCGGCCAAGTTTACGCCTACTGGCGGAATTTCGAGAATTTGCCGAAATTCATGAAACACCTCGAGTCGGTACGCGAACTCGGAGAAGGGAAGTCCTCATGGATCGCGAAGGGACCGATGGATACGAAGGTGGGGTGGGACGCCGAGATAGTTGCCGATCTGCCGGCGGAGCTCATCGTTTGGCGGTCGCTGCCGGGCGCGACGGTGGAAAATCATGGCTCCGTGAGCTTCAAAGAAGAAGCAGGGAAGACTAGGGTCCACCTCGTCCTCAAATACAACCCGCCGCTGGGGAGTGTCGGCCTCAAGGCGGCCCAGCTTATGGGGGATGACCCGGGAGATCAGATTGTCGCCGATCTCGAGCAGTTCAAGCTGCAGATCGAAAGCGGGCGCGTCGCCTGAGGATCAATGCGCTCATTTGGCCTCGCTTTCTGCAGTCTCGCGCTGGTCGCCACCGCTGATGCGCACGAAAAATGGTTCTTCGATGCGAGCCGGTTCCCGCTCGATGCAACATCAGTTGCCCAGCCGAGAACGCTTGCATTCATCGCCGCGGTCGTACTGATTACCGCCGCGTTGGGTCTCGTGTGGCGGGCCAGGCGTCGCGCCTTTCTTCCCGGACCCGAGCAACTTGGCGCGAGCGAGAATCGGCGTGCCGCCATTTTCGGCCTTATCCCAGCTATCCTCGCCCTTCATGTGGCGATTCCGCTGCTCGTCGGCGGTGTGACAGGGCACCTGTTCTCGCCGGACGTCCACCTTGCCGGCTGGAGCCGGTATTGGTTCGGGGTGTTGGAGACCGGCGTAGCCTTGGCGCTATTCTATGGCGGTCTCACGCGGCTGGCTGCCGTCGCAGTGGCTGCGCTATGGCTGACAGGCATCTTTCTCTTTGGCCTTGAGCCAATGCTCGACAATGCGCTTTATCTCGGCCTCGCCGCCTTCTTCTTTTGTTGCGGACGCGGGCCGGTCTCGGTGGACCGGATGCTCTTCCCGAAATTCGAGCCTTCTCCTGAGCTCATGCGAACAGGGCTGGCTTGCGCGCGCATCGGGCTCGGCGTGAGTCTAACCGTGGTCGCCTTCACGGAGAAGCTGGCGAACTTGCCGCTGGCCGTCGCCTTCCTGCAGGAGAACCATCTCAACTTCACCGCGGCCCTGGGAATCGGCATGTCGAATGAGCTGTTCGCCCTCTTCGCCGGCGCGGTGGAGCTTCTCGCAGGACTGATGATCCTGTTCAACATCTTCCCGCGCGAGATCGCCATCGTCGCCTGGTTGCCGATCAACATGACCCTGACGGTCTTTAACTGGACCGAGTTGATCGGCCACTTGCCGATTTACGGGATCCTCGCGCTCCTGGTGATCTGGACCCCCAGCGAGGAGAACCTGAACCTTTGGGTGCGGGGCCTTCGGGAAGGACCGCTCGGGCTTAGCTCGGAACCTCATCTGTGAGCGGAGCATTGCGCGGAGGCATCGGCGTGTCCTCCAGGTCGGGCTTGTCGTCGACCGCGTGCTGCACCTGCGGGTCGTCCCGATGCCAGTCGTCCTGCGCAGCGTTTTCCTTGGGCGGGCCATCTTGTCCCGTCTCGCGCTCCTGTTTCTCCCGCGCTGTGTCGATCGGCTCGGCGGCGGTTTCATATCGCTCTTCAGGCTGATTGTGGACATACACGTTCAGATCAGGTTTCTCGTCACTCATGCATCGTTGGGCGAGACGGCCTGGCGGCGAGTTCCTTGTCTAGCCCTGACGGAGCTGTCGTAATAGGCGGAGATACGCATAAATAATCGCCGCCGCCAGCGCCAAGTAGGCCCAGCCCGCGTCTACCGCCGACTGTCCGTGCACTTGCTCGTGTGAATGGATGGCTACCGACATCGTGTGCCCTGAGAAGAGACCAGTCCAAGCTGAGTACAGCGCGAACGAGGCGAGGAAACCGGCCCAGAGGGTGTGAAAGATGAACTGCGAGATGGGCCACCATCGATTCACCGGATTGCCCATGTCATCCAGCACCGGTTCAGACTCACCGCAGACGACGCAACGGCCAGCGATGTACAGGTGCTTGTGAGGAGCGACATTCCCACGGTTGTCGGGCGCTCGATTATCCGCGCTGCACGCTGGGCAGAACCCCCAACTAGGATCAATGGCATCGTGACAATTCTTGCAGAACGTCTGGCCGCTCACGCTGACCATTATAAGGCAGGGACTTCGGAACATACGTGCGACCTCGTAGTATGTAGTGGTATGCAGCACCTGCCCGGCGAGAGGGTTTTCGGCGTCGAGACCGAATTTGGCTGCCTGGTGTCGGATGAGTCTCTCGGCAGCCCGGAAGGCGCGGTCGAGCTGATCAAGGACTACCTTTTCCACGAGCTGCGCCTGGGGGCGATCGACGTGCATGCGCGCGACGACGTCTTCGAGCCGGCACTGTCCGGTGGATTCTTGATGAACGGCGCGCGGCTTTATATCGACGCCGTCGGCTCCCATCTGGAATACGCAACCGCCGAGTGCAGGCAGCTCAAGGACCTCGTCGCCAACGACCGAGCGGGGCAGCGGCAGATCGTGAGGGCGATCAAGGAGATGGAGCTCGACGACGGGATCAGCGTCTACAACAACTCGGTCGACCACTTTGGCGGGCACACCTTCGGCTGCCACGAGAACTATCTTGTGCGCGCCGATGACGACTTTCTGAACACGAGCGTGCAGATGCTCTATCCCTTTCTGGTCACGCGCCAGATCTTCGCCGGGGTGGGTCGGGTCGGGGGGCACATCCTGACTAGCGGGGGGCTCCGGCCGAGCTATCAAGATGTAATGGATAACCCGGTGGACTACATTTGGGTGTCGCACGTTTACGCGGTCGTGCCGGATGAGCGGGTCGAATTCCAGCTCAGCCAGCGTTCGGATCATATCATCAAGACAATCGCCTCGCGGGTGCGCTTCAATCGGGCGCTGATCAACCCGAAGTGGGAGCACTTTTACTCTCACGAAGGCATGACCCGGCTGCACCTGCTGTTTGGCGAATCGAATCAGAACGAGTACGCCTACGCGCTGAAGATCGGCACGACGCTGCTGGTGCTGCGGCTGTTGGAAGACAACTTGGTGCCGCCCACGTTGACTCTGGCGCAGCCGCTGCTGGCGCTGCGGGAGGTCAGCCGTGACCCGACGTACAAGTGGATCGTCAGCCTCTCCGATGGCACGACGATGAGCTCAATTGACCTGCAGCGCGAGTATCTGAAGCTGGCGGAGCAGTACCGGGGCGACTCGCACCAGACCGACTGGATCCTCGACAACTGGGCATCGATTCTCGACGGCCTGGAGGAAGACCCAATGAAGCTCGGCGACCGCATCGACTGGGTGGCCAAGCGGCAGATCATGGAGCAGTACATGCAGGAGGAGGGCGTCGGGTGGCACGACGACGCGCTGCAGTCGGTAGACCTCGAGTATCACAACATCGACCCCGAGAAGAGCCTGTTTTACGCCTTGCAGGAGATGGGGCAGACGAAGCGCTTCCTCGACGACATCGAGATCATCACCGCGATGACCGACCCTCCCCAGGACACCCGCGCGAAGGGAAGGGCGAAGCTGGTGGAGGCTGTGGTGGCGCGCAAGAGCCAGCGCTTCTACATCTTCGATTGGAACGGAGTCGCCCTCGACCGGCACACATACGTAGAGATGCCCGATCCGTTCGAGACCTATGAGAACGTGGGGAAGTAGTCGAGCGTAAGATAGGGAAGTGCTGACATCCCTTATTCTCGCCGTCGCCTTCCAGGCCGCGAAGGAGCCGCCCAAGGCGATCGACCGCTCCGGAGAGCCCGCCCTCAAGCAGGTGATCGCCTACATGAAGGGGCTGGACAACGTACATGGCGCGATCGTGCGCAGCGGACGCGGCGATGCCGTGACGCCGATGTACCCGGACGGGAAGGTGGAGTTCTGGCGGCATGGCGCAAGCTTCCGGTTCGACATCAGCTTCTATTGGGGCGATGGGCTGCTGATCGTGACCGACGGGAAAGCGGTGCTGACCGACACCCAGAGCGAAGGCGCGCCGGTGACCATTACCGACTTCGATAAAACGCTCGCCAAGTCCTGCGCGACGCTGGCGATCAACGGCGACAACTTCATGCCGATCCTCTATCTCCTCGAAGGCAATGATTTTATGGAGAAGATGGCGCCCAAGGAAGCGGCGGTGACGTCGAATGCGAACACGATCCACATCGACTCCAAGGCACTTGGCCAGACGACGATCTACTATCACGGAAAGGGCGTCTTCGATGCGATCGAATACGACAACATGCCCTGGCAGATGGAGCAGCACAAGAAGTACCCCGACTGGACCGACGAGCCCGTGCCCGGCTCCTTAACGCGCAGCTCGCTCGTCATTTATGGCGACAAGCCCGGCCGCCGCACCTTCGAGGTTAAGGCGGGCAAAGGCCGCGAAGTCTCCGATAATCGCAAGAAGAAGGGCTAGCCAACCGGCTGGTACCATCCCGCATAGAGTGGGCCCGTAGCTCAGAGGTTAGAGCGTGCGGCTCATAACCGCTTGGTCGTGGGTTCGATTCCCACCGGGCCCACCACTCCTGCGATTGCGGATTGTGGATTCTCGATTCGCCACCCCTTGTGCTCGCGTCGTAACTCCGTCCATGACGCTGTAATCGCCGCATTCTAGCAGCACCGCTGACGATCTCTCTGACCTCTGACCTCTTTCCTCTGGCCCCTACCGAGCAGCAGACTTGTCCGATCACATAATAATGATTATCAGAAGCACGCAGGAGCACGCGAATGCGCTTCCCTGTGTTAAGAGGCGATTAACCCCTCCCACCTGATGGTATAAACGCCTCGTGCCGCTAACGCAGGGGAAAAATGTTGCCTTCTTTCGGCTGCTGGAATCACAGGCCCGTGTCGCCGTCAGGGCCGCGCAGGAGTTTCATTCCATGGCCCAAGACTTCGCCAATGTCTCGGCCTGCGCCGAACGGATCGAGGAGATCGAGCACGAGGGCGACCGACTGACCCACGAGCTGCAGAACAAGGTCACCGCCACATTCATTACTCCGATCGACAAAGAGGACCTCAGAGACCTCTCCCAAGCTCTCGACGACGTGATCGACTCCATCGAGGCGGCCGCCGCCCGGGCCGACCTTTACAACCTCAAAGAAGCCCGCGCCGACCTCACCAGCCTGACCGAGCTCCTATTGAAGGCCACTGAAGTCACCGCCGAAGCCATTGCCGACCTGCAAAACGGCTTCAGCAAGGCACCCCTAGTCAAGGAGAAGCTAAAAGAGATCCATACCCTCGAGAATCAGAGCGACCGCGTCTTCCGCGGCGCGTTGAAACTCTTATTCGAGGAGCCGGATGCCGATCCGCTTAATGTGATGAAGTGGAAAGAACTCTACGACCGCATCGAGGCGGCCGTCGACAAATGCGAAGACATCGCCAAGGTGCTCGGCACCATGCTCGTCAAATACTCTTAAGATGACGCCCCTGCTCATCTCCGTCATCGTTTTCGCGTTGGTGTTTGATTACATCAACGGCTTCCATGACACGGCGAACGCGATCGCGACCGTAGTCTCGACCCGCGTCCTGAGCCCGACGATGGCGATCATCATGGCGGCACTACTCAATTTCGCCGGCGCGATGGTGGCAACGAACGTGGCCAAGACCATCGCCGGCGGCATCATCGCCCACGAACCCAAGGGGCTGCCCATTCAATTTGCGACGGAGGCCGTCGTGCTGGCGGCGGTGCTCGGCGCGATCATTTGGAACTTGATCACCTGGAAATATGGCATTCCGAGCAGCTCGTCGCATGCGCTCATCGGAGGCCTCATGGGTGCCGCGATCACGCGAGGAATCGACATTGCAAGCCAGGTTCCCCACGGCCCACTCGGCATTATCGACTGGAAGGGCGTCACCGCCAAGGTCATCTATCCCCTGTTCGGATCCCCTATCGCCGGGCTCATCGTCGGCTTTCTCGTGATGAAGCTCATAGCGTCCATATTTGCGCATTGGCATCCGAAAGGAGTCGGGACCGTGTTCAAGCGCTTGCAGATTCTGTCCTCGGCGCTGATGGCCTTCTCCCACGGACAGAACGACGCTCAGAAGAGCATGGGAATCATCACCCTCGCCCTTATGAGCCACGGCGTCATCGCCCACACGAAGGACCCCGCGATTCCCCTTTGGGTCATGATCAGCTGCGCAACGGTCATGGCGCTCGGCACCTCGGCGGGCGGCTGGCGGATCATCAAGACGATGGGCCACAAGATTATTCGGCTCGAGCCGGTCAATGGATTCGCCGCTGAGACCGCAGGAGCCGCCGTCATCCTAACCGCGAGCAAATTCGGGATGCCGGTCAGCACGACTCACGTCATCGCCGGCAGCATCTTCGGCGTTGGAGCCTCTAAACGACTTTCCGCCGTCCGCTGGGGCGTGGCCCTGAACATGGTGGGCGCGTGGCTGATCACCATTCCCGCATCGGCATTATTTGGAGCCGTCGCCTACCTGATTATCGAGCAATTCTCGAAGTAAAGGCCCCGCTCAATTTGTGCGAGGCCCAGTGAAATCTCGGCACGCGCTCAGTTAACTCGGACGAACTGGTAATACTTCTTCCCGCCCTTCATGACGGTCTTCTTCACGTAGGTGTGGCCATTGCGCGTGTAGCGCCCACGGCTAAACGTCTCGGCTCGCGCACGGTCTTCTTTCCGCTGGCTCTTTCGATCCTGCTCATATCGGTAGGCCGAATACAAGCCGCCCGCGGCACCGGCGAAGGTCAGCAAACTGTCGCCCTTGAGGATGCCCAGCAACGCCACGCCGCCACCTGCGAGCGAGAGGTTGCGCCACTCGTTCTTGTGCTTTTGGCGATTGTTCTGCGCGTTCGCGGCCACGGGAGCCAGGGACACGGTGAATACCGCCGTTGCGGCAACGATTCCGGTAATGAACTTGTTCGTTTTCATTGCTACTCCTTGGGCTCCTTATACCCGCCCCATGTTCCGCCGTAGGTATGAAGCGCGAAGGCACAAAAAAGGGGCGAGAGCTGCGATAAGCCCTCGCCCCTTCCCTTCCCCAAGCGCTATTTATCGATCGTGTCGACGCCGCGAGAACCGGTTTGAATATCCTTCTCCGCCTTATGCATCGCCACTGAGTCCTCGTGTTTCACCACTGCTAGCTCGTGCTTCTTAAGCTTTGCGACTCGGCGAGCGGTGGCGAAGCGGCGCTTGTAGTATTTGTCGCTGAGCGAGTTGACCTGAACCCTGCCGCCGCCGGAGCTGGCATGGATGAACTTATCGTTCCCCATATAGATGCCGACATGGCTGATTCGTCGACCCCCGGAAGTGCGGAAGAAGACCAAATCGCCGGCCTTGAGGCTTGCCTTGCCCACATGCTCACCTTTGCGAGCCTGCTCTGCAGCGGTGCGGGGCAACCTCACCCCTTCATGCCGCATCACCTGGAGCGTCAATCCACTGCAATCGGTGCCGGACCGGGAGTTGCGCCCCCAGCGATACGGCGTTCCACGATAGCTCTCGGCGTAGGCGATCACATCGCCGCCGCCCTGCGGGAGATCGGGTGCGGCGCCTGCGCTTCGGCCGAATCGGCGATTCTCAGAGTCTGTCGCTCGATGTCGCCGCGACACGTGCGCAAGTCGTTCGGAACTGTGATGGGCCGGCTCGTGGTGAGCGTAGATCTTCGGCTGCTCAGCCTGTAGTAGATCGCCTCGGATCCAACCGGTTGTTCCCTGCTCGAACCGAACTTTGTACCAGTGGTCATCCCGGTCCAAGACCGCGACATGCCGATTGGCATCGACGACGGTCACCCGATGGGCATTGCTGCCCGGCGCCGATCGCACAACGGTCTGCGATCGAAGCGTAACCGCATAACGCGAGCGAAGAACCGGAATCCGCGCGAGCTTATAGATAAAGGCGTTGCGCATCGGGATCCGGATAATCGTCCCCGCTCTTGGGCTACCCCACGCGACCGACGGATTCAGCTCGCGAATCGTGCTGGAGGCCATGTGGAACATGTTGGCGATCTTCCAATCGCTATCGTGCCTGCGGACGGTGTAAGGCGCGTAGCCGCCAAGCGCGAGATTGTAGTGCGGAGCGCCGGCGGCTTCGTGCTTGGCTACCGTGTTCTGGTGAAGGCGAGCGTACACAACCGCTTTATGCATCGGAATCTTGATTGTCGTGCCGACCCGCGGCGCGTGCCAGTTCACGCTAGCATTCATGTTGCGGAGAATCTGCGGATCCATCCGGTACATCCGCGCGATCTTGCCATCGCTGTCGTGCGGGTGGATGGTGTAGGGTGCAAATCCGGGCGGTATTGAATTAGAAGGAACGCGGAGGACGAGGCCAGGTCTGAGTTTCTTGCCCGTGAGATTGTTGACGGCGACGAGTTTGGCTTTCGAAACGCCGGTCCATTTAGCAATCTGGCTGAGTGATTCGCCCTTGCGAACGATATGAGTGTTGTGGTGGTTCTGTGCGAGAGCTGTGGCCGCCAATAGCAAACACGCTCCCAGGGTTAGATTCTTGATTGGCAAGTTTCCTCCTTTCTCCCGCCGACGACCATGTCGGCGTGCCCTCTCTCGTCAGAGACCCTGGACAAACGTTAGAGACTCTACCTTGAGGACGCTCTCCCGTCAACCTTTGTGGGTTGACGTACACTATTGCTGCATAACCAGCAAGGAACCTAAACTATTTCAATAGGTGCATCGTGTGGGCGGTTAGTTGGCAAGATAAGAGCAAATTTCAAGGCACGGGAATCTTTTTCGCCATCTTCTCCACCGGGCGATGTGGAAACCTGCCGAGGCGTCCATGACACAATAGCCCTTGCGCATGCTCAGCATCCTCATCGTGAACTGGAATACGAAAGATCTGCTGCGCGCATGCCTTGCCTCGATCCAGCGCTACGCGCCCGCCACCAAGTACGAGGTCATTGTCATCGACAATGCCTCCTCCGATGGCAGCGCACAGATGGTGCGATCCGACTTCCCTCGCGTGACGCTCGTCGATCTGCCGACTAACACCGGGTACGCGCGGGGTAATAATCACGGCTTCGAGCAAGCGCGCGGCGATTACATCCTCACGCTCAATCCCGACACCGAACTCGTCGACAAGTGCCTCGATCGCGCCATCCAGCTTTTGGAAGATAACCCGGACTTTGGCGTGTTAGGCGCGAAGCAGCTTGGCGTCGACGGCAAGGCCCAGCGCTCGATTCGTGGCTTCCCCACGCTTGCCGGCATTTTCGGCGAGGTCACCGGTCTGGGCAAGTTGTTTCCGAAGTCGAAATTCGGCTCATATCGGATGGCCGACTTCGACTACGAACGGCACCAGGAAGCCCCGCAGCCGATGGGAACCTTCCTGCTGTTCCGCCGCGAGGCGCTGAAGGCGGTGGGCGATCCGAAGGCCCCCTTCGACGAAGAGTTTCCGATCTTTTTCAATGAGGTAGACCTGCTTTACAGACTAAGGAAGAAGGGCTGGCCGGCGATGTATTCGCCCGACGTGACGATTCTCCACCACGGCGGAGAGAGCACCAAGCTCGTTCGCAAGAGCATGATATGGGAATCGCACCGCAGCCTGGTGCGCTTCTTGCGCAAGCATCACCTCACCCAGTGGAACCTACCGCTGACTCTGGCGGTTTCTGGCATCATCTACGCGGCAGCTTTTATCCGGGCGCGCGGCTATAGCGCCGGATTTGACGAGGCCTAGAAGGACCGCTTGCTCGAAGTCAGCATCACCATCTGCTCCTGGAACACGCGCGACGATCTGCGCGCGTGCCTCGCCAGCCTGCAAGCGATCCGGGACGAGGCACAGTTCGAGGTGATCGTGGTCGACAACAACTCCGGGGATGCCTCCGCCGAGATGGTCGAAGAAGAGTTTCCATGGGTCAGGCTCGAGCGCATGGCCCGCAACTTTGGCTTTGCCGAGGGCCAGAACTTCGCCATCAGCAACCGCAAAGCTCCACACGTGCTGCCTCTTAACTCCGACACCATCGTCCACCCCGGCGCGATACGCAAGCTCCTCGACTTCGCCGCCGAGAATCCCGACTACGGCATCATCGGCCCCAAACTGCTCAACCCCGACGGCACCCTCCAGTTCTCCTGTCGCCGCTTCCCCAATCCAGTTGCCGCCCTGTTTAGAAACACACCGCTCGGCAAGCTCTTCCCGAAAAACCGGTTTACGCGCGAATATCTGATGCAGGACTGGGATCACACCAAGTCGCGCGAAGTCGACTGGGTCTCCGGCGCGGGCTTTCTTGTTCGCCAAGAGTTGATCGCTAGGATCGGGCTCTTCGACGTCCACTACTTCATGTTCTGCGAGGACGTCGATTGGTGCTGGCGGGCGTGGAAAGCCGACTTCAAAGTGGTCTACTACCCGGAAGCAGTGATCACCCACGCCATAGGACGCAGTACGGATAAAGCTCCCAACCGGATGATCCACCGATTCCACATGAGCATGTTTCGCTTCTACCGCAAGAACATGCTCCCTCAAGTCTTCTTTCTGTGGCGCCCCTTTGCATGGCTGGGCGCGCTGCTCGCGATCACGCTGCGCGCCTCGATCTTCATTACGAAGAATAAGATCGACGATCTCAGGCGCAGGAGGGCCGCGAGCTGATTCGTAAGCCGCCAATCGGAGTGGTGTTGCTGACGGCGGCTGCGTTCCTGACGCCTATCATCGGCGGCGGATTGCCTAACGACATGGGGGCGCTCGAGCCCGGCTACGTGCCGACCGTTCAGGCCCTATTCCGCGGCACCGAAATCGCGATCCTTCAGCACGCTGTCCTCGCGCTCCTGGTGGCCACCGCGTTCGTGGCGGTCATTGCCAAACGCAAAGTCCTCCAAGTCCCGCAGGTGATGGTCAGCGGCGCACTTGCGACATTTTGCGGTCTCCTCGTCGCTTCTGTCTTCCTTTCGCAGTATCGATGGATCAGTGAGACCGCACTGGCCGAATGGCTGACCTACGGCATCGCTCTCGTGACGGTAGTTGCCGGGGCGGGCCGCAAGCAGGGACCGCGCGCGATCTTGGCCGCTTTTGCAATCGGCATCTCCCTCGTCGCGCTCATGGGAATCATCGAGTGGCGCGGTGCCGCCGGAGACTGGCGCATCTTCGCCGGCTGGCTGAATCCGAATGCGCTAGGCGGCATGCTCGTGATCGGCCTTGCCTTGACACTGGGCTGGGCGGCGATGGCCAAATCGATAGCTTCCACCCTGCTTTCCTGCGCCGGCTCGGCGGCAATCGGGTTTGCGATCGTGCTGACCGGATCCAAGGGCAGCCTCGGCGCAGCCGCCGTCGCGCTGATCGTATTCTTCCTTGCCGCGTGTCTATGGCGAGGAGAGGACGCCCGCCGCCTGCGACGGCGCGTAGCCGTTCTTGGCGCGCTTACCGCCCTGGTCGTCGTCGCCCTCGGCGCGACGATCGTTCTGAAGCGCGGCGCGGGCTCCCCACTCGCACGGATCGCGAATTCCGGCGACACCGCAGCCCAATCTTCCGAGTTCCGCTCGCTCCTCGCCCAAGCCTCAGTCAAGCTCGTCAAGGACAATCCTGCCGGAACCGGAATCGGCACCTTCGCCTTCTACAGCAGCAAGCCCGGCCTTACGACGCGCACCGAACTGGCCCATCGCACGCTCTACCAGTTAGCTGTCGAGGCGAACGTCGTGACCCCGCTCGTCTTCCTCTTTTTGATCGGCGCTTGGATCGTGCTGATTTCTCGAAACTCCAAGACGGTTCCCTATGAAGTCAATCTGCTGCGCGCTGGCGTGCTCGCCGCCGTCCTCGCGACGATGGCCCACGGGTGGTTCGAGTCGAACATTTACTACTTCGGCATCGGCCTCACCCTCTTCATGCTGCTCGGAGTCGGGCTGCAGCTAAGCGCCGACGCTGGCGCCCCCGAATTCACCGCCCTGCCCATGCGTCTCCTAGGCATCGTCGTGGCGGTTCTCGCGGTCGGCCAACTGGTGTTCGCTGGATTTGTCGGCAAGCTCCAGGCGAACGTTCGCTACCTGGCGCTTGCGAAGGAGCCAGAGCCCCTCATTGCGGCAGTTTCCACGCTCAAATCAATCGCTCCCTTTGATGGTGAAACCTGGTACCGCGCCTCCTTCTTTGAGCAAGACCAGGAATCCCGGCTTGCCGATCTCCGCCGGGCCGCATCCGTGGCCCCGAGCGCCAAGATACTCAGAGCCCTCGCCCGACTTAGCGCCTCTGCTGGGCATTACGATGAGGCCGCAAGCGCCCTCGAGAAAGCCCTCACCTTCGACCCGAATAACCTGGCCGCGCTACGGCAGTTGCTTGAATTAAATGTCGAGGAGGGACTGAACGAAGATGCCGACCGAATCGCAACCCGCATGATCGAAGTTGAGAAGACACCCTATTTCACCGTCCGCTCGGTCCCCGAGATTATCCCAACCGAGACCTACGACGCTCGGCTGCAACTCGTCAAAACCGCTGAAGCCGCGGATGCGATCCGATTTCTTCACGAAGCCGTGGACGGCTACTTGCAGTACATCCGAACCACTGTCCCCTGGGGCGAGCGCCTAAGTGGCCGCTCCGGCGCCTACCCCCCTGGATACACTCCAACCGAAGCAAAGGACGTGATCGACAAGGCAACCAGCGCAGCGCAACAAGCGCGCGAGCTGTACCGAATGGGCGGAGATAAAGCTGGCGTGGATTGGGCGACGAACGCCCTAAGCGAGATTCAGCGCATGCCGGCCCCCCAACGCCCAACGCCGTAACGCCGTAACGCCGGATCGCCGATCGCCGATCACCGATCACCGTTCACTAATACGGGGCCCTGCCCCCGAAGTAAGCCTCCACAACCCGTTTCGCGATCGGCGCGGCAAAGTCCGAACCATGGCCCACCCCTTCGACCATGACGCAAATCGCGATTCGCGGGTTGTCGGCGGGGGCGAATCCAATAAACCAGCTGTTCGTCTTCTGTTGGCCAAAGACCTCCGCACTGCCTGTCTTCCCCGCCCACGTCAGCCCTTGGATTCGTGACCCCGCCGCGGTGCCGCGTTCAATGACTCCGACCATCGCCTCGCGCATCATCTGCCAATCTTGCGCTTGGAGATTGATGCGGTGAATCTCCCGCACGGCCGTTTCTTCGGTTGAGCCCTCCAGCCCGGGGCCGAGCGAACGCACCAAGTGCGGCCGGTACATCACCCCGCCGTTCGCAACCATCGCGGCGAGGTCCGCCATCTGAAGCGGCGTCGTGAGCACATCTCCCTGCCCAATTCCGGTAAGCACCGTGTACCCATCCACCCACGAACGATTTGCCTGTTTAAGCCACTCATCCGTGGGAATCAAGCCACTGCGCTCATACGGCAGATCGACCCCGCTCTTGCTGTAAAACCCCATGTCAAGGGCGGTCTGCCGAAGCTTGTCCTTACCCACCCGCATCGCGAGATCGGAAAAATACGTGTTGCACGACTTCGCGAGGGCCTCGCGAAACGCAACCGCCCCATGGTGGCCAAGACACTTGAAGAACTGATTCCCAAGCTTATAGCCGCCCGGGCAAAAGTAGGTGCGGTTCGGGTCGAAAACTCCGGCCTGCATCGCGGCGACCGTCGTAACGATCTTAAAGGCCGAGCCGGGTGAGAAGGCGGAGCCGATCCCCCGGTTGATGAATGGATGATTGGGGTTGGAGCTCAACTGGGCAAAGTCGTCCTGGCTTATTCCATTCTTGAACAGGCCCAAGTCGTAGCTCGGAGAACTGGCCATGCAGAGCACTTCCCCGCTGCTCGGCTCGACCACGACCACCGCACCCTGATAACCGCCGAGCGCGCGCAGCGCCTCCCGCTGGAGGCCACTATGGATGGTCAGATTGAGCTGAGCGCCGGGAAGCGGATCGATGCGCTCGGCAGCGCGGATCGGCCGGCGCTTCGCATCGAGCAGCATCCCTTCGGAGCCCGCCACCCCCATCAGCGCACGCTCATAAAGCCACTCCAACCCCCCTTTGCCGACAAAGCTGGAGGCATCCCGATGCTCCAGGCGCGCGCGCTCCATGTCTTCCGCGTTGGGCACCCAAACATAGCCCAGTAAGTGCGAAAACGACTTCGGATCGGGATAGACCCGCGTCGATTGGGTATCCACACCGATGCCGAGATACCCATCAGTCGTTTCACTTAACCTCGCGGCCACCGAAACCGGCGCGCCGGAGAAGATTGGAATCGGATCATAGGGCCTGCTCGACCCATCCCTCGCCTTGCGTAGCAGCCGCGCCGGGTCCACCTGAAGTCCCTGGGCAGAAAGCAGTGCCGCCACCTTTCCCAGAACGTCCGGGTGTTTCGCAATCAAGGCGGGCTCGGCGGTGATAACGAACTCCGATTCCACTCCCGCGAGCAGATGCCCATCCCGATCGTAAATCAGCCCTCGCGGGGCTAGAATGCTGGACGAGGCCTTGCCGTACAGGTCCGCTTGATCGCGAAGTTCAGGCGACAGCACCACCTGCAAGTACCAAATGCGAAGCAAGAGGATCGACAGCAGGGAGAAGATGACGAACGGGAAGATCGCCATTCGCAGCCTGAGTCGCGGCCCTGTCGGCGAGTAGACCATCGATATACTTTAGCCGCCGTGGATGGTGCAGCGGCCTCTCGGCTCTCTGCCTTTCTTAAAAGTGCGCGTCACCGTTTCCGGGCAGTAAATGGTTGCGCGCATTCCGCTCTCCGCGCACACCTCGACCTGCACCGTCCCTCCGGTCTCATCAGGAGTGGGCCGTCGCGGAGGCTGTTTGGGTGGATTGTCCTGTGGTGGAGTCGTCGACGGAGTTGGATTGCCGGGGTCTATCACCGGGCTGCCGTCAGGATTGGTAAGGGGAGGCGCGCCATCTCCACCGGTCGTGCCATCCGTCGGGGGAAGGACCTTTGCGCGATCCAGGGGATTCGTGGTTGGATCGGGCGGCGCCTGGTCGGCGGGGTTGTTCTGCGGCTCATCCTGCGGCGCAACCCAATCGGGAATCTTCTGCGCGAAGCGGTCATGGGCCTTGCCCACGATTTTCGCCCAGAAGCGAGCGGCGGTGGTGCCGCCGTAGGCTCCCCGGCTCATCGCGACCGCATAGACGCGGCCATTCCGAATCTCGTTATGCCCTACCCACCCGATGCCCACCAACCCATCGGAGTACCCGCAGAACCAAGCGTCCTTGTTGTCCTGCGTCGTCCCGGTTTTGCCGTGCGCGTTGGGCACATCGCCTGCCGCCGTGCCCGTCCCATATTCCACCACCGCGCGCAGCAGCCGCTCCACATCGTCGCAGATCCTCGGCTCAAATACGCCTCGCTTGATTTGGGGTGCAAACTCGCGCAGCACTGAGCCGTCGGGACTCGTGATCTTGGTGACGGGATAAGGTGTGAAACGGTCGCCGTGAAGCATGAATACGCTGTACGCCTGCGCCATGTCGATGGGCCGAACCTCGATTGACCCAAGCGCCATTGAGGGCACCGCCAAAATCGGAGTCGTGAAACCAAACGCGTCCCGCGCGATGCCCGCGACCACGGTGGGGGTAACGCGCTCCATCACATGCGCGGCGGGAATATTGAGCGAGAGCGCGAGCGCCTTCTCCACACTGACTGGGCCGCCGTTCTCCCGCGGGCTGGCATTCCTCGGATGCCACGGCTTCGCGCCTGGGCCAACCGGATAGTCGAACGGCTGGTTCTCGAGGTAGTCGTTCATGCTCAGCGCCCCGGTAGACAGCGCCGACGCATACATGATCGGCTTGAATGAGGAACCAGGTTGCAGCAAACCCTGCGTGACGATATTGAACTGGCTTTTCCCGTAATCGACCCCGCCCACTTCGGCAATGATCTTCCCGTCCTTGTCCACGAGCACGAAGGCCGCCGTGTTCATGCCGAGATTGCGTCGCTCTTCTCGAACGAAGTCGCGCACTTCCTTCTCGGCGTAGGCCTGCATCTTCGAATCTAGCGTCGTGTAAATCGTGTAACCGCCGACTCTGAAATCGACGTCGGGAAACTCCTTGTCCAAGAACGCGAATACGTGGTCGACAAAGAAAGGCGCCTGCCGCGTATGCGATGTGATACGATTCTTCGTCGCCACGATGTGCGGCTTCTCGGCCACCGCCTCCTCGTATTCGCTGCCATTGATCATGTGCTCGTCGCGCATGATGCCGAGCACAACGTTGCGATTGTCAGTAGCTTTCTGAAGATTCTTAACCGGATTCTCGTCGCCCGGCCGCCGCAAGCAGCGGGCCAGCATCGCCGCCTCGGCGACGGAAAGCTTGTCGATGGATTTGCCGAAATACACCTCGGATGCCGCCTGAACGCCGTAGGCCCGCTCGCCGAAATACATCATGTTCAGGTATAGGGTGAGAATCTGATCCTTGGTCATTTCCCGCTCTATCGTGATCGCCAACGCGACGTCTTGGAGCTTGCGGTTAAAGGTGCGCTCACCTTCCGAATAGAACTTCTTGGCCATCTGCATGGTCAAGGTGCTGCCACCCTGAGAAAGGTGCCCTTCCTTAGCGCCGACCAGCAGGATGCGTCCCATTGCCCAATAATCGACCCCCTGATGGTCGAAAAAGCGCTTATCCTCCGCCGCAATAACGGCATCGCGAACGTGCTTGGGAATCTTGTCGAACGTGACGGGCTCGCGGAACTCCGCTTGAACGGTAAACAGCTCCTTACCGTCGGCGCTCAGGATGCGGGTCGGAGCCGTCGATATCTGCCGCAGCTTCTCCGGCAGGCTGACCATGAGCTCCGAGGCGTGCTTCATTTCGCCCACGAACATCACGCCAAAGACGGTGAAGCCGATGAGGAAAAGAAGGGCCCCGACGGCGAAAACCCGCTTGGTGCGTCGCACCCAGCGCGGTCTGGTCTTCTTCGTTCGCGTAACTAGGGTTGCAGCTTTTGCCGCCACAGGTTGAATTATACCGGGCGAGCCCGGGCCTCCTAGCCTCCTAAACGGCGCGCAAGCTCGCGCAGTTCCGCGTCGGAAACGTCACCAACTAGGACGAAGCTGGAGCCGCTTGATTGCCAAGAATATGTGCGCACTTCGGGCCGGGCCAAACGGCCTAGCTGGGCCGGATCGACACTGGCTCGCAGTTGGTAGAGGCTCACCCGGTGCCCGCTCCCCACGTAGTTCTGAACGAGCACGGCCTGCCCACCGATCTTCATGATGTGCGCGGCTTCAAGCTGCAATCCCCCGTTTTCCGGGAACTTCACGTCCAGAAATCGCTCCCGCTTGATGATGCCGTTCAGGGCGATCTGTGGCGTGATGATCCGCACGCCCTTAGGCTGCAAATTGAAGTCGCTCGCGTCGATGCGCGGCCGGAGATTCATCTGCGTGAACTCAAACGAGGCCTGCAACGCGCCGGTGCGATCGTAGATCTCGCGCTTGACGAACAGCCCGGAGTTGGGCTCGATCCACAGCCTCTGCATCACGTTTCCCTTCGGATCGCTCACCGTAACAAGCTGAGTGTTGAGCCCGGCAACCATGCCGCCCGGTGTCTGAGTGAACGTGAATTTGCGTTTGCCAAGCTGAGCGATGCGCCCAAAAGCCTGCTCGCGGCGCGGCGGCAGAATGTGCAACTCATTCTTGTCCGGCATATAGTGACGTCGATGCTCGTTGTCCTCGACGATTACCTGCCCTCGCAGGGCCGAGGTATTGGGAAATTCGACCCGGCTGCGAATGCCGTCGGTAATCACAAATTCGGTGTGGCTCTCCCGATTCGGACCCTGCTTCTGCGTCACGACTCGCGTGCCGGAGTAGCGCGTCCTTCCGAGAGATAGCAACGCCGAGCGCAGCGCGGGTGGCAAGTCAAGGCCGACTCCCCAGGCGCGCTTCTGGCCGCCGACCTTGAATCCGCGCGGGCCCGCCGGCACCTGCGCAATCGAAACGCAGGCGACGCAAACCAAGGCCAGGGCGAGCCACTTTCTCATAAGGTGGCTGACCCATCCTCCTGATCCCACTCGCTAGGTGCCTGCGTGGACTTCTCCTTCGCCTCGACGCTCGAAACTCCGTCCGTCGAGACCTCCCACGATGCGGTGCTCTCCACGTAGCTGTTGACCAACTCCTTCTCGATACTCTTGCGCGCAACCGGAGCCATGCCAGGCTCGCGGGCTACAAATGCGACCGCCAGCGCCCCGGCCAGCGCGACGCCCGCCGCAGGCTTCCATATCCATCCGAAGAGATCGAGCTTCTTGCGCCGTGCCGCCATGGCGTGTAGCTTCGTATTGAGATCACTGCGCCAGGCCAGGCTGAGCGGCTCTTCCGGCAGCGCCTTCACCGCATCCGCGATCTGCGCCTGCGCCGCAAGCTTTTCGTCCAGCATTCTTCCATCAAAGTTCAACTTATCGTTCATTCCAGCTCACCTCCGGGTGGAGGTATTTCTTCAAGACGGATTGCAGGTGCGCCCGCGCCAGGAAAAGCCGGCTTTTGACTGTCCCAACCGGCACACCTACGATCCGCGCGATGTCTTCGTAAGGCGTGTCCTCCTTATCGTGCAGGAGCAACACCGTCCGAAGCTTTTCGCTCATCGTTCTAATTCCTTCCTCAACCGCCGCCTGGAGCTCGGCATCCATCATCAGCTTCTCGGGCTCCCACCGCTCGTCGGCCACATCAATCGTTT
>JBBREM010000014.1:0-34213 GCA_038202925.1 Fimbriimonadales bacterium | reverse complement strand
CCTTCGGGGATTTGAGCCCCGAGGAAACCGCGCGCCTGGAGCAGGACGTCGCGGGAGATGCGGAAGCCAGGAGAGTCCTGGAAGCGTATCGCGGCATGCGTAGCGACCTCAAGATGCTGTCCTCGGTGCCGGACCATCAGTTGTCGACCGACCGATTGCGCCATGCCATTCTGAATCAGGGCCTTAAGCCGAAGCGGCGGCCCGAGTTCGGATGGCTGTGGATGCCCGCGATGGCGGCGGCGCTCGCTTTCGGCATCGTCATGGTGCGGAAGATGAACGCGCCGAGCATCTTGCCAAGCGGAAGCGGCGTGGTTGCGATCGACACGAAGCCGAAAGGCTTCGACTTGCCGACGGTGATCCGCAGCCGACCAGACACGGTGGCGACGGCCTTTGAGGGTGTAAGCGTGTCAAGCGTGGCTGAGAGCACCGCTCCTCCAGTTGAAGTTCCGATTGTCCGCGCCGCGATGGTTCAGATGCCGTCGCGAAGCGGATCGCGCGCCAGGCTCACACTGCTGAAGCAGCAGATCGCCAAGCAGTTCGAGAGCGAGATCAGCGCCATTCAGGGACGCACTAGTCCAATGGCCGCACTGAGCGCGGCACGATCCGACGCTGCGACGCCGGCTCCTGGGCTCGTGCTGATCGACAACAAGAAAGATGCGACGACCGGCGCTCAACGCGCCACTGAGGTAGACAGCGTAAGCAATGTTGTTGTCGGCGGCTAGCCTAGCGTTCACAATTCTCTACGGCGATCAGGGCCTTCAGAAGAAGGACGTGACCCTGTGGGAGACGTCAAAGCCGTCGGTTGTGACGCTCCTGCGCAATGGCGTGCCTTTTGGGCAGGCCGCGCTGATCGACAAGAGCGGCTGGTTCATCGCGCATCAGAGCCTAATGGCGGGCCAACAAATCGCAGCGCGGGCGCCCGACGGCCGAATCGTGCAGCTCTTTTGGCGCTCGACCGATGCGCCGACTCAAACCGTGCTCCTGCAGGCTCAAAACTGGCCGGCGGGCTTGGGCAAAGTGGTCGTCATCCACGACTCCGAGCGCCTTGAGAAGGCCTCCGTCATCGTGGTCCTGCCCGATGGCCCGCTGCGAGGCGAACTGGTGTCGACCCAAATGCTCGGCGTGCTGAACTCGACACGCAAGATGTTTCCGCTCGGCGAGGTTCATTTCGAGACCACCGCGCAGTCCGTCGCCGGGGGATTGGTGTTCGACGAGGCCGGACATTTGGTGGGCCTGCTGAACTCGACACTTGAATTCAAAGAGCCGGTGCGCACCCAGCGCATCGCGGCTCCGAACAGCAAGGCGCTTAACGACATCATGCAGAGCTTCAAGTCGGGCGGGCGAGGCTTCGGGCCCGGCGAAGTGACGGTGGGCTACCTTGTTGATGCCGAAGTCTTGCGGCACGTCGTGGCCGGTTTCCTCTCGGCGACTCACACCGTGAAGCACCCGGCAATCGGCGTTTACTGCAAGGATGCGCCGATGCAAGACGGCGCCCTAGTTGAGAGCGTTCGAGAAGGCTCCCCGGCGCAAGCCGCGGGTATGCAGGCGGGCGATATAATCGTCAAGATGGACGATCGGTCCATTTACACACAGATTGATTTCGCGCGGTTTATCGAGACGAAGGATGTTGGCGACACCGTCAAGGTGACTGTGCTACGCATGGGCTCGCCCGTCACCGTTTCGGTGAAGGTCGGCGTCTTCAAGTCCGTTTAGATCAAAGCGCGAAGTCTTTGATGTGCCATTTCAGTGTCACGCGTCCATTCCATTCGTCGAGGCAGGGCTCGAAGAGCAGGTCCGCGACCGCGCCCGGCACCACTTCCGCGAGTCGCGATCCTAGACCGAAGCCCATTGCTTGAATGGGCGCACTCTCCCCGTCCCGCAACGTCACGCGCACGTGCTCGGGATTGCGCGTGGGCATGAGTTGATCCAGCTTGAGCCCGCGCGACACGAACACCGGAGTCGGGTTGGCGCAGCCGAACGGCTCAAGCATCTGCATGGCCTCTAGGGCACTATGAGTCACCTCGGCCGGCGCGACCTCGACGTCGGCGTGCCGCCGCAGTACGAAGTCTTCTTCGGTCAGAAACTGCCCAGCGTAGTGATGCAGCGCTTCGGCTACTGTATCGAGCTTGTCGTACTCGAAGGAGCACCCCGCCGCCATCGCGTGGCCGCCTCCGCCGAGCAATATCTCCATATTCGCTCGGAGCGCGTCGGCCAAGTTGAATTTGGCGATGCTCCGGCCCGACGCCTTCGCCGTCTTGCCGTCCGAACTCAGCGAGGCGACGAAGACCGGACGTCGGAATTGCTCGACGAGCCTTCCTGCCACGATCCCGACGATCCCCGCATGCCAACCCTCGTTGCCGATCAGGATGAGGTTCTTTCCGTCGAGCCCCTTCTCCTGCACCATCGCGACCGCTTCTTCGAGGATGCGCTGCGTTTCTGCGCGGCGCGCGACATTGATCACCTCGATCTGCTGGGCGAGTTCCATCGCCTTCAACTCGTCGGTTTCGAGCAGGAGTTGCAGGGCGATGGCGGCGTCGTCGATTCGTCCCGCTGCATTGAGCCGCGGCCCGAGCACAAAGCCAACGTGGTAAGCCGTGATCTTTCCGGTGAGCTCGGTAACCTTTTTGAGGGCCTGCAGCCCGATCTTTTTGGTATCCGAGAGCCGTTCCAGGCCGAATTTCGCGATGATCCGGTTCTCGCCAACCAGTGGCATCACGTCGGCGATGGTCCCGAGCGCGGCGAGATCGAGAAATGCGCGATAGAACTGGTGCGGCTGCATCCCGATGTCTCGGGTAATTCCCGCGCACAGCTTCAGCACCACGCCCGCGCCGCTTAAATCCTGAAAGAGGTATGTCGAATCGGCACGATGCGGATTGACGAAGGCCTCGGTGACGGGCGCTTCGGCGCCGATCGTGTGGTGGTCGGTGACTACGACCTTCATCCCCGCCTCGTGAGCGGCTTCGATCTGCTCGATTGCGCTTGACCCGCAATCGCAGGTGAGAAAGAGTTTGGCGCCCGCCGCTTTTGCGGCATCGACGGCCGATAGGTGGATGCCGTAGCCCTCCTTCATCCGGTGCGGCACGTGGGTCTGCACTTTGCAGCCGATGCTGTTCAAGAAGCGGTGCAGGATCGACGCGCTTGTGACGCCGTCGACATCGTAATCGCCGTGGATGAAGATGAGCTCTTTTCGTTCGCGAGCCCCCAAGATCGCGTCCCGCGCCGCCTCGTAGTCGGGCAGAAGGGACGGATCGTGCAAGTCGTCCAGGGTCGGATGCAAAAACTTGCGCGCGGATTCAGGATCGTTGAGCCCGCGCTGAACCAGAACCGCGGCAACCAGCGGCGGCACGCCCAATTCATCGCAGAGCCGGCTCTCGGCAAGCGAATCGCGCGAGGGAACAATCCATTGCTCGGCCTGCATCTGTGTCATCGGGGAACCTACAGAATACAGTCGAATCGTCTCTCAATTTCGGTTTCTGGACATTGGGGCGACTTTTCCGCAACGAAGGCTAGCTCCTGACAAGGTCGATCGTTCCGAGCCCGAAGTTTGGCTGGTCGTATCGCGTGTGGATGCGCTTCCCACTGGGATCGAGCTCCATCTCGGGCGTTGGCTGCTGCGGGTTGTCCATTACAACCGTGAGCCGAACTCCCTTCAGAATCCACTTGCCGTGAAGCTTCTTGTCCGAGCCGGGAACCGCGATGAAGAAATCCTTGTTCGGGCCGAAATCCAGCTTGAACCGGGCTAGGTTGGCGGCGAAGCTCTTGAGTAGCTTGTCGACGGCGGCTTGTCCTCCCGGCTTCGATTTCTTGATCCGCTCCTCCAACTTCGGGTCGAGCTTAAGATTGAGGCTTGCTGGATCGTAATGCCAGTGGCCGACGACCTTGAGATCATCCCCAGTCGCGGGAGTTGAGGGAAGTTGAGGCACCGTCAGGATCGAAGGCGCAGGCGCAGGAGATTTGACAAGTGGCGCGCTCGCCTGCTCCGTCGGGCTGGCGCAACCTGCGCATAGCAGGGCAAGAACTAGGAGGGCGGCCAAGCTTTTCACAATGCCTAGTAAACCACGCGGCGGCGAACCAGTTTGTCACTTCCAGTCGATCTTGAGGACCGGGAAGAGCCGGGCTCGGTTCGGCGCTTTCATCCCTTTGAGCGCCGTGACCGTTCCGTAGAAGCCCACACCAGTCACTTCGGCTTCGCGGTCAATCGGGGTATTCAGGTAACCAGGCTGATAGCGAGCCGCGATATCTTGGCGCGCGGCCCTAATTTCGCTGAGGAAAGGCGAGCCTTCACAGTTTGCCGGGTCGGGAATCTCGATGCACGAACGAATCCCGTCTGACTCAACGATGATGTAGAAGTCGTTGTCCTCGCTCACCGTGACCTCCGTGAGCTTCGCGCGAAAACGCCAGATGGTCGTCTCGAACGGAGCAAGACGGATGTCGGACGGCAGTTGGCCGGGCCGGGGGAGATTGTCGATGGCCCGTAGCGTCGTCTGCGTGGGCACTCGGAGAATCGCCGTTGCGCCCGGGTCGATGGCTCGTTTTACGCTCCGCCGAGGGTCGCCGAATTTGACGCCGGGGGCGCGCTCAAGCCGAACCTCGTCCCGATGATTCCTTGCGAGAAGATAGTAGCCCGAGCAGAGTGCGCCGGCAAGCAGCATGAACGCTACGGGACCGATCCACGGGGAACGGCGGCTGCCTTCTTGCTGGGACTGCACGGCCCTATTATCCAGTGCGACGCACCTACGCCGTAACGAGAACTTCTTCTTCAGCCACGATCGCGACCGGCGCGCCCGTGGCCTGCCGGATCGTGTTGAGCAGCTTCTTCAGCCACTCGTGCCGAGCTTGGCCCAGGTGCAGCAGATTCTGGTACGCAACCACCTGCGGCCCGGAGGCGTCCCGCGTGGCGATGAGGTCCACATCTCGCTGCAGGTCCTGAATAAACATCTTGCTTTCCTGCAGCCAAGTCTTCACCACGCGGATCTGCTCGGCCGGCTTGAGTCGAAACAGGAAATAGCAGCGCGTGCGAAGCGGGTCGATGAGAAAGGCCATTTCCGAGCGGTCGGGCGGGAAGGTCAGCCAGCTATGAAGGGTCGCCTCGCCCTGAGTCGTCAATTCGTATTCGGTGCGCTCACGGTTGGGCACGCCGACTTTGCGCGCTTCCCAAACAAGACCGTCTCGCTCGAGACGGCGAAGGACGCGGTAGACCGAGCCGCTCTCCGCGCTCCATCTCCCTCCGCGCATGCGGTTCATTTCCTTTCGCATGGCGTAGCCGCTATTAACGGATTCGCCCACCATGGCAAGGATCAGATACTCAAGTTCGCTATATGGACCAGCGTTTCCCATCATCAAATTCAAAGCGACAACATAATGTGCCGCGCCCTATATTTCTCCCCGACAGGCTACTGTAGCGCGTGAATATGTTGTGGTCAATGCTTGCCGCAACTTTTGCGCTTCTTTTGTGCGATTCCGTTGCATCTTGGAAGCCGCGCACAGCGAGACTTCCGTCCATTCCGCCGTTTCTCAAGGTAGAATGGGGTAGTCCCCCCGGAATTCTCCGACGGATCACTACGTCAATGAGCGATACGACTAACACCCCTAAAGGGCCGACTAGCATTGCGACCCCTAAGATGAAGCGCGGATTCAAGGGCTTTTTGTCCGACGTCAAGCGCGAGATGAAGAAGGTGAATTGGCCCACCAAGAAGGAGACCAATCGCCTTACCGGAGTGGTGGTTTCGCTCGTGGTCGTGGTGGCGCTCGCGCTCACCGGCATGGGCTGGGTGGCCGATACCCTTGTGACTCTGATCACAACGGGGAGAGTCTGATGCCGAAAAGCTGGTTTGCCGTTCACACCATCGCCGGGCACGAGAACAAGGTCAAAGAGGTTCTCACTCGACGCGCCCAGGTCGAAGGGTATTGGGGATACGACATTTACGAGATCCTGATCCCAACCGAGAAAGAGCTGCAAACGCGCAACGGCAAGCGATACGAGATGGATCGCAAGGTCTTTCCCGGCTACATTCTCGTTCAGATGCAGATGACCGACGACACCTACAAACTGGTGAAATCGACCAGTGGCGTGACGGGATTCGTGCAGAGCGGCAACAAGCCGGTTCCGCTCGAAGAATACGAGGTGCGGCGCATCATGACCAACCTCGAAGCTTCCAAGGAAGCGCCGAAGGTCTCGTGGAGCGTGGGCGACGCGGTCCGCGTGGTGGAAGGGCCATTCAGCGACTTCACCGGAAAGATCGAGGAAGTCAACGGCGACAAAGAAAAGCTGAAGGTGCTCATCAATATCTTCGGCCGCGACACTCCCGTAGAGCTCGACTTCTCGCAGGTCGAAAAGCTGTAGCACGGGTGGCCCGCCCGTGAGCCGGCGATCTCTATGGCCGGGCTCTTTTTGCTATCCCGGGTTAAGGCGCCGGCTCAATGCGGGAAACTCGGCCCGCATTAAGTTCGGTGACCACCGGCTGTCCGTTCGAGTCGGGGTCGAGCGATACGATCCCGTTCCACCCCCCGGAGACCAGAATGTCGGTGGCTTCGCCGATATTCGAGACAGCAGGACCGACGGGCATCGCCCACAGGTGATTGCTGATGTAGTCGGCCACCAAATACCGCCCGGTCACGCCCAGGCCAGCGCTTCGCACAACGAATCCGCCCACGACAGCGCTGCCGACCGCGTGTGAATATTCAAAGTAAGGGTTGGTGAACGCAATCGGATAAGTGAGCCCCGGCAGGCCCGAGGGATGAAAGCCCTCGCGCAATCGCCATCCGTAGTTGCGTCCACCGGCGTTCGAGGGCTCGTAGTTGACCTCTTCGTAGGAGCTTTCACCGACATCGGCGATCAAGAAAGCCCCGGTCTGAGAGTCGACCGACCAACGGAATGGGTTTCGAAGTCCGAAATCCCAAATCTCGCCCCGCACCCCCGCGGTGCCCACAAAGGGGTTGTCGGCCGGCACCGCGTAGTTGTTGTCGGGATCGGCGGGGAAGTCGTCACCGGACGTATCGATCCGCAGCACTTTGCCGAGCAAGGAGAGCGGGTCTTGAGCCTCGGCTCCCGAGTCGATCGGGTTGCGCCCGTCGCCAAGTGCCATGTAAAGGTGGCCATCTCGAAAGTGGATGGTGCCCCCTTTGTGGGTGTCGTTGGGCTGATCGATGTAGCAGATGGGCGTTGCCGCGCTTGACGCCGTGAGCCCATCGGCGGCCATGGTGAAGCGACTCACTCGCGTATGGAAGCCGGCGTTCTCGCCGGTGGTGTACTGGAGAAAAAACTGATGGCTGGTGGCAAAGTCCGGAGCGAGGGTCATACCTTGCAACCCGCACTCGCCCGGTGTGATGACCGCGGCGGAAATATCGAGCACGGGGGCTACCTGCAAAACGTCGTCGACCAAAACCCGAATTCTGCCCGCGCGCTCAAGCACGTAGGCGAGGTGCGAGTTCGCATCATTGGCGACGTACTGCATCGGTGCCGACAAGCCGGTCGCGAGGGTCTGCCGGACGAGCGTGATGGAGGGTGGCGCTGCCGAACCTCCGCCGCCTCCGCTGCATCCAACCACAAGCAAACCCAGAGCCAATGCGGCGAAACGCTTTATCACAGGATCGAAGCTACCCCAGAACCTGCTTCAAGTAGCAGACGGTCAATCGGCGCACACCAAGAAGTGCATTGACCCCACTAATGTGGTCAACTTCTGAAACAGGCGGGACATGGGTTCCGTCTTAAGAGGTGGACCCTCCCGAACTCAAAACGCTGGAAACTTCTTTTTGGCCGGCTGGCGCTCCTGGATACGTTTTGACCCAAGAATCCACTCCTCACGAACATCGCGTGCCTTTTACGCGCTTCTTCCTCGCGATCGGCATTCAACTCGCCGCCATCCTAGGGATTTTCGCCCTGTTCCTCCCGAGCGTCTTCTATTTCGAGGCGGCCCAACCCTGGAAAATCCTAGCATGGACGTTTCTTCTGGGCGTTCCCATTAGCCTGTTTGAATACTTCTACCACCGATATTTGCTGCACTCGGCGGTGCTGCCATTTATGTCGTCCATGCACCGAGCCCATAGCACCCATCACGGCCTCACCTACGTAAAAGCGCCGGTGACGCCGCACGATCCTGGAAAGCTCGTTCCCGTTACCAGCGAGTTTCCGATCGAAGAGGACCATCAGGAGGAATCGATGATGTTCCCTCTGTGGTCGATGCCGATTTTTGTCGCGATCTTTATGATTCTGCTGGGCCTGCCGCTCAAATTCATCTTCCCCGCGCACCCGGTGCTCATCTCCCTCATCCTCACCGTCACCGTCTATTTGGTCGCATACGAGGTATGGCACGCGATTCTGCATCTGCCCTACGAGCGCTTCTGGCAACCCATGATGGAGCGGCCTTGGTCGGGCAAGGTGTTCAAGCGCATGTACAGCTTCCACCTCATGCATCACTGGCGTCCCACGTCGAACCTCGCGATCGTAGGATTTTGGGGAGTTGCTCTTTGGGATCACGTATTCCGCACCCACCGCCGGCCGGAGCGCTTGCCGCTTGACGGTGCTGAGGTGAATTACCACGACGCGGCGCTCAAGAAGCCGCTCTGGCCCGTATCGCAATTCGACCGCTGGCAGTCCAAGCTGTATAAGGCATCCCGCACTTTCGAGCGCTTTCTGGCGCGCGTATTTCTGCGGCGCGGTGTCTAGCCGCGCGGAGAAAAGGAGGGACTTTAGCCTTTCTTGCGTCGCTTCAGAACCTGATGGAGAACGGATGCAAATATCCGAGCCCAGACCGCAGCTCCCTGATCGAGGTTGGCAACGCCAATGGAGCTTTTTTTGTCCGCGACAATGGCATCGGCATTGCAATGGCTTATTGCGAGAAGATTTTCGGGCTACTAGGAGAGCCAGGTTGGCGTCGGCAGCACCTTCTTCTTCTGTCTTCACTGAGATTCTCAACCCCAGAGGACATTTAGGATCTCAGATTTCAGATCTGAGATTTGAGACAACGGGGTGGATCTAACCCTATGCTCGCGCCATCGCGTAGACTGTGCGGACTCAGGAGGTTTTCAGATGAAGAAGTTAACACTAGGCTTAATCGTTCTCCCGCTCGTGATCTGCGCATGCTCGAAGTCCGAGGACGCCATGCCAGCCACCGGATCGACGCCGGTCGCGACGACCGGTACGGCCACGCCCCCAGCCACGGGAGGCGCGCTCACCAACGACAAGATCGTCGGCATGTGGAAGGTAGATGTCGCCGCGACGAGCGTTCCGGACATGACGGCCGACAACAAGAAGGAAGAAGAAGCCATGCGCATGGAGCTCAAGGCCGATGGCACCTTCGCCGTCTCGGGGACCAAGAAGCCCGGCACGGGAACTTGGAAGCTCGACGGCACGACGCTGAGCATGAAGTCCGACACAAGTGGCGCCGCGCCCCCAACCTTCTCGGTTGCGGAAGATGGGAGCACGCTGACCTTCAGCCAAACCCAGGGCGATAAATCCGCCAAGATCGTCTTCGTCAAGGCTTAACCCCAGGTTTGGCCCGCAATCAAGCGGCAGCGAAAGCTGCCGTTTTCTTTGCGGGATGGAATGCTGCGCCCGCGACAGATTGCCAGCCCGCTACGTCTCAACCTTGTCCGACTTTCACGTGCGCAACTAATGCATCGCGAGCGGACTGAATAACAATGAAAAAACTAAGCCTCGCACTCGCGCTGCTCCCAATACTTCTGTGTGCATGCGCAAAGAAGGAAGACACCCCTGTCGGCACGCCTACGGCAACAACCGCGGGCGCCGATAACGGCACGCCCGGAATCGCCAACAAGGATGCCAAGGACGGATTCAAGGTCGCCGGCACATGGAAAATGGACCTCGCTGCCACCAGTGTGCCGGGAATGACAGAGGACGACAAGAAGGAAGAAGAAGCCATGCGCCTGGAGGTCAAGGCCGACGGCACCTACGCCACGAGCGGAATGAAGAAAAACGACACCGGCAAGTGGACCCTGACCGGTAACAGCCTCGCCCTGAAATCGGACGGGGACGGCACTCCGCCATCACCGCTGGACGTTAGTGAGGATGGCTCGAAGCTGTCCATGACAAAAAAGGCCGGAGACAAGTCCATGACCATGGTGATGGTTAAGGAATAGTCTCCGCCCAAACATTGAGAGGGCCCGGAGCATGGTGCTCCGGGCCTTCTTCGTCAAGGGCTACTTCGTCTTCGCCAGCAAGACCTCAATCGCCTTATCGAGCTGCGGATCGGCGCCGGAGAAATACTGCTCCGGCGTGATGTCCACCTTGTAGTCGGGCTGCGTGCCCATGTCTTCGAGCGGCGAGCCATCCAGCCGGTATACGCCGGTGCCCGGCATTCGGGCTATCGTGCCATCGACAAGCTGGAATCCTCTGGTGTAGATGACGTACCCCGGAGTCGGCATGCCGACGAGCGTGGCAAGCCGGCGCGCCTTCATCGCGGTGGGGAACATCTCGGCATTCGAGAAGCTCGACTCCGCCATCATCACCACCATCGGCACCGCCAACGCTTGGCCGGGGCCGAATTGCGGATCGGCGTCGCGCGGCACGTAGATCATATTCGGCGCTCGCTCGAGTACGTCTATGAGCCGATCCGCGGTATTGCCGCCGCCGTTGTTCCGCACGTCGATGACGAGGCCCTTCTTGCCCTGCCCGTACTGCCACACCTGCTGGTTGAAGCGCTGCAATTCGGCTTCGCCCATCCCCGCGATATGCACGTAGGTCAGTTTGCCGCCGGACTTCTGCTCGACGTATTTGCGCCGGGTCTCCAAGCGGTTGGTGAACACGATGCCGCCGAACTCGCCGCCGCTGATCGCGCGGAACTTGACGTTCCGCGTGACCCCGTCGGCCCCTTTGACCGACAGATTGAGATCGCGGGAGACTTGGTCGTTTAGCACGTCGCGATAGAGCTGCTCGTTCGCCTTGACGTCCTTGCCGTTGATCTGCAGCACTACGTCGCCGGGATTCAGCTTCGTCTTGGCATAGCTGGCCGGAGTGCGCGCGGGCACATCCTTGACCCTGATGCCGGGCCCTTCGTAGCCGTAGTCGATGAGAAACCCAGGATGTGCGCTGCTCTGGCTGTTCGGATTCCCTGACGCCGCCGAGACTTCGGAGTGCGACGACTCAAGCTCGCCGATCATCATGTTGAGCACTGTCGCCATCTCATTCCGATGGCCGACGCTAGGCAGAAACTTCTGATAGCGAACGCGAAGGGCATCCCAGTTTCGTGCGTGGAAGTTCGGATCGTAGAACGACCGGTTGTACGTTCTCCAGAACTGGTTGTAAGCCGCCGCGTGCTCCTTGCGAAGGTCGTGCAGCCAATCGGCCCTAAAGGTGACGGTCGAAGAGGGATTCTGCGGGCTGCGCAGATCGAGCGTGCCCAGCGCTCCGCTTTTTAGGAAGTACACCGCCTTGGCGTCGAGCCTGAAATCAAACCCGGTGATGCCGCCTCCCTGAGTGATCGCCTTGGCGTTCTCGCCGGCGTAGTCGCTCTTGTACAGGTCGCCATTCATTGCGTAGAGGATGTCGCCGGTCTCCGGGTCCATGCGAAAATCGGTGACGGCCTGGCGGATTAACACGCGCGCTCTCGTTTCGATCGCGACGAAATCGATGTCCACCTTCACCGGCGCGGTGGGCTTCGCGTACTTCAGCTCCAGCAGATTGGCTGGCGAATCATCCTGCATCAGAGGCAGGATGTAGATGCCCGCCGTGCCGACTGCCGGCTGGCCGCTGCGGCGCTGCACATCGCGGTCGCTGACGAACATGAGGTATTTGCCGTCCGACGACCACCGCGGGGTCGTGTTGGCGGCGTTCATCGAGGTGACGTTCTGCTTGTCGCCCGTCTTGGTGTCGAGAATCCAGATGTTCGAGCCCTGCTCCCAGTAGTAAAGACCGCTCCCGGTAAGGGTGTCGGAATAGGCCACGTAGTGCATGTCGGGCGACCAATCGTAGTCGGCGCTGTAGTTTCCCTTGACCTTCATCACGAGGGTCGGCGCGCCGCCATCGACCGGAACGGTGTAGAGCCCGCCCTGATCGCCGGTCATCCAGAAGCTGATGCGAGTCTTGTCAGGCGTGACGCGCGTTTCGAGCACGTCGTTGTCGCCCTTGGTTATCTGCGTCACCTTCTTGCTCGCCAGATCCATGCGGTAGAGCCGCTCGCCTCCCTCACGGTCCGAGACGAAAAAGATCGCCTTGCCGTCGGGCGTGAAAGTCGGCGTGTCGTCGACGCCCTCCCAGTCGGTGAGTTGGGTCGCGTCATCCGCGTTCGGCCCCTTGCCCTTCTTGGTTGGCACGCTCCACAGGTCGTTCTTAGCCCCAAAGACGAATGTGCTGCCGTCGGGGCTGAGGGCGGCCGTGGTGGCTCCGGTGGTGAGAACCAGCCGCTCCTCCTGCGTCGTCTTGTCGTCCGCGCTCGCGTAAAGCGTGATCTTCTTCGGCTCGGAGCCGAGCTTCATGACGTAGACGTCGCCATCGCGCTCAAAGGTCGCAACATCGGTATCGGCGGCGACGCTCAGGAAGCGCGGGCCCTCATCGGTGAAGCTGGTGAGGCGACGCTCCTTGCCGGGAGCGTCGATCGCGTAGATGTTGGGGCAGCGGTTGACGTTGTCCGTGTTCTTCGGGATCATCTTGCCGATGTGGCTGCTGCTCGGCGTCAGCTCGGTCATCGTCACGGTAAGGATCGGCGCGCCCTTTGCCGCCACGTTCGGCCACAGGTGTTGAAAGCCGTCGCTCATCAGCTCGGAGCGCTTGCCCGAGGCAAGATCGTAGCGCCAGATCTGCGCCGCGCCCGAGCCGTTGTATCGCGGCCGCACCCACGGGAAGGAGTACATCCGGGCGTAAATCACCGCCTTGCCGTCCGGCGTGTACTTCGGGAAGCCGAGCGATACGGGATCGAGGAAGAGTTGCTTCGTTTGGCCGGTGGCTACATCGATCGCGTATATGCCGTTGGCTGGATTGTCTCTCGTGGCTTTCTCGAGGATGTATTTGCCATCGCGCGACCAGTCATTGGGCACGTCTGTGCCGCTGTGATAGGTGAGCCGCTTCGTCTGGCCGCCGTCCGAGGGGACGATGTAGATATCCCAGTTCCCGTTTCGGTTGCTCGAGTAGGCGATGTATTCGCCGTCCGGTGACCAAATCGGGTTGTCGTCCATCTCGATGTGGTTGGTCAACGGGATCGCGCGCCCGCCATCCGCGGAGGCGACCCATACGTCGCCCTGGTAGCTAAAGGCGAGGCGCTTGCCATCCGGGCTGATCGACAGGCTCCGAGCCCCGATGAGCGGCGACTTCTGCGGCGTCCCGAGCTGGGCGGCTGCGACGAAAGAAAAGGCGGCCAGAGGAGCCGCTAAAATTGCGAGCTTGTTCATAAGCGTTCGGTTAAGCTTACAATACGCACCCAAACGCGATCTGGGAACTTAGATTGTATTCAAGCTGAGGGAACGTGCCCGTCCGCTTTCAATGCCGCGACCGCCGCATCGAGTTGCCAGTCCTTGACTAACAGAAAGTCGGTGCTGTAGGTGGAGAGCGCGAACACGCTTACTTCCGCCTCGTTAAGGGGATTCAGCAATGAGGCCATCACGCCCTTCAAGGCAAAATCCAGCGGCCCCTGCACCTTGATTGCCCGCCACCCACGCTCGATCTCCGCGTTCGGATGAGCAAAGTGCTCCCTCGGCGACGATCGATAACTCGTCTCCAGTGCACGTCACGGAGAAGAACGGCGTCGTCCGCTCCACCGTCGCCATGTCGGTGTCCGAGGGAAGTTTGGCAATGCAGAGCCTGCCCTCGTGAACGCTGAATCGGATCGGCTCCTCCATGCCCTCATTGTTACCGCAGAACATACGTGCGAAGCACGTGTAGCCGCGGCGGCATGCCGCGCAAGCCGCGTCACGTGCGGTGACGGTTACACGCCTTCGGCGTCCGGTCCGCTTCCGAGGGAGCAGAACCCTCCAGACGGCTAGTCAGCGAGAAACTCACGCACGAGCTCTCCCTGCCTCTCCCCGTCGAGCAGAAATGCATCATGCCCATACGGCAGATTGATGTCGACGTGCCTCGACGGCCTCCCCGCAGCGAGCGCCATCGCGTGCAGCTCCGCGCTCTGATGCGGCGGGTAGATCCAATCGCTCGCAAAGCTCGTAAACAGGTAGTCGCTTTGCGACCCCTCAAGTGAGGCCAATTCGTAGTAGTCGATCGCCTTGCTGAGATAGACCAGGCTGTTCGCGTCAAATCGTGTCGTGAATTTGTCGCCTTGGTAGTTGAGATAACTCTCGATCTGGAACTCCGTACCCAGCGTGTGATCGATATTAGGCTTGTCTTGCGCTCGACGCCCGAATTTCGCATCAAATGCGGCCTCGCTCAGAAACGAGAGATGCCCGATCATCCGTGCAACCGCCAGCCCGTTCGAGGGGGGATCGGCGGGATCGTAGTCGCCGCCCTTCCATTTCGAATCCCGCATCACGGCTTGGCGAGCGGCCTCGTTGAAGCCGATCTGCATCGCGTTGTGAGCGGCGCAGCTTGCGGTGACGAAGGCTCTCTTCACCCGCCCAGGTTTGCGCACCGTCCATTCCAGGGCCTGCATCCCGCCCATGCTGCCTCCCGCGACGCACAAGAGTTGGTCGATGCCGAGACGATCGATTAGCCGCGCCTGCACCTCGACCATGTCGCCCACGCTTATCACGGGAAATCGTGAGCTATAGGGCCGCCCATCCGGTGCTGCCGAAGAAGGGCCGGTCGTGCCCTGGCAGCCGCCGAGCGCGTTCGCACCGATTACGCAGTAGCGATTGGTGTCAAACGCCTTCCCCGGTCCAATCAGCCGATCCCACCAGCCGATGCAATGCGAATCCCCGCTTAGCGCGTGGCAGATCAGAACGGCGTTGTCTTTCGCGGCATTGAGAGACCCGAACGTCTCGTATGCGACGGTGACGCCTTCAAGACGACCACCCGTCTCGCATTCCAGCGTCCCAACCTCGACGTACCGCCGCTGATCGGTGGGCGCAGTGCGCTCGTTTTCCTGGAACAGAGCAGGATCGATGCGCATGCAAGGAAGTTTACGCCCAACGGTATGGAGTGCGGCGACCCGGCGCCGCTTTCATCTCCGAGACCTGGCTCGCTGCTCTGCTCTCCTACGTGCCCACGTGTAGCCGCTGCGGCGTGCCGCGCAAGGCTCACAGGCGAACAACGATCAAATCTCCGAAAGGTGATTGACCAAATCGTTTGACGAACCCGAAGAGATGTGGATGCAAAAACCTGCATGGAAATTCCCGCGCGAAAATAAGCGGGAGTAGGAGGAAAAGTATCCAGGTTCAAACGAACTGGCAAGAAAGGGCGGGAATAGAGCCGGCGACGCGGGAATTCCCGCTACGAGGCCACTGGCAAACGCGCCGGAACGAGCGTCGAAACCCCCGGCTCCTGCATCGTAACGCCCAGCCAAACCGGGGCACGCTCGATGGTGGTTGGATTGTGGGTGATGACGATGAACTGCACCCGGTCGGTGAATTCCTGCAGTAGGTCGGCAAATCGCTCCACATTCCGCCCGTCCAACGGCGCGTCAACTTCGTCGAGTACGACCAGCGGCGAGGGCTTCGTCTGCAGCAGAGCAAAGAGGAACGCGGTCGCGCAGAGCGCTCTTTCGCCGCCGCTGAGCAGCTCGAGCCGCTGCCGCTTCTTGCCGGGCAGGGTGACTTCGATCTCGATGCCGCTCTCCAGGATCGAGCTTGGGGTGTCGAGGAAAACTCGTCCTTCTCCGCCGCCGAACAGCTTTTGGAAGATCTCCGAATACGCCTTCTCGACTTCAGTGAACGTATCCAAAAACTGCTCACGGGTGAGCTTGTCCAGCTCGCTCATGCTCGCCTCTACCTGCTCGATGCCTTCGAGAATGTCCTCGCGCTGCGCCGTCAGTTCGTCGTGCCGCGAGGTCAGGCGGTCGAAAGCTTCGATCGCGCCGACATTGACCATGCCCATCGCCTTGATCTCGCGACGCAACCTGCTAACCAGGGGTGCCGCATCGGGTGGAACTTCCACTGTATCCGCCTGTGCCAACGCTTCATCGCCGGGGATGCCGTATTCCTCGAGCAGCCGCTCTTCGGAAGTCGCCCGACGAGAATCGGCGCGCGCCCGTCCAAGCTCGGCTTGATGGTTCGCGGCTGCGATGGCGGCGACGTTTTCCCGAACCGTCTTCGCCTCATCGCTGGTTCGAATGCTCTCCTCCAGCTTCGTATCCCTGTGAGATTGGGCGGCATGCAGCTCATTCTGAGCCTTCTTGGTGGCATCATCTGCTTGGCCGAGGCGAGCCTTGTGTTGCTCGATCTCCTGCTGCAAGCGAATACGCTCCGGTCCGAGGTTCTTCAGCCGCTGCGCGCGGCTCTCTTCCGAATGCCGGATGCCATCCAGCCGCTTCTCGGCAGCCGCGAGCCTCGCTGCAGCCTCTTGAAGCCGCCGCTCGGCTTCTTCCAGCCGCTCCTTAGCGCGGGCGGCATCCGCCGACCGCCCGGCCAACTCCTGCATGAGCCGGTCGCGCTCCGATTGGAGGCGGTCCAAATCGACGGCCTCCGGCATCGCAACTTCTGACGCGAGTAAGGCCTGCTCCGCCGACAGCTTGTCTCGCATTCGCTCGGCGGCTTGAAGCTCGTTTTGAAGCGTGCCGAGGAATTGCCGGGCTTCGTGGACGAGGATCTGCTCAGCTTCGACAGCCTGGCGGGCTTGCTGAATCTGATCGCCAAGTACAACACGAGATGCGGCTGACTTCTCGCTATCTTTCTCGGACCTCGCGATTTCTTTAGCCAGCTTGTCAAGCTCTTTTTCGATCTGGGCCAGATCGGAACTGCGCTGGACTAACCCATATTGCTGCTTCGCGGTATGGCCACCCGTCACCGCGCCAGACGAGTGGATCACCTCGCCTTCCAGCGTCACCATACGCGACCATCCGCCAGTCTTGGCGAGTTTGAGCGAGACATCGATATCTTCGACCACCAGCACGCGACCGAGCAGGCTGTCGATCACGGACCGATGCGCCGGGTCGCAATCGCAAAGCTCGCTTGCGCGGCCGACGACGCCGGGCGTCCCGACGAGTCGGCGCATTTCCGGCGAGACCTCGCTTGGACGCATCAGCGGAATCGGCTGGAACGTTGCGCGGCCCAGCCGGCGCTGCTTGAGATATTCGATCGCCCGCTTGGCGTCCGAGTCGTGCTCGACGATCAGATCGTTGGCCGCCGCGCCGAGCGCGGTTTCGATGGCGAGGGCCAGTTCTTTCTTCGCCCGAATCGCTTTGCCGACGGGAACGTAGGAGCCGGTGAGTTCGCCGCGCTCGACGGCTTCAAGGACCGCGCGTGAGCCTTGAGCGAGGCCCTCATTAGCCTGTATCGTCGCCTCGATGCCTCGCCGCCTGCCTTCGAGGGAGGCTGTTTCCGCCAAGAGCTGGCGGGCCGAATGGGCCGACGCGTGCTCGCTCTGTTCCAATTCGTGCAATGTGGCGTCAGCGACACTTACGGCATTCTTGGATTCCTCCGCGCGGGCCAGCAGGGTGTCCAATTCTGCCTGAGCTGCGTCGCCGGCGTCGATCAGCGTTGGCAGGTCGCGCTCGATCCCGATAAGTTCGCGGCCAAGCTCAGCGTGGCGCTTGCAACGAAGCTCCTGCTCGGCTTCGAGCCGTAGCCTCGCCGCGTGGCTTTCGCGTCCTTGTGCCAACTCGCGCTCTGCCTGCTGGACCTTAGCCGCCAGCGCCTGAGCTTCCTCGCCCACGCCTCCCACCTGGAGTCGCATGGCTTCCAAGGCTTCCTGGGCAGCCATCGCGTCCCGCTGGAACAGCTCGACTTCGTGGTCGGCTTCGGCGATCAGTTGCTCGGATTCTCCGCTCTGAGTGGCGAGCGTTTGCTCAAGATCGTCAAGAGAGCGCAGCCGCTCTTCGGCGAGCCCGATGCCTGCGGCTCCGCGCTCAGAGTTTGTCATCGCATCCTGAAGCCGCCCGCGAATTTCTTCGATCCGTTGCTCGCTGAGGGCAATGGCGTCTCGCAAGAACCGAGCGTTTGCGTCAAGCTCCTCAGCGCGCGCCGTCTCCTTCCGGGCCAGATCGGCCGAGCTTCCGAGACGGACTTCCAGCTCGTCGACCTCTCGAGTGGCCTTCGCAAATTCTTGGATCAGCAGCCCCGTCTCGACCTCGCGCAGGGCGGATGCCGCCGACTTGTACTTCTGCGCGATCTCCGCTTCTTGGCGCAATGGCTCGCGCTGGGCATCCAGCTCATATACGATGTCGTCTACCCGCGTCAGGTGCTCTTTTGCGCTCGCGAGCCGTTTGATCGACTCGACTTTGCGCGAGCGGTAGCGCTGCACGCCTGCGGCTTCGTCGACCCAAGCGCGACGGTCCTCAGGCGACGCGGCGAGCGCCTGATCGATCTCCTTCTGGCTGACGATCGCGTATCCCGCGCGCCCCAGCCCGGAATCGGCGAAGAGATCGTGGATGTCGCGCTGGCGGCAGCTCCTTCGGTTGATGTAGTAGTCGCTCTCCCCAGCGCGATTTAGCCTGCGCGTGATCGAGACTTCGGCGGTGTCGATAGGCAGCGCGCCGTCTTCGTTGTCGAACAGCAATGAGACCTCGGCGAAACCGACCGGCTTGCGGCGCGACGAGCCGCTGAAAATGACATCCTGGCCGGCGGCGGCGCGCAGGTGCCGCGCATTACTCTCGCCTAGCGCCCACAGGATCGCATCGACGAGGTTGGACTTGCCGCAGCCATTCGGACCGACGACCGCGACAATCCCGCCGTCCAAGCTGAATTCAGTCTTATCGGCGAAGGTCTTAAAGCCAAAGATGCGGACGCTCTTGAGTCGCATGGGTTGGGATCGTTGCAAAAGACGTCCTTCAGCCTCCGTTTGGATTCAAATGTGGCAAAAGGAGGCTCTGCTTACGATTTACGATTTACCGAATCACGAATCACGAATCACGATCCCCGATTCACACCGGGTTTGGCGGGCGCCTCATTTGAAAGACTTCGCCGCTTACCGTATCAACATAGTTCGGGCCGCCCATGCGGCTGATAAGCCTGGTCGAGCTTGGGTTCTCCGCAAGAGATTTGTCGAGGTGGATCAGGAGCACTTCGCCGATCACGTAGCGCGCCGCATTCGGCCCTTTTCCGTGCTCGACGACCTTGAAGAGGCGGCACTCAAATTGGATCAGGCTCTCCGCGACTCGGGGCGGCTTCACTAGTTCGCTGGGAAGAGGAGTGAATCCACTCACCTCCCATTCGTGCGATCCGCGCGGGTAGTCGAACGATGTGGCGTTCATGCCTTCGGCCATCTCCCGATGCACGCTGTTGACGACGAATTCGCCGGTTTCGATCACGTTGGCAAGGCTGTCTTTGGGTAGGCCCTGCTTGTTGAGGGTCGGGCTGTACATGAGCGACGGCGGATTCGCGCCGCCGGTCATGAAGAAGCTAAAAGGGGCGAGGTTTGCGATTCCATCCGCGCTCATTGTGGACACGAAAGCGATCGGGCGCGGGACGACGGTGGAGGCGAGCAGGTCGTAGGCTTCCAGAGAAGTCAGATCGGACATCCGAACGCTGACGAACTCCTGAGCCATGCCCGATTATGGGCCGCTCAACAAAACAAGGGCCCGGCACGAGGGCCGGGACCAAATGTGCTTTGTTGCCAAGGCATCGGCTGGATTGAACCAGCAACTTGCTCATGCCAAAACGGCAGGAGACGCCTCATGATAAATTAGGCAGACCGCCAACGCCAACAGTTTTTTGTGTTTTAGACCTAGCCTTGAACGTTTTCAGGCCCACGTCATTCCGAGCGATGACAGGTGATTGTCATTCCGAGGGAGGACTCGGCCCGTGGGGCGAGTCGAGGAATCTGACAGTAATCGCCATGCAGGCTACAAACATAAACGACTTCAGTGTCAGATCCCTCGGCTTCGCTCCGGATGACAGGTCTCCTAGTCGGCCAGTTCTCGTCCCTTGGTTTCGAGCACGAAGGGCGTGATGAAGAGCCCGATGATCGGCACGATGGCGACCCATGAGAGAACGGTCAGAGCGGCGGTAAGGGCATCTTTGCCCATCGCCGAAACGCTTCCCACCACGAATGGGCCGATCGAGGCGACGACTCGTCCCGCGTTGTAGCAGAAGCCCGCTCCAGTCGCTCGCAGGCGAGTGGGGAATAGCTCGGGCAGGTAGTACGTGAAGCTGCCGAAGACGCCGAAGATGCTCAGGCCGATGAAGAAATAGCCGTATAGCCGGTCGTGGGGATCGAGCTGCAGCCTGAACGTGCCGACGAGCGATGCCGCCGACAGCAGAAAGTAGATGAAGAACATCGGCTTGCGACCCAGGCCCTTCGCGATGGGGATCGTGAGCAGCGTCCCGATGAGGCCGCCGAGGTTGAAGCAGTTCGTGGCGGTCTTGATGTAGTCCTGAACGAGAAGCTTGCCGGCAGCGGATGAAAGCCCGGTCGTGGTGGCCTTGAGATTGGCAAGCCCGGTCGCGACGGTGGGGATGAAGGCGTTGCAGCTCCACCACATGATGAGCGCGACGAGCGCCATGCCGAGCCCGCTAAGGGTGATGGCTCGGTATCGTGGCGAGAACAGCTCGGCGATGCTGGTGTGGGTCTTCTCGGCGGCGGACTTCCACCGGTCCGGCTCCTTGATGAAGCTGCGCACGATGAATGCGACGGCGGCGGGGATGAGGCCGAACAGGAAAACCCAGCGCCACGCGATGGTGTCGGAGGCGCCCGTGTACCACAGGAAGGTCGCTTGCCCTCCCGGCGGAAGAACCACCTTTTGGATCTGATAGGTGACATACGTGGCGAGGAATAACCCCATCGGCGCGGAGGTGTAGAGAAGCGCGCCGGCTTCGACCCGCCGCCTCTCGGGGACGACTTCGGCGACCATGCTAGCTCCGGCGGCCCATTCGCCCCCAATTCCAAGGCTGGCGACGAGGCGGAACAGAATGAGCACCGGCAGGTTCGGGGCTATCGAGCACAGCGCGGTGCCGAGGGCATACATCGCCATCGTCAGCAGCAGGGTCCGGGTGCGGCCGATGCGGTCGCAGACGCGGCCAAAGATGATGCCTCCCGCCGCCCAGCCGATGAGGAGCAGGCTGGTGAGGATGCCCGTCCACTGGCTGGTCAGGTGAGCGGCTTCCGGCGATCCGATCTTGACGTTAAGCAGAGTGGGGACGCAGTTCGGAGCGACGTAGTTGAAGAGCAGCCCGTCGAAGACGTCGAACCCCCAGCCAAGCCACGCGGCAAAGAGCACCGCCCAGTGATAGCCGGTCATGTCGAGAAATCCGCGGGGCCGGGGAGCGGCGACGTCCATCCGCTTATTGTAAGGAATCAGCGCCGTGGCGTCAAAGTTGGCGCTACACGACGTTGTTGCGGAAGAAGTCGAGCGTGCGCCGCCACGCATCCGAGGCAACTTCGGCGTTATACACCTCGGGCCGCGTGTCGTTGAAAAAGGCGTGATCGGTGCCGGGATAGGTGTGGAACTCGTGGGGCTTGTCGAGGAGCATGAGCTCCTTGTCGAGCGCCTTCACCGCCTCCGGCGAGGCTGAATTGTCGCGCTCGGCGAACAGCCCCAGAACCGGGCAGCCGAGGCTGCGGTAGGACGGCTGCACCTTGGGGTGGATGCCGTAGAAGTCGACGCAGCCGGTGATCGCGGGGTTCTCGGAGGCTGCGAACAGCGCGAGCTGGCCTCCCATGCAGAATCCGACGACGCCTACCCCTTTGCTCGAAACCGCGTCGCTCGCAAGAAGGACAAGGACCGCCTTGCGAAGTATCTGTGCGGTCTCGGTGATATTGAGCGCCTGCATCAGCGTGGCCGCTTCGCTCGGGTCCTTGGTGGAGTCGCCCTTGTACAGGTCGGGTGCCAAAGCCGTGAAGCCTTCGGCGGCGAACCGGTCGCAAACGTCTTTGATGTGGGGCACGAGGCCCCACCATTCTTGCAGAACGATGACGCCCGGCCCGCGCCCACCGGCTGCTTGAGCCAAATAACCCTGATAGGAATCGGAGCCGTCATTGAAGCCGATCATCTCGCCCATGGCCCGGTGATACCCGGTTAGAGGCTGACGGAGACGATCTTAAACTTCTTCTTGCCGTCCGGTGTATCGAATTCGACCGGCTCGCCCGGGGAATGCCCAAGCAGCGCGGTGCCCATCGGCGATTCGTTGCTGATCAGGTCCCGATTTGGATCGGCCTCGATGCTGGAGACCACCCGGACTTCGAACTGTTCGCCGAATTCTTTGTCCTCGACCTTCACTCGCGATCCGATGCCGACATGGTCGGTGGGGATCATGCTGTCTTCGAGGATGTGCGCGTTGCCGAAGATGGTCTTGAGCTCCGCAATGCGGCCCTCGACCATTGCCTGCTCGAATTTGACCTCGTCGAGTTCGCTGTTATCTTCGCTGAACTCGCCGTGCTGGAGGCTCTCGCGGATGCGTTCGGCGATCTCCGGCCTTTTGGTCGTAGTAAGATGCTCCAACTCGCGTTGGAGCGCGGCGTGGCCCTCCGGAGTCAGAGCGACGCCCGAATGGGCTTCAGCGGCCAGATCAGCTTCGTTCATTACGTTTCGTGTGTTCCCCTATCGAGAACCCCGGCATTATACAGGAATTGCTGGATTGCGCTAGCTCTTTGTTTCGCCGGTTTCTCGCAAGTTATCGGCAGGCAGCGCGCAAACCCTCAGACCGCATAAGACTGGGACTCCTTCGCGTTAATCAGAACGAGCGGTGGGCCGAAAAGTTCCATTCGATTCCGATGTGAGGGCAATGTGCTGCCGTCGAAGGGCTGTGTTCGGCTTTCGAACAGGTAGCCTGAGGCCGATGCGAGGGCTTTTTGCCATGGTTCTAGTGCTGTGGACAGCGATGCTCGCCTTTGCGCAATCCAGCCTCGACCCAGCGTGGCAGGACGTCTACAAATACTCGATTGACTCCGCCAACTTGGCCTCGGGACGGTCGGTGTTTCAAGTGACGCGCCCCGATGTGATCGTTGAAGTATTCAAGCACCAACTGGGCGCGGATATGTTCGACGTCACCGCCGTCGATCCGGCCTATCCTCTACAGCTTCTCCAAGATCAGTGCACCAAGATCGGTGAACTGTCCGGCCATAAAATTCGTGGGCTGGCCGCCGGCAAGTACCGCGTGGGAAACGATCCTCGCATGGTCTTTTCCAAAGCCAGCTTCGCGATCGACGGCATTATCGACCGGCAAGCTGGAATTCTGCACTTAGAGCCTATCATCAAGGCGTTCGCGGGCGCTACCGCGCCCATGACGGTGAAGGCCATCAGCGTTATCTTCAACGGCGAAGCGCCGACGAGGCAGACGCTGCGCAGCTTCCAAAATCAGGATATGCGGGTGGATGCGACGGTGAATAAGCGCCCGGCGATGATCGAGTACCGTGTCCAACTGCTTACCCAGGATCCTAACGCCTTGTCGGTGCCGGACGCGAGTCCGACCGAACCGGTAACGGTCATCCCGTCAACTCCGCAGTCCCGGTCCGGCGCCAAGTGGATCATGTGGATCGCTCTGGCGCTGGCTGCTGTTGCGGCCGGTGTTCTGGTTTACTTCCTTCTCTTGAGATCTGCGCCCAAGCCGCGGCGCTAGATTGCCATACTAAAGCTCAACTTCTTATGAACGTTAACACCGTCACGGTTCCTGAACTGCTCGAGATCGGCTTCCACGAGAAGGCCTCCGACGTTTGCATCAAAGTCGGCGCTCCGCCGACAATGCGTCAATACAGCGTCTTCAAGCCCTTGCCAGGCGAGTGGGACATCATGACCGCGGAGAACGCCAAGCGCCTGATCTACGGCATTCTCTCGGAAAAGCAGATTCAAAAGTTTGAGGAGACGCTTGAGATGGACCTTGCCATCGAGGTGCCTCACGTTTGCCGAGTGCGCGTGAACGTTTACTGGCAGCGAGGGACGCCCGCGTGCGTCATGCGAATCATCCCGCTCAAGATCCTTTCGATCGAGGAACTCGGGCTCCCGCCCGTGCTTAGAGAGTTCACCAAGCACCGGCTGGGCTTGGTCCTCGTGACGGGGCCGACGGGCTCGGGCAAGACCACCACCCTCGCGGCGATGCTCGATCTCATCAACGATTCGCGCCAGTGCCACATCGTCACGATCGAGGACCCGCTGGAGTTCGTGCATCCGGACAAGATGGCGTACGTCTCGCAACGCGAAGTCCATATCGATACGAAGGAATTTCAGCCCGCTCTGCGCGCGGTCGTCCGCGAAGCGCCCGACGTGATCCTGATCGGCGAGATGCGCGACCCGGAGACGATGAACACTGCGCTCCAGGCGGGTGAAACGGGTCACTTAGTGTTTTCAACCGTCCACACCGCGTCGGCCTACGAGACGATGGACCGCGTCATCAACATGTTTCCGCCCCATGAGAAGCCGTTCCTCTGCCAGCGCATGGCGGGCTCGCTGCGGGGGATCGTCGCGCAGAAACTTATACCGCGCGCGGATGGCCAGGGGCGTGTGGTTGCTCAGGAGATTCTGGTCTGCACGCCCACGGTGTCGAAGGCGATCGAAGACGGCCACTTTTCCGACCTGTATCACATGATGAATGAGGGGGCATTCTGGGGCATGCAGACGATGAACCAGAGCCTTGTGAAGTATGTGAAAGCAGGGATCATCACCGAGGAAGTCGCCATGCACTACGCCGGCGTGCCGTCCGAACTGAAACAGATGTTCCGACGATAACGATTTCGGATGGCGGATTTTGAATGGCGGATGGCGGTTTGCTCGCAGAATGTTCTGATGGCACCTTTCCGCTGCCTCCCTTCCGTTTCCGAAATCGAAGAATCCAAATTTTGCGACTCCCGATATAGAATGTGGCCTACATGAGCGTCAGTATCGATGCGTTGTTGCGTGAGTTGGTGATCCGCGAAGCGAGCGACTTGCACCTGAAGGCGGGCAAGCCGCCCGTGATGCGGATTCACGGCGACCTCCACCGGGCGCATGAGTTCACGATGACGGTAGAGGAGCATAACGCGCTCCTCTACAGCGTCTTGAACGAGGAGCGCAGGAACCGGATTGATACCTTCAAAGAGGTCGATCTCTCCTACAATGTGCCGGGGGCTGCCCGCTTCAGGGTCAATATGTTCTGGCAGCGCGGCCAGCTTGGGGCGGTGTTCCGTGTTATCCCGTTCAATATCCGCACGATCGACGACCTGAAAATGCCCCAGGTGTGCAAGAGTCTGGCACTACTGCCGCGCGGTTTGATTTTGGTTACCGGGCCAACCGGTTCTGGAAAATCAACGTCACTTGCCGCAATGATCGACTTCATCAACCAGAACAAACGGCTCCACGTGATGACGGTCGAGGATCCGATCGAATACGTTCATGCGGACAAGGTCTCGATCGTAAACCAACGCGAATTGGCAACGGACACGCACTCCTTTTCTGACGCGCTCAAGCATGTAATGCGCCAGAATCCGGATGTGATTCTCGTCGGTGAGATGCGCGATTTGGAGACGATTCAGCTCGCGATCACCGCCGCCGAGACCGGGCACCTTGTGCTTTCAACGCTGCACACCGTTGACGCTGCGCAGACGATCGACCGGATCATCGATGTCTTCTCGCCCGAGCAGCAGGCTCAGATCCGAACGCAGCTGAGCGTAACCCTTCAGGCGGTTATTTCGCAGACGCTCCTGCCGACGAAAGACGGGCATGGGCGCATTGCTGCCTTCGAAGTCATGGTGGCGACACCTGCGATTCGAACCCTCGTGCGCAACGGCAAGACGCACCAGCTTTATCTTGATATTCAAACGGGGGGCGAGCTTGGAATGCAAACACTAGATGGATCGCTGCTCCAACTCCTGCGCGAGGGGCGTATCGATTACGAGCATGCGCTGGCGAAATGCTCACAACCCCAGGACTTCGCCCGAAGGGCGGCCAATCAAGGTCTCGTGGAGGTGAAGCCCAGTGCAAACGCTTGATGTCTTCCTCAAGCGATGCGTGGAGATGCAGGGCTCCGACCTGCATTTTAAGTGCGACACGGGCAAGGCGTATGTGCGCGTTCACGGCGACTTGGAGCTGATTGAGGACCTCTCCGGATTCACAGCGGAGGAGTTTAAGGAAGCGCTTTACGCCATTCTTAAGCCCGACCAGATAAAGCGATACGAGGAAGGGCTCGAGCTGGACTTCGCGTACGAAGTTCCGGGCTTATCGCGCTTCCGCGGGAATGCCTATCAGCAGCGGAATAACATGCAGGCGGCCTTCCGCGTGATCCCCTACCATCTGCAGTCGATGGAAGACCTGCAACTGCCAGCTGCCTGTTTCGACTTCATTCATCGGCCTCGCGGCCTCGTGCTTGTGACCGGTCCTGCCGGCTCCGGCAAATCGACCTCACTGGCGGCAATGATCGATCGGATCAACGATGAACAAGGGGTCCACATCATGACGGTCGAAGATCCCGTGGAGTTCATCCACGACGACAAGCAGGCGCTGATTAATCAGCGCGAGCTCGAAGTGGATACCCTTGCCTTCGCCAATGCGCTCAAGTACGTCTTGCGCCAGGATCCGGACGTGATCCTCGTGGGCGAGATGCGCGACCTGGAAACGATCCATCTGGCGATCACAGCGGCGGAAACGGGGCACCTTGTCTTTGCCACCCTCCACACGGTCGATGCGGTGCAGACGGTGGATCGCATCGTTGATGTATTCCCAATGTATCAGCAGCAACAAGTGCGGATGCAGTTGTCCGTCAACCTCGTCGGTGTCCTATCTCAGACGCTGATCCGCCGCAAGGACAATCGTGGGCGCGTCGCGGCCTTCGAGGTCTTGGTCGCCACCGGCGCGGTGCGGAACTTGATCCGGGAGAACAAGACTTATCAAATCAGCTCGCTTATCCAGACGGGATCGAAAGCCAAAATGCAATCCCTCGACCAATGCCTGGCGCAACTCGTCGAACGAGGTCTCATCACAATGGAGGATGCGAAGGCGCGGGCCAAGGATCCGTACGAATTCGAGCGCATGATGTCCCTCGATCACACGGTGGGATATCACAAGTCGACCCAGGTGGCCCCGTCAGCGGGCGAGCACCACGACGATGCGCCTATCACACCGGTCCCGGAGGCACCTTCGGAGCCGGCCGCGGCCGAACCTCCGAAAGCGCCGGCTGTCCCCGGGCAGCCTAACCGCCGCGGATACCGACGTGAATAGCTAGCCGCCGATCGGGAACCAGAACGGGTTCCCGTTCATGTCGCGGAGCATGATGTACTGTGAGCCGCGCCAGACAGACGTGGCGAACCTCGCGTTGACATCGTTCCAGTTCGGTATTTGCCCCGTGAATATTGACGCACGCACCACGTCTCCGAGGGCAAACTGAACGTCTTGCCCACCCACGTACCAGGAGGGACCAAGAGCGATGGGAACAACCCCGTTCTCGGTCTGAATCATGATACGGCTGATTGAACCCAAGAGCGGATCGACGATGGTATCCACGCCGACGATCTGTCCGGCCACGACGTTGGGCCCGGTCGGTGCAACCACGTTAGCGGCGACCATCACGGCATCCCAATAGGGTCTTCCGGAAGGTCGCCGGAGGGTTAGCACGTCCTTGTTCTTGACGATCATCTCAGCGAGAATAATGCCGCGTCCATCCACGATCACCTTCGATCCGGTCACCTGGATGCGATCGTTGAGCTTCACCTTCGTGAGCTGGTTGTTGACGAACCATTCGGGACCGAGATCGACGATGGTCGTACCGCCATTGTTGGCTTTGACGATGAGGGTGACGACCTTGCCCATGCCTCGCATCGGCGGGGCGATCTGAATGCCGCTGACACGGCCCTTAAAGGTCACAACCGTGCGAGGGCTGTAGAGCAGATTGTACGGCGAAGAGGCGCTGTAGCCGGGGTTGCCGTTGACAATCACCGGCTGGGCCGTGCAGAGCGCGCAAAGCACGCTGCATCCGAGAAGAAAAGCTACGAATCTCATTGGTCTATCTCCCACTTCTGGGAGTTAGACGACATCTCGGCGGCATGGTGCGTATGAAGCTGGCTTTTTCGCGCGTCTGGCGTGAAACTTAACCCCCGTAGGTCAGCGAACGTTGCGCAGGATAAGTCCGTCCATCCCGCTTGATCCGATCTTCAATGCGGCCGATGCGGGCGTTGTCGGCCGGGTGGTCGCTCAGAAACGCTGGCGGTTTGCTGCCTCCCTGCGACTTGAGCAAGCGAAATACGTCGGCCAGACCCTCGGGGTTGTATCCGGCACGGACCATCATGTCGTACCCACCGTCGTCAGCCTCGGTCTCGTGCTTGCGCGAGTAGGGAAGGTTGACCAGCACGTCAAGGCCCACGCTGGCGAGATTCGCGACCGAGTTGTTGGCCTTAAACAGGATGAGCCCCAGATTGAGCAGCAGGTTCTTCTGCTGCATGTCCCGATACTGATACGCCCAGTGCTCTTTGCGCACATGGATGAGCTCATGAGCAAGCACCCCGGCTAGTTCGTCCTCGGTCTGCATCTTGTCCATGAGGCCGGTGTAGAAGAACGTGGGGCCTCCGGGAAGGGCGAACGCGTTCAGCTCCTTGCTCTGGATCACGTCGAACGTGTACTGCCACGGCTCGCCGCGGACATCGACGTTGCTGAGGAGCCTATTGCCCACGCGCCGCAGGGTCCGGACGCGCTCATCGTAGGAGGGAAGGATGCGCTCCTTCTTACGGATCTCGGTGGCGGCCTGCAGCCCCAATTTAACCTGGTCATTCTTGCTTGGCTTGCCGAATTGCGCAGCGGCTGGAGAAGCCATTCCAATGGCGAACAAGGCGACGAGCGGTAAAGCCAAGTGTCGGTTCATGGTAGTTGGACGACCCGCCGGGGGTTCGGGTTTTCGTTAAGTTACCCAGCATGGGGCAGGCAGGTCATCAGGGATTGAGTGTGTCGGCGAAGCATCCTCACCAAAACTGCTTTTTCAAAGTGCGGCACGCTATGGACGCCGCATTTGCTTACCGATATCTGAAGTACAGGCGAATCCCGTGCACGCATAGTTTTCGGGACTTAACCGGCATTTGTGTCAGCTTTGTCTCGTGTTGCGACATGGAAATCGCTGACTATCGGGGAGCAGCCCGCAGAAACAGGAGATCGCAATTCCAATGAACCGAATTAGAAAAAACCGAGGGTTTACCTTGGTCGAGATCATGATCGTGGTCTTGATCATTGGCATCCTTATGGCTATCGCCGTTCCGAACTTCATCCGCTCGCGAGAAACTAGCCGCCGCAACAGTTGTATTGCGAACCTCAAGCAGATGGATTCGGCGAAAGAGCAATGGGCTATGGACAACAAGGCCGCCTCGGGCGCCGCTGTCCTTATGAGCGACATTGCCGGCCCCTATATGAAGGGCGCCGCGACGGGCCCGTCTTGCCCCGGAGGCGGGACTTACACCCCGAATGCGGTGGGAACCGCCCCATCGTGCAGCCTGTCGGCCGCTCCCGAATTGCACATTCTTCCGTAAGGAAGTGAACGGCCCTCGACCGCTCAGGGTCGGGGGCTTTTCTCTGAAAGCAAAGCTAGTAATTGTGCCTGGGATATTCCCGGGTAGAGAGGGAACTTAAACACTACGGGCGCAGGATGGCGCTCACCGTCCGAGGGAGGACTTAGAAAGGTATGAAGCGAATTAACAAGAAACGTGGTTTCACACTCGTTGAGATCATGATCGTCGTTCTGATCATCGGCATTCTAATGGCGATTGCGGTGCCGAACTTTATCCGTGCTCGTGAGAGCAGCCGCCGCAATGCATGCATTGCGAATCTGAAGCAGATGGACTCTGCGAAAGAGCAGTGGGCCATGGACAACAAGGCCGCCTCGGGCGCTGCCGTTCTTATGAGCGACATTGCCGGCGTCTACATGAAGGGCGCTGCGACCGGCCCTCTCTGCCCCGCTGGTGGCACCTACACGGTGAACACGGTTGGCACCAACCCGGCTTGCAGCCGCTCGGCCGCTCCGGATCTGCACGTCCTGCCGTAAGGCCTGACACTACTGAGCGTTCCATCTAGGGGGCGCGGCGCCGAAAGGTGCCGCGCCCCCGTCCTTGTGCCCTGATCGGTGATCGGTGATCGGTGATCGGTGATCGGCGTGGGCTGATTACTGATCACTGATTGCTGGTGGGCTGTAAACTCGGTCTATGCGTGTCGCGTGCGTTCAGGCCAACGTCGCTTTCGCCGATCCAGCTTCAAATATTGCTTCGGCCATCCTCCGACTGGAGAAGCTTAGGCTCGAAGGCGTGGAACTCGCGGTCTTTCCGGAGGCCTTTCTCACCGGTTACTGCGTCGATTGCATGGCCGATGCGGAGCGCATCGCCCTCCCCGCATCTGCCGTCTCTCCCCTGCAGGAGGCTGCGGACCGGATAGGCATCTCGCTGGTGGTCGGCTTTGCCGAAGCGGGCGCGGAAGCCATCTACAACTCGGCGGCGCTGATCGAGCCTGGGGTCGCCACACGATTTTATCGCAAGTGCCATTTGCCCGATCTGGGTTTGGATAAGTTTGTGAAGCCGGGCGACGACTTGCCCGTTTTCGACACCGCCTTCGGGAAGATTGGCATTCTTATCTGTTTCGACCTCCGGATGCCCGAGGCGACGCGCGTTTTGGCGCTGAGGGGCGCAGAGCTGATCGTGCTGCCGACGAACTGGCCGGAGGGCGCGGAAACGTCGGCGGAGCACGTTTGCATCGCCCGCGCGGCGGAGAACCGGATTTTCATGGCGACCTGCAACCGGGTCGGCGAGGAAAATGGGTTTCGGTTCATAGGATGCAGCAAGATCGTGGGGCCATCGGGCAAGGTGCTGGCCGCGGCGGGAACGAACGAGGATGTCATTACCGCCGACATCGACCTCGCTGAGGCCCGCATCAAACGCAACGTGATGATCCCCGGCAAGTACGAGACGGCCGTTTTCGACGCCAGAAGGCCCGAGCTTTACGGCGAGATCGTTCGCTCGCGCTAGGGTGTAGCCAATCGACGCCGGATTAAAGCGACCAGCACGACGCCGCCGAAACCGGCCACGAACCATCCAATGGACTCGGGCTTCAGCGCAAAGTCGCGTAGGTCGAATTCGTCCGTCGATTCGAGCGAATATTCCATCTTTTGATCCTGACGCTCGACCTTGAGAGGCGTCGGCGCCGTATCGGGGATGGACTTGGTAAACGTGTCGCTATTGAAAAACAGGGACGGATCGCCTTTGGCAGCGGCGAACCCAGCCAAGACGGCTACGGTAGCCACACATGCAACAAGCTTGAGACGTATCACTCCGGTACGTATTGTAATCGGGCTCGTCAACTGGCGGTAGCGGTAATTCAGCTAATTGGGATTCACAGCACCTCGTAGCGGGTGTTTCGCCGCTTAGGCTCGTAGCCCGCTCCGGCGATTAGGCGCTCGAACTCGGCCGAGTTCAAAATATGCTTGTCGCCCTTGGCCGAGACCACTTGCTCCTCGATCATGACGGAGCCGAAATCGTTCGCCCCGTAATTCAAGGCGAGCTGCGCGATCTTTGGCCCCTGCGTTAGGATCGACACCTGCAGGTTGTCGAAATTGTCCAGGAACAGCCTCGAAACCGCGACGGTGCGAAGGTAGTCCGCGCCGGTGGCTTTCTTCGCAATGGCGAGCTGTGTCTCCTCGGGTTGGAAGTTCCACGTGATAAAGGCTCGGAAGGGCGCGCATTCGTCTTGCAGATCGCGGATGCGGCCGAGATGCTCCACGCGATCCTCGAGGGTTTCAACGTGGCCGAACATCATCGATGCCGTGCTCTTGATGCCAAGATCGGCAGCGGTGCGCATGCACTCGAGCCATTCCTGGGTCGTGTCTTTATACGGCGCGATGATCTTTCGCACTCGATCTACGAGGATCTCGCCGCCCGCGCCGGGAATGGAGTGAAGGCCGGCCGCGTGCAGCCGCCGCAGCGTATCGCGCAGGGTCAGCTTCGAGATATGCGCGATGTAGATGATCTCGGCAGGCGAGAGCGCGTGGAGGATAACGTCGGGGAAGCGCTCTTTGATCTTTCCGAAGATGCCTTCGTAGTAGTCGATCTTCAGCTTGGGATTGAGGCCCCCTTGGAAGAGGATTTCGACGCCTCCCTGATCGACGGTGTCTTGAACCTTCGCCAGAATCTCGTCTTCAGATAGCAGGTAGCCCTCATCATGGCCGGGCACGCGGTAGAAGGCGCAGAACTTGCACCGAACCCAGCAGACGTTGGTGTAATTCAGAATTCGGCCGATGATGTAGGTGACGATGCGGCCTGGAACGCGGCGCTGGCGCTGAAAGTCAGCGAGCGCGGCGACTTCAAGCTGATTCGGATGGCGGAAGAGAATCAAGGCGTCCTCGGCGGTTAGCCGCTCGCCCGCATAGACCTTGTCGGCGACGGTGTTGATGGTGAGGTCGTCTAAACGCTCCGGCGCGATGCTTGCCACTTCTCCCGTAGTGTACTTTCAACGCTAGCCGCCAATCTGCTCGACGCGCTCCCAAATGTCGTGCATCACCAAATCCAACCTTTTCCATCGGCAAGGCGACTAGTACACCGTGAAGCGGGCATCGATCGCATTTTTTGGCCTGTTGGCAATCGCAGCGGTCTTTGCCGCCGCCAAATATTTCGCGATGCGCCGGGAGCAGTCGTCGACCCAGCACGAGTCTTCCTATGAGCGAGATGGGAGCCGGACAAATCGGCCGCTGGCCGACCCAGACATCCAAAAGCCGCGACTGTGCGTCAGTCCAAGTAGGCGAGGAGCTCGCGGAGGCTGGAAATGACCGCGTCCGGCTTTGCCGCCCCCGCCGGGGCGTCCTCTGGCTTACTGAGAGTTGACCCTGAGCTAGGAGGAACATCGGTCGCCCGTCGCACCCAGATCGCGCGCCAGCCGTTAGCTAGAGCAGGAGCAACATCGTGGGCAAAGCTGTTTCCCACGAAGAGCAGCTCTTCCGGCTGACATTCCATCGCTTGGGCGGCCCTCTCGAAGACCGGGGCATGCGGCTTGCCCTGCCCCATTTCGCCCTCGATAAAGATGTGGTCGAAGAAGTGCTCGATGCCGAGGGTGGCGATCTCTTGCCGTTGGATATCTGCGGGGCCGTTGGTGATGAGCCCAAGCGGGTATCTCCCCTTTAGCTCAAGAAGCACGTCCTCGGCCTCCTCGAAAAGGCTCAGCGCGCCATCGCGTTCGTTCATGTAAGCGTGACTGAGATTGCCGGCGCGCTCGTCGTCGACGATGCCGAGCCGCAGCAGCGTCAGGCGCATTTGCTCAGTGCGCGTCGGCTCTCCTTCCTTGAGATAGCCTTCATACCAGCCGGTCTGCTTGAGCGTCGGGCTGAAATCGCGGAAGGCTGCCGCCCAGGTCTGAATCATTTCATCGACGGTGAATCCTTCGGGGCCGTGCTGCTCGAACGCCCTGCGCATGCCAAATTTGGAGGCCTCCCAGTAGCCGCAGAGGGTGTCATCGAGGTCGAAGTAGATCGCCCGCACCCGGCTCAGGTCCGGCCGGCCCGCCGCGGGAGTGTTGGCGTCGGCAATCTCGTCGGCTGCGCTGCGATCGGTCACTAAGTGTATTGGACGAGGGAGCCGCTTCGGATGATCTTTACTTCCCGTTCAGTCCGAGCCATAAACTCCGGCGTAATAGTTCCAGCTTGGATCCTGCGCCTGGCGAATGAACGCGACCTGGCCCGCGTGATAGAAATCCTCGCTGCTGAAATGGGGAATTCCGAGCTCGATCGGCATCATCGTGCCCCAGACGCAGACCTCCGTTCCGGGAGTGGCGTTGGCATACTTCGTTCTCAAGTAGGAAACAAGATCGGAGTGGGATTGGCGCAGATGGTCTTCCAGCGCCCGCCGGTCGAGACCGGCAGATGCTTCCGTAATGGGCGCGGAAATCGCCTCGTATTTCGGCTCCTCGCCGGTATCCAAGGACTCCATCGCGGCGATGTCATCGACGCGCAAATGAGCCAGCGTTTCCAGCACGCTCATGCACTCGGGGTACGGCTTCCAAGCGCACTGCTCGTCCGTCATGCCCTTAACATGCTTCGCGAAGTGCGCGCGGCTTTTCTCCAACCTTTGAACCAGCTCTTCGATTGTCGGCATATCCGAAGTATTGCACCGAGCTAGGGCGCCAGAATGCGTGGTCCTAGTGCATACCCATTGCCGCGCGCACTTCCGCCATCGTCGAGGCAGCGAACTCCCGCGCTTTCTCCGCGCCTTTCTTCAGAATGTCCTCAATTGTCGTATCGTCGAGCTGGGCGCGCCGCTCGCGTATGGGTCGCAGGTATTCGTTGAGCGCGTCCGTAAGCTCCTTCTTGTTTT
>JBBREM010000013.1:0-35594 GCA_038202925.1 Fimbriimonadales bacterium | reverse complement strand
GGCTCCAGGTGGAACCGCCGTCGGTCGTCTTCCAAACTCCGCCACCGGACGAGGCCACGTACATAACCTGCGGATCGGACTTGGCGATCGCCGCGCTGTTGACGCGCCCGCTATTGATCTGGCCGAACGAAATGAAATTCTTGGGACCGGTAAATTCCCAAGCAACCGGACCGCCGCCGAGGCGAGGGCCAAACTTCGGCATAGAATCTCGCTTCTTTACCGAATTGTTCAGCGCTGCCCAGTCGACGGTGTCGTTTGGAAATGCTCGTGTGCTGATGTAGAACTTCAGGGCGTCAAGGTAGTCCCGATCACCTTCAGCCTCGCCCGATTTCTCGCCTTGGCGAGGTTCGGTCAGAGCGTCAATGAACTTCGAAATAGAGCTTAAGCTATGGAAGTTCGTCGGTGTCGCGCTCTTTTTGGGTTCGGAATGGATACCGGCACCCACAGCGAGCAAGCACGCTACGAAAGTAAAGGAAAAAAGCCCATGACAGCGCTGCAGGGCAGCATAAAACAATTGGCGCATCGCGCGTCCATTGTATGCGATGAAGGCGCATACCCCGTATAGATATTTGGTAAATCGCACTAAAAAAGCGCTAGAAACCCGCACCAGGTTCTAACCTGCGTCAAGTTGCGAGCGGTTAGAGTACAACACCCGATCTAATCTACCGGCTTCGGTTGCTCCGCCGCGACGATGTGCACGTCGATCGTCCGAAGTTCCCTGGCAAGGACCGTAACGATGGATTCTCGAACCACTTTGCCGAAGCCGCGCCGCGATGAATGGCCAATCATCACCTGCGTAATGTTGTTGTCGCGGGCGTAGCGCACGATCTCCTCGGCAGCGTTTCCTCGCAGCTTCACAATCGGAATTCCAAGGCGCTCGGCGAGGCTGAAGTCATCGCTGATGATCTTTTCTTGCTTCTCATTCAGGCGGCCTTCTTCGGCATAGAGGGCGATCACGTCGGCGTGCATGCGCTGCCCAAGCCGCCACCCGCGCCGGATCAGGCGTAAGGACGGATTCGAAGGTGAAACGCAAATCATCACCTTTTCCTTTGTCTGCCAAGGACGTTGGATCTTCTTTTCTCTTCGGAGCTCGACCACATCCTCATCCACGCGGCCGGCAGCCTCGCGAAGAGCGATCTCCCGCAGTGCGGCGAGGTTGCTTTCGCTAAAGAACACCGCGGTCTGCGGATCGATGTTGCCCGCGGGTAATAGCTCGCCCCGCTCTAGCCGATTCAGGAGAGCGCGAACGGTCACATCGACCATCTCGATCTCCTCGGCGTTGTGAAGAATCTGATCGGGCACAGTGTCTTCGATGTGAATGCCAGTGATGTCTTCGATCTGGTCGTTTAGGCTTTCGAGATGCTGCACGTTCATCGTGGCGAGAACGTTGATCCCGTTGTCAAGCAGGTCCTGCACGTCTTGCCAGCGCGTCGGGTGCTTGGAGCCTGCTGCATTCCGGTGGGCCAGTTCGTCGACAAGGACGAGGTCCGGATGACGCTTGAGGGCTGCCTCGGTGTCGAGCTCTTCGGTCATCCAATCGCCCTTTCGGATTTGCCGTATGGGAAGTTTTTCGAACCCATTGAGCTGCTCCTGGGTGGCGGGCCGGCCCTTGGTGTCGACTAAACCGACGACCACGTCTTGGCCCCGCCCCTTGCGGCGATGAGCCTCGTCGAGCATAGCGTAGGTCTTGCCGACCCCTTCCGCGAAGCTCAAGAAAATTTTCAGGCGTCCGTGGCTGTTATCCGGCATGCTCACTTAGTTCTACCGTAAGCACGGAGTCAACCCAACGTTCGAGGCTGCTTGATAAGTCTTCGATTCGTAAGAAATTGCCAGGCGGCAACTCTGCGTTCTGCCAAAGATAGTTGGCCAAGGCTTCCTCGGTCAGCCCTTGCCAGAAGGAATCTCCGCCGGGAGGCTCCTCCAAGTCCGCGTAGGCTTTCACCAACTCAGCGACGTACGACGGAAGCATGATGGTGACGTTCCTAAATGCGCCGCCGGGCATATCGACTACGAATTCGCAGCTAATATCGCCATTCGCGACGACGCGCCCTTCTGGAGCCGGCTCGAAGCGGAAGCCGTTGATCGTCGTACGCGTGAATGGCGTAAAGGCGCTTGCCGTGTTCGCGGAGAGGGAAACCATGACTCGCTCCATCGCCGAATCGACGGCGCCGCGCAGCGTGTCGGCGGTAAAGGGCTTGCGCAGGAAATCCATCGCGCCGGCCTGGATCGCCTCAGCAGCCAAGTCGATCGTGCCGTGAGCGGTGACCATGATGAGCTTCGTCTTGGGTGACTTCTTGCGAATCGCGCGCTGCACGTCAATTCCTGTGATTCCGGGCATGCGCTGATCGACGAGAACCAGGTCGAAGTCGGATCCATCTCCGAACTTGCGCAAGCCTTCCTCTCCATCCGACGCGGCCTCAACTTCGTGGCCCACGTGCTGGAGAGCCAGCCGGATCATCGTCCGGATATTCGTCTCGTCGTCAATGATGAGTATTCGACTCAAACTCTGTCCTCGTCGCCGATCGCGCCGGTTTCCGTTGGCAATGTGAAGCGAAACGTGCTGCCCTTTCCGGGCTCGCTCTCCACCCACATCTGTCCGCCGTGCGCCTGCACGATCGTTTTGCTAATCGACAGTCCAAGGCCCGCGCCGCCACCGGTTGCGCCGGGGACTTGGACAAATCGCTCGAAGATCGTTTCTTGGAACTCTTTCGATATCCCAGAACCCGTGTCTTCAACCGAAAAGGTTACTTGATCTGCCTCCGCCGCCGCATTAAGCGAGACCGTTCCGCCCGCTTCGGTGTGTCTGATCGCATTGGTAACGAGGTTTACAAGCACTCGCCCGATTTGACTCTTGTCGGCGCGCACAGGTTGCAATTCTGGAACTTTCGCGATGTCGAGCTTGATGCCCCGTTGAGCAGACTCGGCCTTGGTTGATTGAAACGCCGCCTTGAGCAAGTCCTGAGGTTTCACAAGCTCGAAGCGGGGTAGCACCGTTCCGGCTTCGAGGCGGCTCATATCGAGTAGCTCGCGCATCAGACGGTCAAGGCGCTCCAGATCCTCCCGCTGCGCTTCAACAATATGCTTTTGCTCGGTGGTCAGCTCTCCGGCGGCTCCTTCTTCCAGTAATTGCACACCCAAGAGCATCGACGTGACCGGCGTTCGCAACTCGTGGGAGGCCACACCGATGAACTCGGTCTTTAGTCGGTCGAGTTCGCGCATGTGAGTGATGTCCTCTAGCACGATGACGGAGCCGAGGAGCTGGCCGGTATCGCCTTTCATCGGGGTTGCTCGCAACCGGTAGCTGCGGTCTGCCCCTTGGACTTTGATCGGCACCAGGGTCGTGGGGTCCTCGCCGGCAGAGACGCGGTCCTCGTTGATGGCGTTCTGAATCGCCTGCACGATGCGACGGTCGCCGATGTGCTCGATTACCGGCATTCGCGGCGTAATCGGGGTCGGGCCGAAAAGGCCTTGAGCGGCTTTGTTTAAGTACACGAGCCGTCCCTTCGCGTCCGTCACGATCACCGGATCGTATAAGCTCTCCAGCGCGGCGTCGGATCGCAGCTCGGCGCGCTCGAGCCTGCGGGCTTCCTTGGCTCTCATCTCAGCCAGGCTTGCCGTCATCCGGTTGAAGGCATCTGCAAGGACGCCGATCTCGTCGTTGCGCCGCACTACGAGGCGGCGGTCGAGGTCGCCACCCGCGATCGCGTTCGCATGTTCAATGACCTTGTCAAGTGGAGTCAGCGCGATGCGGATCATCCGAAAGGCGAGCAGAATGGCAAGGACCAGGGCCACGCCGGTCTGAACCAGGCTCGTGTTCGCGGCGCGCTGAGCTTCGTCGCGGGCATGAGCGCTTGCTTGCTGGACCGCGGTGGGGCTGCGTTCTTGGGTGAGGCGGTCGATGGATCGCGTAAGCGAAAAAAGACTATTCACTGCGCCCGCGATAACGATGCCCATGAGCAGGACGAGAACGAGATGGCTGAGCAGGAGCTGCAGCCGGATCGTGCGCAGGCGACGCATCTACAGGCTTGAGTCGAGCACGTAGACCTCTACCTGCTCCCCGTTTCGAGTGTCGATGTCATAAAAGCTGCGGACCACTCTGCGGCCGAGCGCCTGGCCGACTAGGGCTTCAACTTGACGACGAACAAGAGCGCGCTGGTCGCGGCGGGCGCTTTGAATCAGCTTCTTGCCTTCGCTCGTCTCGGCGAGATCACGCTCAGTCGGGGTGAAGACATCGTGAGAGCGGACGATGACGAGTTCGCCGGTGACAAACGCATCGACCCTTGTTGGCAGGTGGCCCTGCTGGTCGCGGTGGAAGCGGCTGACCACATCGGCAATTTGAGCTTCGATCGTCTCCAGCATCGTCCCTTCAGGATACACCGGGCCGCCTCAGGGCCGCCATAATAGGGATGTGCGCTTTGCCCCCGTGGTTATCCCCCTGGTTCTCGCCCTTGCGAGCGCGGCGGGGGTGGTGTATCTGTCGGCGAATCGCCCCAATGAGCCTGCTGCTCCGCCGCTCGAGCCTCACGTTCGGCACCCCGTGACGCCGGAAATGCTCTTGGCGACGGGTGCGATGGCGCTGAAGCCGGCACCTTTTTTCAAGCTGAAGGATATCCATGGCTGGAACGTGCAGCTTGGCGGAGCGGGGAAGAAACCGCAATTCGTCTATTTCATCCTCGATGGCTGCCCGTGCAGCATCGACGCGCAGCCGCTCTTCAACCGAATTCACGCCCGGTTCAAGGACAAGATCGACTTCATCGGCATTATCGACGTCGACGCCGCAAAGGGTAAGGATTACGCGGGTCAAAACAACGTCCTCGGCCCGATCGTCTCCGACGTGAAAAAGGAGATCATCCACGCTTACGGCGCGAAGGCTTCGGTCTACAACGCTCTCATCCGGCCGGATGGCACGATCGAAAAGATGTGGCCGGGATACGACAAGGCGATGCTGATCGAGCTGAACAGCCGGCTGTCGAAGCTGACGGGGACCAAGGAAGAACCCTTTGACCCCGGCTACGCGCCAACCAAGCCGGCTTCGGGGTGCGCGTTTTCGTGATTCGTGAGTCGTGATTGGTGTTTCGTGATCGGCAATCGAAAATCCAAAATAGACTGGCCCGCTCGGAGGGATTCGAACCCCCGACCCTCGGTTCCGAAGACCGATGCTCTATCCACTGAGCTACGAGCGGAAGCAACGATTGTACCGGCTTACGAGCCCGTCGCCCAAACGGCAGAAAAGCCGCCGTCGAAGAAGCGTCTGGCGGCTGAGATCGTTGCCGGCACCGAATTGCCGTGGTTGAGCTTGTTGTTCTCGACGATGTAAGCGCGCAACCGGTCGCTGCTCACCCCGCGCAGCCTCATTGCGTCGACCGCCTTGGTCGTGTTCTCCGATACCACGACGCCGTCCGACTTGAGACAGGCGAGCAGCATCTTTGTGCGCGGGGCCCAGTCGTAGCAGTCGTTTTTCTGCAGATCGGCGACGATCGGGTTCGTGGCATCGCCCCATTGGAGTGCCTCGCGAAACTTGCCGGTCAGGACGCCGCGGATGGATCCCAATGAGCCGAGCTGGATGGCCTTGATGACGAGCCGCTTGGCGGTCTCGAACTCGGTGAGATGCTGCCCGAAGACATACGGCACATAGCTCGCGAAGGATGGCGCGAAGTAGTCCTTCAGGTCGATCGCGCTGAGATAGGTGTGCGCTGAGTAGGCCGCATAGCCGAGCAGGAAGAGCTTCATTCCCAAGCCGGCGGCGCTCTGCTTGCCCTTCAGCAGGGATTGGGCGGTGACGCCGCTCAGATCGTACGGGCCGGACATCGGCGCGGCGAGATCGACGGGGAGGTTCGTGCGCTCCATCTGGCGCACCGCACACATTGCGACGGCGCCGCCTTCCGAGTATCCGGTAACGAGTAGGCGCTTCCCAATAAACACGCCGGTTTGTTTGGCAAGCAATCGGGCCGGTGCGATCAGATCGATGCCCGAGGCGGCGTTGATTTCAGCGGATGGGTAGGGGTGGACGCCGGGGTCGTCTCCAAGCCCGAGATAGTCGGGCATGGCGACGGCATAGCCTCCAGTGGCGAAGGCGAGCATGGCAAGCTCCGCTTCTTCATTGGTTTGGCCGGTGTACCGGGATGGCGACCTTTTGCGATCTCCGACCGTTCCGTGGTAATAGACCACGAGGCCTTGGGGGGCACCTTTCGGGAGCATGATGAGCCCGGTGAGCCGCACCGGATTTCCGCGTGCGTCGTGCGAGTCATATCGCGCTTTGTATAGCTGGACTCCGCTCTTCGCGGGTGGCGCGATCAGCCCCTGTTTGGCGCTGTTTTCCTGCTTTTCGACGAGTTGGTCCTGGGTTAGATAACCGCTTCGGGAGAACGATGGACCTGCGAACGAGAGCGCAGCAATGAGCAAGGAGGAGACGCCAAGAATCAAACGTTGCAGTTTGGGCACGAAAACTTAGACTCATGCCACGCCGTTCAGGTTCGACAAGGGCACAGTCGGGGCTACGGACGAGGCACTTCGTGAAGTGGGATGGGCAGGATGCCCATCCTACTTACTCCAGCAGCCGCTTCAAGAGAGTCTGCTTGACCCCCGGCCACTCTTGCTTTGTGACTGAGAACATCACGCGGTCGGTCATCGATCCGTCCGGGCCTCGGCTGAGGCTTCTCAGGATGCCTTCGCGCACCGCGCCGAGCTTGGCGATCGCTCGCAGGCTCTGCAGGTTGCGGGTGTCGGTCTTGAGCTGTACGCGCTCGGCATTCAGTCGCTCGAACGCGTGCTCCAGGAGGAGTAGCTTCGCCTCGGGATTTATCTTCGTGCCATGCCACGGTTTGCCGAGCCAGGTCATGCCGATCTCTACCCCCGCGTGCGCGGGCTTGATGTCCATGAACGTGGTGACTCCAACCGCCCGCATGATCTCGCGGGATACGACGGCGAAGGGAACCACCATCGGCTCCGCGCGAACTCGGGCCACGTATTCCTTCATTCCGGCAATCGAGTGGTCGCGCGGGATTATGGTCGTGAAGTATTTGAACGTCTCAGGATCGACGGCGGCCGCTAGAGCGCGAGCGTGCCTGGGCTTCAAGGGTTCGAGGCGCACGTACTTGCCCTCGAGAAGCAGCGGCTCGATCCAGGGCTTTTCTTTCACCAGCCAAGCATAACTGACCTGCCGGCGGCACCGGGAATATCCCCTCGCAATAGAAGTGCGATAGCTGCCGGTAATCCTGCCATCAGCATCAAGACTAGCTAGTCGGGATGCCAGTTTGAACTTACTGTCAGCACGATTACCAGGCTCCCCGCAACCTCACGGGTGGAAAGCAAGCTGTGTTCGAGGATCTGGCGACCTCGACGTGGCTTTCTTATGTTAACGGGCGAATTTTTGGTGTTGGAAGGGCTGATCAGTCAAGAGCAGCTCCATCAGGCGAAGATCAAGCAGAAAGAGCTTGGCGGCTCGGACCCGGTTGCGCGTGTTCTCGTCAACATGGGCGTCATCAGCGAACGCGACCGAGTTCGCTGTATGGGCAAAGTTTGGGGCGTTCACTACGTGGATGTCAGTGAGGCCTCGCCGGATGCGGACATCCTGGCGATAGTGCCCGGCCCGGTCGCAAAGCGCTGCAAATGCGTTCCCATCGAGATTCTGGATGGCAAGCTCGTCGTCGCGATGGCGAATCCGCTCGACATCTTTGTGATCGACGAGCTGAGGATGGCCACCGGCCACGAGATTGAGCCGATGATCGCGGTCGAGGAAGACATCCTCGCCTCGATCAGTAACCACTACAAAGTCGATATCAACGTCAACGACGCCCTCGCCGGCGTAATGAAGGACTTCACCGGCGAAGTGGAGCTTTCGACGAGGAATGAGGACGAGCTGAGCGAGGCCGAACTGCGGGAGATGGGCGAAGACGCCCCGATCATCCGCCTCGCAAACCTTATTATCAGCCAGGCAATCACCGACAAGGCGAGCGACATCCACATCGAGCCGCAGAAGGACGGCATGCGCGTTCGCTACCGGGTCGACGGCGTTCTGTCTGACGGCATGAAGCTGCCCCGCAAGGTGATGGCGCCGCTGACGAGCCGCATGAAGATCATGTCCGAGATGGACATTGCCGAAAAGCGCGCGCCTCAGGACAACCGGATCAGCGCGGTTATCGGCGGCCGCGAGTATGACTTCCGCGTCTCAACCTTGCCCGTCGTGTACGGCGAGAAGATCGTTATGCGCGTGCTCGACAAGGGCGGGATCAACGTCGGTCTGGGCAAGCTCGGCTTCTTGCCAGAGAACATGGCGAAGATCGAGGACATGTGCTCGAAGAATTATGGGATCATCCTCGTCACGGGTCCCACTGGGTCTGGTAAGTCGACCACGCTGTATTCGATACTCAACCGGCTCAACTCGGGCGAGCGCAACATCATTACTATCGAAGATCCGGTTGAGTACGAGCTGCCGGGCATCAATCAATGCGGCGTGAACAACCGCGCCGGCATGACCTTTGCCGCCGGCCTGAAGGCGATGCTCCGGCAGGACCCGGACATCATCATGGTCGGCGAAATGCGCGATGAGGAGACGGCGACGGTTGCAATGGAAGCAGCCCTCACTGGCCACCTTGTTCTCTCCACGCTGCATACCAACGATGCGCCATCGGCACCGACGCGCCTCATCGATATGGATGTCGAGCCGTTTCTCATCTCTTCTTCGGTGCTCGGAGTGCTGGCCCAGCGGCTGGTGCGCCAGATCTGCCCCTCCTGCAAGCAGGAATACCAGGTCTCCCGTCAAGAGCTATTGCGGTTCGGGCTGCCCGTACCCGATGACACGGGCGAGGAAATCAAGCTGTACAAGGGCAAGGGCTGCGACAAGTGCAAGCACAGCGGTTACAAGGGCCGAACCGGCGTGCATGAACTGATGCTGTTCGACGACGCGATCCGGGATCAAATTCTTGAGCGCTCGCCCAGCCATATCCTGCGGCGACTGGCCATGGCGAACGGCATGATCACGCTTCAGATGGACGCAGTCGCCAAGGTGCTCACCGGCGTTACGACGGTGGAAGAAGTCCTGCGCGTGCTGTACGCCTAACAAAAGTAGCGGCAAGTACTGCTCGAATTGACCTGCAGGCCCTGTCGGTGACACCCGAAGAAAGAGACTAGGAAGTCGATGAGCGCATTGCCCCTCGAGAATACGAACGACCCCCTCTTGGACTTGATGGACAAGATTGACAACCTTGGCGTCCTGCCCCACGTCGTTGTCAAGGTGCTCGAGGTGTTGTCCTCAGACGATGCTCCGGCGCTCGAACTTGAAAAGGCGATCATCATCGACCCTGGTCTTAGCAGCAAGGTCCTAGCACTTGCCAATAGCACGCTTTTCGGCCTGCCCAGGCAACTGACGTCGATTCGCGAAGCCATCCTCTTTGTCGGCTACCGGTCGGTGCGAAATCTGGCGATGACGATAGGCACCGATGATCTCTTTGCTGGCGAAGAGGATGTCGAATCCGAGCGACGACTTAGTTGGAGGCGACAATCGGTCGACTCGGCCATTTGTTCGAAGTGGCTGGCTCTCTTTACGGGAAGGGCGCGGCCCGACGACTGTTATACAGCGGGCCTGCTGCATCTCATCGGCAAGACCCTGCTCGATCGCTTTGGAGAGGGCGACTATGAACGGGTGATGCTGATGGCTGCATGTGGAGTGCCCGAGTTGGAGGCGGAAGAGCGGGTGTTTGGCTGCAATCACATCCAGGTGTCAGCGGCGGCGGGCAGAAAATGGCATTTTCCCGAATCGCTCGTTTTTGCACTTGATTACCGAACTGCGCCCGAGGCTCAGGACCAAGGAGCGCCCCAACGATGCTGTGCCGCTCTGGGCAGCGCCATTGCGGAAATCGCGGAAGACCGCAGGCACAACCCGGAAAGCGAAGCACCTCAATTGCCGCAGTGGGCACTTGATGGGCTCTGCATTCCTTCCGAGCGAACGGACATGCTCGTCGAACAGGGCATTGGTGCCATCGCCTCTTCTCAAGTGCATTTGGGCTAGGTTCTGGCGGCCCTTGTATGGGTGGGGATGAATCCCCGTATCCCGACATGTCCATCATCCTGGCAAAACATGGAAGAAGGCCCTTGGCATGTCGAATGAATTTAGCTGGAACTCGGTTCTCGGAGAAGGCGAAGAGCCTCAGACGCAGAAGAACGCATTGATGATCGATGGCAGTTCGGCCCTCAAGGTTGAGCCTGCCGCTGCTCCTGCTCCGCCTCCTAATCACTACGCGGATGAAGAGGATACGACGATGTACTACAAGCCGATGACGATTCCGGCGGAAGTGCACGACATCAAGCTGGACAACGGGCGCTTTAATCACGAGGCGGTGTCGGAAGAGCCGCAGCAGCTCGAAGCGGACGTACAGCCCATAGAGAACGCCCACATTGACGATGTGCTTCGGTTGGCGATCGAGCGTAAGGCGAGCGACGTCCACCTCACGGTGGGCCTGCCTCCGATGGCGCGTCTCGATGGCGAGCTCGTTCCATTGCCGTATACGGTTTTGAAAGAGGCGGACACGCGGCGGCTGATTTACGACACGTTCAGCGATGACCAGATCCAGAAGTTCGAACAGACTCACGAGCTCGACTTCGCCTACAGCGTGAGACAACTTGCCCGGTTCCGCTTCAATGTCTACCAGCAGCGCGGCACCGTCTCGGGCGCGCTTCGCGTCATCCCGACGAAGATTCCCAGCTTTCAGCAGCTTGGGCTTCCGGCAGTTATTCGCGAGATGTCCAAGCGATCCAGCGGCTTGATCCTGGTGACCGGCCCCACGGGTTCCGGTAAGTCGACGACGATCGCGACGATGATCGACGATATCAACGACAACCGCACCTCGCACATTCTTACGATTGAAGATCCGATCGAGTACCTGCACAACCACAAGAAGTGCATGGTCAACCAGCGCGAGATGCATTCAGATACGTTCTCGTTTCACAACGCGCTGCGTGCGGTGCTTCGCGAGGATCCCGACATTATCCTGGTCGGCGAGCTTCGCGATCTCGAGACGATCGAGGCCGCGCTGACGCTCGCTGAAACGGGGCACCTCGTCTTCGGCACGCTGCACACCCGCAACGCGCCTTCGACGGTTGACCGAATCGTGGACGTATTCCCGAGCGATCAGCAGGATCAGATTCGCGTTTTGCTGGGCAACACGCTTGAGGCGGTCGTTTCGCAGCAGCTTCTGCCAAAGCTAGGTGGCGGGCGATGCGCGGCGATCGAGATCATGCAGGGCACCTCGGCGATCAAGAATCTGATCCGCGAAGGCAAGACGCATCAGATGTACAGCATCATCGAGACGAACCAGCAGATCGGCATGCAGACGATGGATGCCTCGCTGGCCGCCCACTTCCGTGGCGGCAATTGCTCGTACGAGGAGTGCATGATGCGCGCGGTGGACAAGGAAACGTTTAGCCGGTTGGCTAAGGGCCTCTAGCCTCGCCATTCGCTTATCGGCCAAACCCTGCGGCACCGTCCAAGGCGCGACTTGGTCGCGCACTCCTAAAGGGAATTGTGGGATAAGCCGAATGGCCCGGCCTCTCGAACATCGACGGCCAGCCCGAAGTAAGGAAGGTGGAGGGTGGTTTCAGGTAAGATTTCCGCACCACCCGAACCTAGGAGTTGACCGCTTTGGGCCAGAATTCAGGCGCAGCTACCGCAGAGAAAAAGAAAGAAGCCGAGCAACAGAGCTCGAAGAAACCCAGCGAACTGCTAAGCCGCGAAGACTGCCTAGAGATCTTTCGCCAGCTCTACCTTGCGCGCTACTTCGATGTGCGACTCATCAAGGAGAAGAAGCGCGGCCGTCTGACCGGCACCCTTTACTCGTCGCACAACCAAGAGGCGATCATCGTTGGATCGCTCTTTGGGCTTAAACCGACCGATTGGATTTCGCCCATCCATCGCGACATGCCGGCCTTCTTCTTGAAGGACTTTCGCAGCGGCTGGCGCAATCCGAACCGGATGGGTTTGAGCATCGAACAGGTTTGCTGCCAGGTTTTTGGGCGCGTCGATTCTCCAGGGCGAGCGCGAGATAACTGGTCCCACATCGGTTCGCGGGCGAAGCGGATCATCCACTCGACGTCAATGCTCGCCGGGACCATTCCGGTGGCGGCGGGCGTGATGTATGCCGACCGGCTGAACGGAGGCAACAGCGTCGTGCTGACTTACAACGGCGAAGGCTCTACCTCTCAGGGCATCTTTCACGAAGCGATCAATTACGCGGCGATTCACAAGCTGCCGGTGGTGACGATCATCGAGAACAATCAATGGGCGTACGGCACTCCGACCGAGCTGGAGTACCCGTTGGAGGACTTCGCGCGACGCGCAGACGGCTATGGCATCCCAGGTTTGATCGCGGACGGACAGGACGTCTTCGACGTGTACGACAAAATCATGCAGGCGGTTGAGCATGGCCGGTCGGGCAAAGGGCCGGCAATTGTCGAGTGCAAGACGTTCCGCGCCTACGGACACGGCGACCATGACGACGATCGCGCCGCAAAGTATAGACCCCAGGACAAGGTGCAGAACGGCCGCGAGCGCGACCCGATCGCCGTCTGCCGCCGCAAGCTCCTCGAGCGCGGCTTCCTCTCGCCGGACGAAGGGAACATGTACATGGCCGAGGGCAAGAACGCGATGGAGACGACCAATGAAGACTTCCCGCCCGAAGTGGTCGAGTACATGAACGAAGGCATCAACTTCGCACTCAAATCGGCCCTTCCACCTCCTGAAGAAGGCGGAATGTGGGTCTTCAAACCCCTGGAGTGATTAAGATTGTGGATTGCTGATTGTGGATTGTGGATGAGGTGAGACCGTGACAGAACAGGAATTCAAGTTTCGCACGAGAAAGTTCGCGCTCGATGTCATCCATTTCATCGATGAGCTCCCACGCGATCGCGTGACGGACCATCTTGCCCGTCAACTCCTTCGATCCGGAACTTCAGTGGGAACTAACTACAGAGCGGCTTGCCGTGGCCGAAGCGATGCCGAGATGGCTGCGAAGCTCGGCATCTTCGAAGAGGAAGCTGACGAATGCATTTATTGGCTTGACCTTCTAGTAGATGCAGATCGCGCCAACCCGGAACGGGTAGCAGCCCTGTCACAAGAGGCACATGAACTCATCAGCATTGTCGTGACATCGATCAAGACCCTTCGTACGCGAATGGGCCGTTCATTGCAAGTTCGTGAACTTGCTTCGAGTTACCGGATTGCCGAATGGGACGATGCGGTGCTCTCACCTGACATACAATCCACAATCCACAATCAAAAATGACAGCGACAGCAGAAGCCCCAACCACCATCAAGAAGAATTACCTGACGGCGCTGAAGGAAGCGCTGTTTGAGGAGATGGCGCGGAATCCTGACATGGTCTGTCAGGGCGAGGATATTGGGATTCTTGGCGGGGCGTTTGGCGTCACGGAAGGGCTCCAGGCGAAATATGGCGAAGAGCGCGTTATCGACATGCCGATCGCCGAAGGCTGCATTATCGGCTCCGCCGTCGGCATGGCGCTGAACGGCAAAACGGTGATGGCGGAGATGCAGTTTATCGACTTCATCTCGTGCGGCTTCGACCAGATCGTCAACATGATGGCCACCTATTGCTACCGCACGGCGGGCGAGGTGAACTTGCCGATCGTGGTGCGTGGCCCGGCAGGGGCATACGGCGGCGGCGCCCTCTATCACAGCCAGATGAACGAGGCTTGGTTTGCCAACGCTCCGGGCTTGCAGATCGTCGTTCCGTCCTCGCCTTATGATGCGAAGGGACTTTTGAAGGCGGCGCTGCGAAGCGGCAACCCGACGATTTTTTACGAGATCAAGGAGCTATACCGCCAGCGCCAGATCGCTGAGGAATTGCCCGAAGAGGATTACATCGTGCCGCTTGGGAAGGCCAGCATTAAGCGAGAGGGGTCCGACGTAACCATCGTGACCTACGGCAACAACGTCTACCACTGTCTTCAGGCTGCCGACAAGCTCACCGAGAAGGGCTACAGCGCGGAGGTCATCGACATCCGAACGCTGGTGCCGCTCGACGAGGAGACGATCTTCAAGTCGCTTGCCAAGACGAACCGGGTGATCGTGGTCAATGAGGCGCCGATGACCTGCGGTTTCGCGGGCGAAATCGTCGCTCGGATTACGACGAAGGCGTTCGAGCACCTCGACGCGCCGCCCTTGCGAGTCACTCGACTGGATACGCCGGTGCCGTGGGTGAAGCCTCTGGAGCTGCATGTCCTGCCGAGCGTGGAGAAGATAGTCGACGCAGCGATGAGCGTTATCAAGTATTGATCTTTGGAGTGTGCGAACTTGTTCGCGCTTAGGACTGCGGAGCTTGCTCCGCTGCAGCGCGCCGGGTCGCGCAGGTGAAAGCGGCGCCAGGTCGCCGCAGTCCAAAAGGTTAGACGGCTTCGCCTAGATAGGCCTCGATCACCTTGGGATCGTTGCGCACCTCTGATGGGGGTCCGTAGGCGATTTGCTCGCCGTGGTCTAGCACGAAAATCTTTTCGCACAGATTCATCACGAACCGCATATCGTGCTCGATGACGAGAACGGTCTTGCCGTGCTCATCCCGCAGGCGGCGGACCGTGTTCATCAGGTCCTCTTTCTCGTTCGGGTTCATGCCGGCGGCGGGCTCGTCGAGGAGGAGCAGCTGCGGCTGGGTGGCCATCGCGCGGGCGATTTCCAGGCGGCGCTGCATGCCGTAGGGAAGGTCGGCGGAGCGGTAGTTGGCTACTTTCTCGAGATCGAGAATTGTCAGCATCTGCATCGCCTGCGCCTTCAACTCGTCGGTTTCATGAATAGCTCCGGGCAGGTACGCGAGGGCGCTGGCGAGCGGAACTTTGTGTCTCAGGAAGGCCCCGACGACCACGTTTTCCAACACCGACAGAGCGGGATAGAGACGGATGTTTTGGAAGGTCCGCGCGATGCCTAGGCGGGCGATCTTGCTGGAAGGGGTTCCCGTGACGTCCTTGCCGTTGAAAAAGATGCTGCCGCTGGTGGGCTTGTAAACGCCGGTGATCAGGTTGAAGCAGGTCGTCTTTCCGGCTCCGTTGGGGCCGATCAGTCCGAAGAGGTCGCCCTTTTGAAGGGAGAAGTTGACGGCATCGACGGCGGTCAGGCCGCCGAACTTGATCGTGGCATCCCTGAGCTCGAGAATCGTGCCGACTGCTTCGCTCATGCCGCCACCGCCGGCGCGGGGTCAGTAGGGCCGGTCTTCTTTCGGGTGAAGAGGCTCTTCAGCCAGGTCCAGCTGAACTCGTGGTGGCCGAAAATGCCCTGCGGGCGCAGGAGCATGAGCACGATCAGCGTGACCGCAAAGATGACCATCCGGAGCTGCCCGGCTTCGATCTTCGGCGGGCTCATCGCCGGAATCTTCATGAGGATCATGCCGATGACGAGCTTGGAAATGAAGGCGAGGACCACGGCCCCCAAGTACATCGCAGCTTTGACCGCCTTGGGCCGATGGCTGTGATCCATTACGCGCTTAATGATCGCGACCGCTATTACGACGCCAAGCAGGGCGGCGGCGATCGAAGCAGGGGTTACGGTAAGGGCGGTGCCATCCGGCGACTTGAGATCGCGCAGCTTCTCCGGCAGATAGAAGAGGAAGGCTGCCGCGACGGCGGAGCCCGTGATCGAACCCGTACCGCCCAGCACCACCATCGTCAGGATGATGAAGCTGATATCCATCGAGAAGAAGTTGCCGGTGATAAAGCCTTCCTGATGGGCGAGCAGGGCACCAGCGGCGCCGGCGAACATCGAGCCGATGACGAACGCGGTCACCTTCACCCTGGTGACGTTTACGCCCATCGCCGAACTGGCGACTTCATCCTCGCGCACCGCGAGGAAGGGAAGTCCGTGGGCGGTCTTGATAAGGTTTCGGCACACGGCGATGCAGGAGATCGCGAGGAGCCATACGAGCCAGATCGGCTGAATCTTGGGGGTCACGCTCATCCCGTACGAGCCGCCGAGGGCAGGTGTATTTTGGACCTCGATGCGTATGATTTCGCCAAAGCCCATCGTGACGATCGCCAAGTAGTCCCCGCGGAGACGGAGTGAAGGCAGGCCCACGACGAACCCGGCGACGCCGGCGGCCAGCGCGCCGACCACGAGCATCAGGAGCAGCCACGCGATGGGGGGCATATGGGCGGATTCGAAAAACTTGACGGTGATGAACCCTGTCGCATAAGCGCCGACCTGATAGAAGGCCGCGTGCCCGATCGAGAACTGGCCGGTGATACCATTGATTAGGTTGAGGCTCACTGACAGGGTGATGTAGAGGGCTGCGAAGACGATGAGCCGCTGGGCGTAATCGTTCTGCTTGTGGGCGAGGAAATCGATTAGGAAACACAGGCCGATTCCCGCTGCCAATGATCCAGCTCGTTTAAGCCAAAACATCAGACTTTCTCCACCTTCGAGGAGCCGAGCAAGCCGCCCGGCCTAAAGAGGAGCACGACGATGAGAATCACGAAGGCCACGGCGTCCTTGTGCTCGCTGTAGCCTGCCCAGACCACCAAGTTCTCCGCAACGCCCATGAGGAGGCCGCCAAGCACCGCGCCAGGGATATTGCCGATGCCACCAAGCACAGCGGCGGTGAAGGCCTTAACGCCCGGCAGAAGGCCGTAAAACGTCGTTAGTGGCGTGCCTTGGAAAGTGGCCGTCATCATCGCGCCCGCTCCGGCAAGGGAAGATCCCAGGACGAAGGTGAACGTGACGATCCGGTTGACATTGATCCCCATCAGCGCGGCGGAATCAAAGTCGTGTGAAACCGCGCGCATTGCCCTGCCTGCAGGCGTCTTGAGGACGAGGTAAGTGAGACCCAGCATCAGGAAGACCACGGCGACGAAGATGATGATGCGGCTCCACGAGATCGTGAGGCTGACTCCCGAGCTGGAGCCCTTGCGCATCGCGTCGTTGTACTTGCGCTCGGAATCCTGGAATTCGGTACGAAGCTGTTTGCCTTCGGGGCTCAAGCTGAACTGGGTCTCATGAGTGCGCGCCAGATAGGCGTCGAAGGAGGTTTTTTTCGTATCGTAATCGGGCTTGGCCGCTTCGATCTCTTTGGCGATCTCCGGCGGCGGAGGGACGATAAACATAGTGATCGTCGAGCGGATCGGATTGACCTTTTCGTCGATTGGAGCGGGCGGACTATTCGGCAAGAACAGCGCGCCGCCGTATTGGAGCAACAGTGAGACACCAATCGCCGTGATGAGCGACGCGATACGGGAGTGGCCCCTCATCGGCCGGTAGGCCCAGCGCTCGATGACTACGCCGATAAGCGCGCAGACAATCATGCTCGCCAGGATCATGAGCACCAGGTTCAGCGCCCGCGGCTGGTATCGGGCAATGACAATGAACAGCAGGCCCATCGCCACGAAGAAGCCCGAGAGTAGCCTCAGCAGGACCGTCGAACTCTTGATCGTGTAGTTCGCGATCAGGCCCAAGGCAGCAATCGCAAGCAGGACGTAGCCGATGGTGGCAATCGAACCGGCGCTCATCAGCGGGTTCGGCTCGCCGTTCGCGGTTGGCGTATAGCCGAGCATGTAGGAAACAAAGAGGGCGACATAGCCGCCCAGCATATAGACCTCGCCGTGAGCGAAGTTGATGAGCTTGAGCACGCCGTACACCATCGTGTATCCGAGCGCGATCAGCGCATAAATGGCCCCCTGGAGGAGGCCATTTACCAGTTGTTCTGGCAGCGTTGAAAAATTCACCGCTGCCAGCGGAAGGTGTACGAGATCCATCAAATGTTAAGGCTTGGCTTCGACCGGCTCCTTCGTCGTCGGGTCCCTGTCATACGCCTTGACGAAGACCTGGGGATTTGCAGGATCGTTCTGAAGCTGGACGACGAGCGCTCGCTTGGGAGGATCGCCGTGCATGTCCTTTAAGGTGATCTTTCCTGAGACGCCGGGGAAGTCCACGGTGTCGTTGATCGCCGCAAGCAGCCCCATCTTGTCCTTCGTCTTAGCCGCCTTGAGGGCATTAAGCGTCAACATCATGGCATCGTAGCCGAGCGCACCCATGGTCGTGGCAGGCTTGCCGCCGTACTTCTTCTCCCATTTGGCTAGGAAGTTCTTGACTTCAGGTCGTTCCTCGTTGTTGTTGTAGTGATTGCAGAAGAACTGGCCCACGATCGCGTCGCCGCCGGTCTTGAGGATTTCATTGCTATCCCAACCGTCGCCGCCGAGCATTTTAGCATTGATACCGGCTTCCTTCGCCTGCCGGGCGAGGGGCCCCGTCTCGGGGAAGTAGCCGCTCATAAAGAGGCCGTCGGGGTTCTTCGCCTTCAAGTTCGTGAGCAAGCCTTGGAACTGCGTCGTCCCCTGCTCATAGAACTGTTCGTCGACGATCTTGCCGCCGAGCTTCACGAAGTATGCGCGGAACGCGTTGCTCAGTCCCGTCGAGTAGGGAAGCTTCTTGTCGGTGATGAGCGCCACGTTGCGCAAGCCAAGCTCATCGTAAGCGAACTTCGCCATGACCGGACCCTGGAAGGCGTCGGTGTAGCAGACGCGCACGAGGTTGGTGTGGCCCTGCGTCAAGTCGGTGCGGGTTGCGCCTACCGCGATCACGGGCACGCCCTTGGACTCGGCGGCTTGCTCCATTTGCATCGTGATGCCGCTTGCCACTTCGCCGACGAGGGCGATCGCGCCCTCTGAAATCAGCTTTTCTGCGGCGCTCTTGCCTTGCTCAGGCTTGGACGCGTCGTCTTGGACGCTGACATTGATGCCCTTGCCGTCTCCGACGCCTCCGTTCTGCAGGAATTCCTCGGCGGCAAGCTCAGCGCCTTTCTTGCAGTCCTCGCCCCACGGCTTCTGGTCGCCGTTGAGGCTGGCTACAACGCCGATCGTATAGCCTTGACTGTCGTGGATATTGACGGCCTGGGCGGAACCGCCTGTCGTAGTAGCCGATCCAGCGTCTGTCTTAGCCGTATCGCCGCCGTTGCAGCCGATGGCTCCGAAGATGAGCGCGGCTAGCGCAGCGCTGTAAAAGTGTCTTAGTTTCACGAGGTCCCTCACCTGTTGTTCGCACCTGGGCTGAACCGGGGTTCAGCGATGCACACCGCAGTATACAGAAATCATGGATTGCTTGGACCCATGAATCGCTTTTCTCTCAATTTGAGAGCTTTGGCGAAGCTTTCGCCGCGCGCCTCGCTGGTTTAGTCGCAGGCGGTAACGTACAGCAAAGCGTTAAGACGCTCTTAATCCGGCCATAACATGGCGCTGGCATTCTTTAATCACGCCGCAAGCCAATGAAGATACTGGTAGTCGACGACGAGCCATCCATTCGAGAGGCGATTACGTACACGCTGAAGAAGGAAGGCTATGACGTGTCAACCGCCGACGACGCTCAGGCGGCTGTGCGCGTATTTTTCGACAAGGTGCCCGATCTCGTGTTGCTCGACGTTATGCTCCCCTCCGGCAGCGGCTTTGATGTGTGCCGCCGCATTCGCGCCAAGCACAACGTTCCCATCATTTTCCTCACCGCGCGGGCCGACGAGATCGATCGCGTGGTTGGCCTCGAGCTTGGGGCCGACGACTACATCACGAAGCCGTTTGGGATGCGGGAATTGATCGCGCGAGTTAAGGCGGTTCTGAGACGGGCCACGCCGAAGTCGGATGAGCCGGAGCGAAAGCGCGTTGAAGTGGGCGATCTCGTCATCGATGAGAGTCGGCACATAGTTGGCCTCGCCGGCAAGCGGATCGATCTGTCGCCGAAGGAATTCTCACTGCTTCAACTCTTGGCATCACATCCGGACCAAGTGTTCACACGGCAACAGTTGTTAGACCGAGTCTGGGGGTTGGACGCTTACGTCGAAGAGCGCACGATCGACGTTCACGTGCGCTGGCTGCGGGAAAAGATCGAGAGCGACCCATCGACGCCCACAAAATTGCTAACCGTTCGAGGATTCGGCTACAAATTCTCCTCCGGGGCGCCGGGGGAGTAAGAATGTCCGCAGCCGTGTTTTTTAATCGCACCAAGTCTCGCGAAAGCACAATCGCGCTCGACGAGCAGGGCCGGAGGGCGCAGGAACTCTTCCTCGCGCTATTTGAGGGGACGTCGGCGGCGGTCCTTGAGCTGGACTCGGCGATGGTAATCACGCGAGCCAACCGGCACGCCTACGAGCTGTTTGCGATGAGCGCGGAAATCGTGGGCACGCCCCTGCTGCAATCTACGACTTCGTTGGATATCTTGGAACTGGCACTCGTTGCTCAGGCATCCGGCGACGCGCTCGAAAAGGAGATATCTGGCCTTGGCCCGCAGCGGCGAACGGCGGTCGTCCGGATCATTCCCAAGAGCGAAGGCGCCGTTCTGATCGCGCAAGACGTCACCGACCTGCGGCGGCTGGAGACGGTGCGTCAAGATTTCGTAGCCAATGTCTCGCACGAGCTGCGAACTCCGCTCGCGTCGATTAGGGCCATCACGGAGGCTTTGCAGGAAGGCGCTCTCGAGGAAAAGCCGGTTGCGGAGCGTTTTTTGGGCATGATCGTGCACGAAACGGAGCGACTGGCGCGCATCGCGGATGATCTGCTCGTCTTGACTCGCGCCGAGACCGGACAATTGGAGAAAGGAAGGTTTGACCTCGCCGACCTTGCTCGGGAAGCCTTTGGCAAGTTCCAGACGCGCGCCGAAAAGGCGGAGATCCAGCTTGAGGCGCACTTGCCGGAAAATCTGCCGATAAGCGGCTCGGAGGACCAGATTGAACAGGTAGTGGTGAACTTGCTCGACAACGCCTTGAAGTACACACCCAAGGGGGGCCGTGTCAGATTGGCGGCATCGCGGCACGGCGGGAAGGTGTCCCTCTGCGTCGAAGACACAGGCATCGGGATCAAAGCTCAGGACCTGCCGCGAGTATTTGAGCGGTTTTACCGGGTCGACAAGGCTCGTTCGCGCGAGTCGGGCGGCACCGGGCTCGGGCTGTCGATTGTGAAGCACATCATCGATGCCCACGGCGGTGCCGTTCGCGTGGAAAGCACGATTAACAAGGGTTCCACCTTTACGATCGATTTCCCCGCCGAAGAGCAGTAGCCGCCGGTCTTTAGCCGGCGAATATTTCTCCGGCGAAGACCCGTAGCCGCCCGGCCTATAGCCTGCGAAAAACCTGATCCTCGCACATTTACCCGTACCTCGCAATCCCGGTAATAATGGCGAGATTAACCCTCCCGCATCCCCCGACATTTCTTAGTGTCCGTAGGATGCGGGCATAGGGTCTAGGGATGGCGAAACAACTCAAAATAGTCCGGCTGCTGGAGCCAGAACTTTGTCTGGATTGCCGGTTCGCGCAGATGGCAGACGTGGAGAACAAAGAAGGCTGCACACAGAAGATGATCTACTGCCGCCGCCTGGACTGCGACAACTGGGACATCGTGGGCGCCCAGCCCGCGAAGCGCATGATGGTCGACAACTCGCTCGATGATCTCGCCTGAAAATTTCCTGACGCTGGTTGTCAACTTCCAGCGATTCTCCGATTACATCGAGCAGCGGCGCGCCGGCTTAGATGACGCGCCGGAGCCGTCCCACCCCTACGTCGACCCCGGAGCTGAAGATGGCGTGGGAGTAAGGACGCAGGGGCAAGCCGGCGGCCTGGACAAGGCTGCCTGAAGCCTCGTACTCTGAAACCGCCTGGAGCCGGTAGGGCGAGTGAACGACCTGACCGTTGTAGAGCCGCCCCGCCCGGTATGAGTAGAGGAGATAGCGCTCGATCAGAAAGAATTCGAGGGTGCCGGGTTTGGCGCTGTCGAGTGACGGGCCAACCGTGCATGTAGCTTCACTTACAACTGCCGGATGGCGTTTGCGCGCGCTCTTGTACTGGCGGTAAGGGCCGTCGCTGACGAGTTCCATGCGCGCTTCGTGGTAGGGAAGCTTGAAAAACCGGCGGGCGTAGGCGCAGGCAAAGGAGTTCGCGGCATCGAGGCTGAAGAACCATACGCCGGGATCCCGGCCACTCGCATGAACATACGTGCGCACGTTCGTCTCGTGGAAATCGCTGCATGCTTGGATTCTAGGAACGCCGCGGGGGAGAACATTGTGCATCGTAAAGGGCACGAGTCCGATCCACGCCATCTCTCGTCCTGAGTCGTCGGGGAAGGTGTCGACCGAAAGCCCCGGCGGCAACTTGGACTGGACTAGCTCCGGTTCGATCGCGAAGTGAAGAAAGAGCAGTTCGCGCCAGTTCATGGCCATGACGATCTGCCCGACGGGATCTTCGCGAACGCCAACCTGAAGCGCAGGATCGAGCATGATTACGGCCGGAGCTGATAGTGCTCGGCAGTGACGCCGTAGTATTTGTCCGTCGTGCCTAGATGGGTCATCCCAAGCCGGTCCATGACCCGAAGGGACGCGGTGTTTTCCTTGTTGGCGATCGCATTGATCATCGGCAGCTTGAGCTGGGCAAAGCCGTACTGGATGGCCCCTTGGGCAGCTTCGGTGGCATAGCCGTTGCCCCAATGTTTCGGACGCAGGTGCCAGCCAACCTCCCAATCGTCGGTCAGAACTTCATCGGCTCCGGGCAAGCGCTTCAGGATGACCGTTCCCACAACTTCGCCGGTCGCCTTGTCCTCGATCGCCCAGTAGCCACCGCCATCGCTACGCTCCTTGATGGTCTCGTTGATCGATCTGAGTCGCTCGCGTTGCAACGCGACGCTCTCGATCACGACGGGCGCCCTGCCGAGATAACGCATGACCTCGGGATTGCCATACATGTCAAACGCGGCTTCCGCGTCGCGATCGGGTTCGTACGGGCGAACGATCAAGCGCTCGGTTTCGAAGATCGGAGGCACTGCTTTAGGATACTGGTCGACGCAATGAGGGTCGCGAACTCGGGTTGAAACAATTAGTCAGGGGCGTTACGCCGTGACGGCTTCGGGCTCTTCGACTTCCTCAGAAGTCGCAGCAACCTCAGCTTCCGGCTCCTCGACAGGCGCGTTTGGATCGTAGACCTCGACGGTCACGCGGGCGTCCACTTCGCGGTGAAGGTCGAGCTCGACCTCGTGCTTGCCAAGACGCTTGATCGGCTCGATGAGTGCAAGCTGCTTGCGCTCGATCGTTACACCCAGCTGCTTCTTAATCTCGTCCACTACATCCTGAGCGGTGACGGCTCCGAAGAGCTTGCCGGCGGCGGCGCCCACTTTGCCTTCGATGCGAATGGCTTTGCCGTGAAGCTTCTCGCGGAGCGTCTCGGCTTCTGCCTTATGGCCAGCCGTGCGCTCTGAGATGCGTGCGTTGCGCTTCTCGAGCGCCTCGATCTGCTTCTTCTCAGCCACTATCGCGAGTCCGCGAGGGAAGAGGTAGTTGCGCGCATAGCCGTTGGCTACGGTTACGACCGTGCCCTCTTTGCCGACCTTCGGCACCGTCGTATTCAGAATCACTTTCATGGTTAAGCCTGGTTCAAGGAATCGGGGCAGTGAGCTCTCGATCCTACTTTCGGATCCCGACCCCGGCGACGAAGGCGTTGCGTTGGAAGAGTTTTTCCAGACCGAGCCATCCGACGAAGCCGCTGCCAAAATCGATCTGCGTCCGGAGATCGAAGCGTGGCCTGTTGATATCGAACAGATCCGAGCGCAGCGACACCCTAGGCGCGAGGCGAAAGTCTACCCCAACGCCGGGCTTGCTGGCGTAAATCCCGTATCGGTAATCCATTTTCTTGCCGAGTGAGTTGCCCGACTGAAGAATGATCTTGTTGCCCTCAAAAGCATCGTATAAGCCCAGGTCAATGAACTGATCCTTGAGGAATACACGGCCCCCGATATCCATGCGCCAATGGTTCGGGCTGCCCTCGTGCAAGAGATCCATTTGCGCCTGCACCTTCGGAATGCTTGTTTTACTTGGCCCTCGTCCAAAGAAGCCGCTGATCTTCTGCAGGGCCGTGTGGGCCTCATCGGCGATCTCGTTTGCCTTGTCAGCCAACTGCACTGCCTTTTCGCTGAGCGTGATACCGTTCTTGGTGATCTCCTCGGTGTTGGCGGCAATGCGCGTGCCGCTATCTGTCATTTTGTTGACGTTGCCCATCGTCGCTTTCAAATCGCTCTGCATCTGCGGATCGCCGACCAGATCGTTGAGACTGGTCATGACGTCCTGGGCTTTCTTCGCGGTGCCATTTAATGAGTCGAGTAAGGCTAGGCCTTGCTTTTGAAAGTTGCCGTCCTCGATGAGCTTGGCAATGAGCTGAGTGCTCTTTCGGATATCGCCCATCGCAAGCGAGACATTGCGCATGGCGCCGGCGATGATCGGCTGATTCTGGCCGACGAGACCGTTCGCTCTCGCGATCAATCCTTTGGCCGCATCGGCCATGCCGCCGAACTTTTCGAGGGTGGCTGAACTCGTTTCGAGGAGCTTGGTCAGTTTGTTCTTCAGACTTTGATCTTCCAGTAGTTTGCGGGTCGCCCGCAGCGTGCCGGTTAGCTCCTTGATCGTCCCCTTGGCGTCGGGAAGGAAGCTGTCGAGGGGAGAACTTTTGCCGCCTAAGATCGTATCCCCATTGGCGAGGAAACCAGGAACTTCGATCTCGGGAGGGACAATCGATATGGGGCTTGCGCCAAGGCTTATGAGCGAGCTTCCGATCTGTGCGGTTGACCCACGGGGGATCTGTATTCCTTTGTCGATATCGAGGGTGGCGCGAGCCATTCTTGCTGAAATCAGCTTGATCTGCTTTACACTCCCGATCTTGACGCCCGCCATACTCACCGGGGTGCCCGATGTAGTTCCACCTGCATCCGCAAATTCCACGTAATAGGTGTTCGTCGCGGGCTTGAAAAAGGTGATGCCGATGAGCAGGTAGGCGCTATACAGCAGCGCCAGAAAGACAATCACGAGTAATCCGACTTTGGCGGGGCCTTGCATGCGCACCTAGTGTAACAGGCTCAATACGAACCTACAAGACGGGTCACGGGCCGAAGTGGCAGCTAGCAAATGCCCAGCGCCTCTTCAGATCCGGCCATGATGTTCATCGCCTGCACAATCTGTGACGCGCAGCATTTTCCGTTCCGGTCCGCCATCACCTGCACGGTGAGCAGCGGGGAGAGCGCGAACGAACACCGCTACCGGCGGTTGATGACCACGGATATCTTCAGGGGTTTGGTCCCACCGGGAATAACCTGGTTCAGGTTCATATTCATTTGAAACATCAGCCCATCGGCGACGGTGAGATAGTAGGTGCCGCTTCCTGTACTAGCGCCGGTGAGGATCATATTGAGCTTCGCGCATTGCCTACCGCCGACGTCTTGAAGACCGACAAACGTGTATTTCGCCGTCACCTTCTTGCCCGCCATCGGTCCCGCGAGGGGCACGCTCGCCGACCACGTCTGACCCACCTTAACAGGTCCGGTAGGCAAACCCGCGGGCAGCACTTGGGAGGATTTGCCTCCTCCTCCGATCGGCTTGCCGTACTGATCGGCTTGGATCTTCTGAGTCGTGGCTTGCATGACGACGTTGCCGTTCATGGAGATCGGTCCGGTTCGGACCGAAAGATCGGCGACTCCGTTTCGGACACTCGCGACGGTCAGTACGACGGGTGCCGCGATCTTCATCGAGCCGCTCCCTTTAGTGGATGGCATGCCGCCTACCGTCGAGTCGAGTGAGTAGTTGATGGTTCCCTTGGCCCACTTCACGCGGAAAAGGTAGCCCGGCCCTGACTTGGTGACCTGTGCCAGCGCCGACGACGCTATCGCGAAACCGCAGCCGACTACAAGAACTCTATTGATCTTCATTTTCATATTCTTACGCCACACCCGCCGAGACCCCGGAAAGGAACTCGTCGGCTGGCACAAATGGGTATCCGAACTGCGTTGCCACGGCTTCGAGGGTAACTCGACCGTCGGCTGCATTCAATCCTTTGCGTAGCGCCGCGTCCTGCTTCAGCGCTCCAAGACCCTGATTCGCAAGCTTAATAACGTAGGGAAGCGTCGCATTGGTGAGCGCGTAAGTGCTGGTGTGCGCCACTGCACCCGGCATGTTGGCGACCGCGTAGTGGACCACGCCGTCTACCTCGTAAATCGGATTCCGGTGAGTCGTCGGATGAGTCGTTTCGAAGCACCCACCCTGATCAACGCAGACATCGACGATGACGGAACCCTTTTTCATCAGGGAGAGCTGTTCGCGTTTCACGAGGACGGGTGCGCGGGCTCCGGTGAGATAGACCGCCCCGATGAGAAGGTCGACTTCCTGCAGAACCTCCTTCAGGGTTCCCGGATTGCTGTGCAGTGTGATGACGTTGTTTGGGCAGATGTCATCGAGATAGCGCAGGCGCTCCAGATTCACGTCCAGAGCGTAGACGGTAGCTCCGAAGCCGGCGGCGATCTTAATAGCATTCAGGCCGACCACGCCCGCGCCGATCACGCCGACTACCGCCGGCTTGACTCCGGGTACGCCGCTGAGCAGCACGCCTCTTCCGCCCATCGGCCGCTCAAGGTATTTCGCGCCTTCTTGAATGGACAGTCGCCCGGCGACCTCGCTCATAGGAGTCAACAGGGGCAGCGTCTTGTTGTCGAGTTCGACGGTCTCGTAGGCGATGCAATAAGCCTTGCATCGCACCATCGCGTGCATCAGCTCTTCATCCGCCGCGAAATGGAAGTAGGTGAAGACGATTTGGCCGGGCCGAACCCGTCCATGCTCGACCGGGCGCGGCTCCTTGACCTTGACGATCATCTCCGCTTCTGCCCAGACCTTGTCGACGGGGGCGATCTCGGCTCCCGCTGCGAGATAGTCCTCGTCGGCGAGATGAGTTCCGTCACCAGCGCCGGTTTCAACAATTATCCGATGGCCATGCTCGCGCAGGGCCATGACTCCGGCGGGGGTTAGCGCGACGCGATACTCGTCCTCTTTGACTTCGCGGGGTACTCCAACTATCATTCCGGCGGCGAGTTTACCGCTGGACTCACTTGATGGAAATCAACTCAACTTCGAGCACCACCACCTGGGTGGTGGTTTGGCCGCCTGCACCGCCAGATGCCTGAGGCGGCACGGTTATCTTTCTGACGCCGCCAACCTTCATGCCTTTAACGCCCGCTTCCATGCCGGAGATGGTCTGAAGCTTTCCAAGCGTGAATGTAAACGGCTTGCCTTTCTCCTTGGAGTCGACGAACTTGGCTCCATTCAGATAGGCCCCGGTGTAGTTGACCGTAACCGTGTCGCCATCCTTCACGGCACGGGAGCCGGACCCGGGTTTGACATCCACCTGATCGACCACCAACTCCTCACCCACCTTGACCAGACCTAGCAGCTTCACCTGGAAGTCCAGATCGGCGTTAGCGGGAATCTTTGGCGGACTGCCTTGCGCGCCATAGGCAAGTTGCCAGGGGATATGAAGCTTGCGGGTTCCCCCAACCATCATGCCCGCCACGCCCAAATCCCAGCCTCGGATGACCTGGCCCTGGCCGATCGCGAAGGGAAAGGGTGGCTTGTCGCCGCCGTTCTCATCGAAAACCGTGCCGTCACTGGCCAGGGTGCCCTTGTACTGGACGAAGGCGGTATCGCCGATCGCGGCAACTGTGCCGGTTCCTACGACGACATCCGTTGTTTGAACTTTAGGCTCGGCTACGGGTGTGTCTTTGCTAACGGTTGGCTCGGATTTGCCGCAACCTAGGAGCACCAAACTTAGGCCGACACAGAGAAGGAGATCGGGGCATTTCATCGGGCTCATTTATACCACTGGCATCAACAAGTCGGTCGGTACACTCGGTTCCATGGCCAAGAAGGGCGCAGCAAAGGAGAACAAGGCACCTGCGACCATCAACAACCGACGGGCGCGCTTTGATTATGAAATTCTCGACTCTTTCGAGGCGGGCATCGCCCTCGTTGGATCGGAGGTTAAGTCCGTTTACCTCGGCCGGGCCCATCTGACCGATGCATTCTGCCGCGTCCTGCGCCGAGAAATGCTCCTCATTAACTTCGATATCGAGCCCTACGACAAGGCTGGCAGTTTCGCGCCGGAACGCCGCCGAGATCGCAAGCTGTTGCTCCACCGCAAGGAAATTGAAACCATCGACCGGAAGTCGATGGAGAAGGGGCTCACGATCGTGCCGACGCGCGTCTACTTTAAGAACGGCCGGGTGAAGGTCGAGATTGCCCTTGCTCGTGGAAAAGCCCAGTACGACAAGCGGCACAAGCTCGCGCAGGACGAGGAACGAAGGGAGATGGAGCGAGTCCGCTCCGAACGTCTCTGAAACGTTCAAAACAACCTAAATCCGTCGGGATAATCTGCCGACATTCACATTGTGGACGCGAGCACGTCATTTATCGTGGGGGGCCTTACGGGCTGTCCGGTCGATCTCATCATCTACAACGATGGCGAGACCCGGCTTGTTAAGAGCGTTGTCCACAACGCGACTCCGCTCAGCCTGCGGGTTGAGGCCGGCTCCGTCGAGGGCCTTCGCCCGGCTCTTCGGGTCATGCTGATTTCAATGTCGGACGGGGTTGCGCTCCGCGCCGACGGCCATCTGGATCAAATCAGAACCGAGAGCGGTGAGTTTTTTGCCGACCTCAGCAGCGTCCATTGGGAAATTTTGGATCGCCGCCGTCACGATCGCCTGCCCGTCAATCTCCCAATTTCCCTCCGGCTGGTGACGGATCACCGGCACGAAACCGTGATCTCATCAACCGAGGGCACCGCCGTTGACATGAGCATCAGCGGAGCTTTTGTCGCGATGAAAGAAATGCCGGTACCGGGTTCGCTTGTCGAGTTCAACACTGTGTTGAGCGGCGAGCCGGTGCGCGCTTTGGCTGTCGTCGCTTACCTCTCCGAACTGCGCGGCGGTGCCGGTGTCCACTTTGTGGAGTATCTGGGCAACGCTCGGCAGGCGATCCACAGCTACCTGTCGGCTCAGGCGGCCTAGGCGGCCCAGTCGCCTTCAAAAACTGTCTCGGCTGACCCCGTCATCAGGACGCGCCCATTTTCGGCGTATTCGATGTCCAAGTCGCCGCCGGGGAGCTCGATCGTCACCTTACGGACGGTCTTGCCGTTTAGAAAGCCTGCCACCGCGGCCGCGCAAGCGCCGGTGCCGCAGGCCAGAGTTATTCCGGCCCCGCGCTCCCAAGTCCGCTGCCTTATCCGATCTGAAGCCAGGACTTGCGCGAAGTGCACGTTCGTGCGGTCCGGAAACGCCTCGTCGTTCTCAAGCTTCGGGCCTTCGACTTCGAGGTTTACAACCGCAACATCATCCACAAAGACGACTAGGTGGGGGTTGCCCATTGATACAGCCGTTCCCCGGTAAGTTGCAACCGGCTGGTCGATAAAGACCTCGGTTGCCACGCCCATGTCGACACGGACGCGGCCATCTTCCTGAATCTCGACAATCAGCCGCCCCGCACCGGTGTCAACCGCTACCTGGGGCTCGGAGCTATGGCCATGATCGCGCAACAGCCGGGCGAGGCAGCGGATGCCGTTGCCGCACATCTCGCTTTCGGACCCATCCGGATTAAGCATGCGCATCTGGAAAGGCGCATCTTGTCCGCGCTCAAGCAGGATAAGGCCATCCGCTCCGATCCCCGTGCGCCGATCCGTGACCGCTCTTGCTAAGGTGGCCACGGCTTGCGCTGGGAAACCGTCGCGGATGGCGTCAACCATGACGAAGTCATTGCCGATGCCTTGCATCTTCGTGAAGCGCACTACTCTTCTTCGGCGCTTCGATGCCCTTCGTCTCCGTGCGGCTTGTATTGGCCCACCGGCTTGGCGGGCACGATGCTGGCCACCGCGTGTTTGTAAACAAGCTGAGTGGGCTTGCCGGGCGCGTCGAGAAGCACCGTGAACGCGTCAAATCCGCGGACCTGGCCGCGAAGCTGGACGCTGTTAGTGAGATAAACCGTGACCCCGATGCCTTCCTTGCGCACCTGGTTCAGGAACATATCTTGAAGATTGATAGCCTTGCCCATCCTGAAATACCCCTTACTTCAAAGCATCCTCAATACGTTCCATGCACGCACGAAACGCATCGTGGCCCGGGTCGGCGGGGACGGCCGTGAGGCTTGGCTCTGAACGCAGCCACGTTCGTTGACGTTTGGCATATCGCCGTGTCTCCGCGATCGTTGTCGCGATGGCGTCGTCCAGTCCAATCTTCCCATCCAGCGCGTCCCAGAGCGGGCGATATCCTATCGCGCGGAGCCCTGGATCGCTCCTTTGGTAGCCCCTCCGGCGGAGGTCCTCGATTTCCCGAGTCCATCCATTCTGCATCATTTGCTGGGCTCGCCGTTCGATGCGCTCTAGGACCATTTCTGGGGTGAGATCGAGACCGAACTTCAGCTTTTTGAACTGCGGCAGCTCGAGCTTCATGGGAACGCCAAGATCGAGGCCTCTCTCCAGGGCGCGACGGACTCTTACCGGGTTCTTGAGATCGGTGGCCGCAGCAAGCTCGGGAAACTCGTCGGTAAGTCGCTTTCGGACGATTTCGAGCGGTGTTTCGCTCAGCGTTTGACGCAGGATGGGATCGGGAGTGGACCGCATCGCCCGGTACTCCTCGAAAAGGGCACGGACATAAAAGCCGGTTCCGCCGACGACGATGCAGTGCCGCCCTTCCGCGAATAATTTCCGGAGTTCAAGCTGGGCAAGTTCGGCCCAATGGCCGACGCCGAACTCCTCATTCGGATTCTTGATGTCTAAGAGTCGGTAGCGGTGTTTGCGCTCAGGCTTGGCGGTGCCAATGTCTAGGTGGCGATAAACCTGAAAGGCGTCGGCATTGATCAGTACCGCGTCCAGCCGCTCCGCAACCGCCTCGGCCAGCCCGGTCTTCCCGGACGCAGTCGGACCCATGATGGCGATCAAGAACTGCACGGCGATATCTTGGAACACGAGAATCTCATGAAAAATACTTGCAGGATTGAGATTTCGGCTTTACACTATGAATCCTGATGCAGACGAAAGGAATTGTAGCTTGCTTGATATTTGCCGCCGGGTGGCATATTGCACAGGCGAGCACTGTTACGGTGCCACCCTATTTTTCTTCAACGAATTGCCGTGTCTTCGGCACAAAGACCGCAAACAAGACGCCAATTCGCATGCGATTGACCCTACAGGGAGGAAGTGTTCCTGAAACCACCGTCGCTTATTGGGAAGCATCTCAGGGGCCGGACATTGCCGAGGCAACGATCCGGCGAGATCGCCGCCAACCGAGACCAATGATCCTCAATGTGCCGGCATCCGTTGCCGCGATGTTCGACAGTACGCACTTTCTAGATGGGGGCACGGTCACGGTCCGTTTTTACGCGAGCTACTCTAACGGCACCAGCGACGCAGCTGCCCCTGGAAGTGCACCAGTGAAGAATGTTACGGAGATATATAGCCATCCGGCTTTTAACGTTTCGGGCGGCGATGGTTGTGAGACCGTGCAACTCTACGTTCACAATTGGGCTGCGACTAGGCATGAGCATGGCTGGCCATGGACGCCAGCGGCTTATTTCACCGACATGGCAGGGGTAAGTCTTGTCTACATTGCCTCGCATGGAGCACCAGACCTACACGAAGCCGGTAATGGCGTGGTCATTTGGCCGGAAGATGACTATGGATCCACTCCCGTGACCCCAGGCTACCTTCAGCGACGACAGTTCGAAGTTGGTTCCGGTCTTCCGCCGTATAACTCAACACATAATCCAGCTATTGCGCTCCTCCATATGGAATCGTGCAACACAGGCGACACGAACAATTTTATTCGCGCCTGCTGGCCGTACAATAACTACTATGACCAATATTTAGAGGACCAGGCCGTGCTCGCCCCCACGGTCTATGTCCCGATCGAACAAACTCAGCAGCGTTGTAATTGTCTGTGGGGTTATCTGTCCTACGGCTATACGGTCGATGATGCCAGAAGCTATTTGGTCGCGGTTTCCGGGGCTTACAATCTGATTGTCTGGGATTACTCTCCAGAAGGCAATCCGCCTGGTACGCCCCGTACAATGAATTGGAGCGACTATGCCATTTATGGTGATCTCTTTATGAGGGTAGAAACCGTCTACACGGGCACCGGGACTGCGCCTTCGACGTGGTACCGCCAATTGTGAAGTGTCATGAATACAATCTTTCTCTTATTACAATTTATTGCAGTTAACCGTGTCCAAGACTACAGCTCTTGCGTTTCGTTTTCCCGGGCAGCTGCACTTCCGTTTAGTACCAACCGCGCAGTAGTTGCTCCCGCGCCGGGAAATGGAGCCCTGCAAACAATTAAGGACGGCGAAAACTTATTCATCGTTCGGGGTTCCCAGGTGCTCGTGTTCGTGAATGCCGAAAGAGAGCGGCTGCTAAGAACGCATCCGACGAACAGAGTTCACCCAATGATGAAGGTGGGCGTTGCAAGCAGTCGCGTGAAGAGTTTGGTTGCGCGCTTGGGTTTGGGACCGGTAGGATTCCGACCGTGGCGCGTAGAGGTGTACCCATACTCAGCAGCAGTTGCGCAAGAGCGCAGAGGCAGGGCGTTCGTTTCGTTTACTGTAGTTCCATATGGCTATGATTCCTCGGGGTATGGCAACTGCCTGGATATCGTACTCGATGCGAAAGATGGCACTCTGCTGCGTTATCGATGCGAGTCAGACTGGATTTATGGACGTCCTACCCTTAAACTCAGTCAGGCGGAGGCAGTGCATAGGGCAAGTTCCATTGTGGGGGCTACCGGGTCTAAACTCGGTGATACCTACACCGTGAAGCTCCAATTCATGTCGACAGATAGTGGACTTGGCTCCGTTCGTGGCGAATCCTTACGCTCGAAACGCACTATGAGACTGGTCTATGCCTTGACGTCACACACTGCGTTTGTCAAAATCGATGCAGAGACGGGTGAATGTATGGGTGGCTTGCTTCTTCACTAGATCGGTTGGTTGCAGCATCGCCGCAGTAATAGCCTGCGTTGTCGGTGGTTGTAGTAGCTGCAAAAGCAGCGATCCGACCGCAGCCGCCTCATCTTTTCTTGCTCGTTACGGAGAGGCCGAGCAACGAGCATGGACTGGGTCCAAGAACTATTCGACTTCGACCGACACCACTGACCGCATGGTTATATGGTGGAGCAAGGCCTCGGCCGAGATATGGGTTGAACACGAAAGCAAATTTGTTCGATATGTGCGCATTGAACGAACCAAAATGGCGCCTGGGCGCGGGCTCAGCGAACGCCAACTCAAAGAGGTTGCATCGAAGGGAATACAAAGCATGTCGGAACCTCTAGCATGGGAAAGCAAAGTGGCACTTGCAACGGGCGTATTCTATGGCTATGTTCCATCAACCGGAGTTCGTCGTGTAGCGGAAGTTGTCCTCTGGGGACGCTCGCGGTCAGGAGATGTGCGTGTCGCCATACGGCAAGCACTCAATGCCGACACGGGCCAACTGTTGTGGTACTACGCATCGCACAATGGCCCGAAGTCGGGAAATTGAAGGCAGGCCCGGCATAAGCACTAAGTTTGGCTACCCAAACCTGCAAACGTCCGATAGAAAGCCGATGTGAAACACGGATGCTAGTCACACTCTCGTATCTAACCTTGGCCGCGATGTTCTACGTTCTCGTAGCCAAGCGCGCGCCGATCGTTGAGGAGCAGGCATATGCCACGGCCGATCGGCCGTGCGAGGTCATCGAGCTGTTTGCTCCCACCGTCTACGTCGACCAAAAGGTGGCTTAGAACTGTACCTTCACGGCTTCGCGGGCAGCGGGCTCATCGAGTTCGAACAGCTCGCGGGGCTTGAAGCCTCCCGCGCTGGCGAAAATGCTGCTCGGGAACGTCTCCAGCTTCGTGTTGTACGACGTGGTGATGTCGTTGTAGTATTGCCGCGCGAAGGCGATCTTGTTCTCCGTGCTCTTCAACTCTTCCTGCAGGCTCAGCATGTTCTGGTTCGCCTTGAGGTCGGGATACTGCTCGGCGATTGCGAACAGCCCGTTGAGACTGGTGGTAACCGCCTGCTCAGCCGCCGCCTTTTCGGGCACGGACCGCGCGCCAAGCGCCATGTTGCGGGCTTGAATGACCTTTTCGAGCGTTTCCTGCTCGAACTTCATGTAGCCCTTCACGGTCTCGACCAAGTTCGGGATGAGATCGTAGCGCCTCTTGAGCTGCACGTCGATCTGCCCCCAGGCGTTCGCCGTCTGCAGACGAAGCGAGACGAGGCTGTTGTACATGCCGATCGATCCGAACAGGACGAGCAGCAAGACGCCGATGAGAATCCACATTGCTAGCGACATGGCAGTTACTGGGAAGACGGAGTTGCGTTGGGAGGGGTTGCGTTTTCCTCTCGCCGAAGTATGACCGGTCGCCCGTCGATCGCAGCCGGATCCTCGATCTTCAGGCTCCCATCGGTCTGAGGCGTGGCCTTGATCGCGGGGTGTTTGGCCTTTTCCCGGCCGGGGAGTGGAACTTTCATCAGGATTTCCGGCGTCAAGTCGATCGCGCCGGACCGCCACTGGATATGGCCCCCGATCGGGACTTCGGAGTTGGTCATCTCAAACGTGTCGTTGCGGATCGTCAACGTGACCTTGCCAAGCGAATGGTAGAGGATCTTGTCCTCTCCCTTGGGGACGGCGATGTCGCGGTTGCCAGTCCAGCGCCCTTCGTAGTTGAACGTAGGTCCGCAACTCCACGCGGCGAGCAACAGGGCCAACGGTAAAATCCGCACAATGCCGGTGCTCACTCCTGAAGTCTACACCTCGATGGGCTTAAACCAGGCTGAGTATGAGCTGATTCTGAAGCTGATAGGCCGCGAGCCCACGCTGACAGAGCTCGGAATGTTCGCGGTGATGTGGAGCGAGCACTGCGGCTACAAGTATTCGCGCCCGGTGCTCGCTTACTTCAAGCGTTACAAAGAAGCTTTGGAGGGCAAGGGATTCGAAAATGCTGGCGTCGTCGATATTGGCGACGGACTCGGCGTGACGATGAAGGTCGAATCGCACAATCATCCGTCCGCGGTTGAGCCGTATCAGGGGGCGGCGACCGGAGTCGGGGGGATCATCAGGGACATCCTGACGATGGGCGCTCGGCCGATTGCCTTGTTGAACTCGCTTCGGTTCGGGCCTATAGGGCCTCTAGGAACTATAGGGGAGGTAACGCTGGAGCGTAATCGCTACCTCTTTGAGCACGTCGTCGCCGGCATCGCCGGCTATGGCAACTGCGTGGGCGTTCCGACCGTTGCGGGTGAAGTGGACTTTCATCCGCGCTACAGCGGCAACCCGCTCGTCAACGCGATGTGCGTGGGCATGCTTCGGCTCGATCAAATCACCACGGCGGAAGCGTCCGGAGTCGGTAATCCGGTGCTTTATCTCGGCTCGTCGACCGGCAAAGACGGCATCCACGGGGCGACGTTTGCATCCACCGAGCTGGGCGAGGAAAGCGATGCCAGACGCCCAAACGTGCAGATTGGCGATCCGTTTGCTGAGAAGCTGCTCATCGAGGCGACCCTCGAGGCGCTGGACACCGGCGCGATCGTGGCGATTCAGGACATGGGCGCGGCGGGCCTGACCTGCTCGACGATCGAGATGTCGAGCAAAGGCGACGTGGGAATGGAGGTCGATCTCGATCTTGTTCCGATGCGGGAGTCTGACATGTCTGCCTACGAGTTGATGCTAAGTGAGAGCCAGGAGCGCATGCTCGCCGTCGCGCATCTGGGAAGGGAAGGCGAGGTCATTTCAATTTTCGACAAATGGGGGCTCCATGC